>NZ_JBEXUG010000013.1:0-157478 GCF_040614315.1 Streptosporangium sp. NPDC006007 | reverse complement strand
GTGAACCCCGCCCACACCTCCCGCACCTGCCCGCGCTGCGGGCATGTGGCGAAGGAGAACCGCCTCACCCAGGCCTCGTTCGTCTGTACGGCGTGCGGGCACACCGCGCACGCCGACGCCAACGCGGCGATCAACATCCTCAGGGCAGGGCTTGCCCTTCGCCGGGCTACGCAGGCGGCTTAGCGAGAAGCCGCTCCCTTCAGGGAGCGGAGGAGTCACATCGTCTGAATTATCGTCGTGACGCGCGGCTGTCCCACCGGTACCGTGAGGTGGCCGACACATCCGGGAGACGTCCATGGGCAAGTTAGACGGAATGGACCCCAAGCTGGTCCGTGATCTGCTGTCCGAGGTGCGACAGGCGGCGGAGCAGATGAGAACCGCCGAGGGCCGGGTCGCCCGGCTGATGAGCGCGGCGGGTCTGTCCTCGCAGTCCACCCACCGGCCGTCCCAGGTCGCCGACGCGTGCGAGGAGATGGTCCGCGACGTCTCCTCCCGGGTGGAGCTCCTGGAGAGGAAGGTCAGGCAGGAGGGCGCGTCCCAGCCGGGGGCCAAACTCGGGGAGCCGAAGGCCGAGACGCCCAAGGTCGCCGACGCGCGGGGCGAGGCCCCCCAGGCCGAGGAGACCAAGGACGGGGCCGCCAAGGCGGAGACGCCCAAGGTGGCGGACGCGCGGGGCGAGGCGTCGAAGACGGAGACGCCCAAAACCGAGACGTCGCACGACTCCGGGGCCAGGCCGGACACGCCGAAGGCCGAGGATCTCAAACCCGCCGTCCGGCCGGAGGCCGGCGGTCAGCACGACGGTGGTCAGCAGGGCGGGGGGCAGTCGTCGGGCAACACCCCGGAAGACGATCGGAAGCCCCACTCCCAGCCGGACGCGAAGCCCGACACCGGATCCGACCCGAAGCCCGACTCCAAGCCGGAGAACGGCTCCAAGGGGGAGGAGACGTCTCCCAGGGACGGCCACTCCGGCTCCGACGGGTCGAAGGACCGGGGCGCCGACTCCGGCGGCTCGGGGAAGGACACCGACGCCAAGGCGCACCCCTCCGCCAGGAACGACGCCGACCCCAAGGGGGACGCCGGTTCCAAGGGCGACGAGCGCTCGCCCCGGGACGGGCACTCCGGCTCCGACTCCGGGGGGCAGGGGAAGGACACCGACGCCAAGGGGCAATCCTCCGCCAAGGTCGACGCCGACCTCAAGGACGCCGACCTCAGGGGGGACACCGGCTCCAAGGGCGACGAGACGTCTCCCCGGGGCGACGGCAAGATCGAGATCCTGGACACCTTCCGGAAGGACCACCCCGACGACATCGACCAGACCGGCGGGCCGCGCCCGCAGGTCGTGGATGTGCACGGGGTGAAGATGCTGCAGATCCCGCTCGACTCGCCCAGCGCGGCCGAGGTCGGCGAGTTGCTGAAGCACGTCGAGGACCTCCCGCTGCTGGACGACCCCTCGGCCGCGACCTCGGCCGACCCCCTGACCGGCGGGGGCTCCGGCGTCGACGGCGCGGGATCCGACCGGCCGGGCCAGGTCGAACCCAACGAGGCGCTGAAGTCGGTCAAGCCCGCCTTCCCGGTGCCCGACACCGCCGAACCCGCCCTCGACCAGGGCGGCCGGCCGCCGGGCACGGGCGGCGAGACCGTATCCCCGCTCGTCGGCACCCCCTTCGACGACACCGGCACCCACTCGGGGGGGACGCATTCCACGGGGACGCACTCGGGCGGCACCCATTCGACGGGGACGCACGTCACCGGTGGCACGCACGTCACCGGCGGCACGGCCGAGGGAGTGCTCACCCAGTGGGCGGAGGACGGCGACGCCGGCTCGGCTCAGGCGGGCCCGGTGAGTCCCGACGCGTCCGGGGCGTTCGCCGACAGCGGGTACCGGGCCGGACCGCCGGATGGTCCGGACGTACCGCTCCGTGCGGGGGAGACGGGAGACGAGGGCGTGTGGTCCACCGCGGACGCCGGTTCCGGCGACGCGGCGGACGACGTGGATTCGGGAGATCCGCCGCGGTCGGCCCCGCCATCCGGTGGCGGCCGGTCCGGTGGGACGGAGTGAGGAGCCTGTGATGTTCGTGGATCCGCCTGCCCCGCAGCCGTTGCGGCCGGGGGAGACCCCTCCGGCGTCGGCGGCCCCCGGCCCGCTCTCCGCCGACGCGGTCACCTCGTGGGAGTTCAACCCCGAGTACCAGCGCCTGGTGATGATGTGGCGGCAGGTTCTTCCCGCGCTGGACACCCTGACCGCCACCCTCGACAAGGCCTACCGGCTGGCCAGGAGCAGGGACGTCTGGGACGCCCCTGTCTCGGGACGCTACGTGGAGGACATGACGGAGTGGCGTACCCGCCTCGGCCTCTACCGCCAGGCCGTCCTCACCTCGATCAGCGATCAGGCGGCCGACACCCCCCGATGGGTGCCGGTCAACGCGGGGGCTCCGCACGCGTTCTCCTGAGAAAGACCTTTTCCGGTGAGACGTTCCTCATCTGAGAAACGCCCAATTGACGTGGGAAAATGAGGCATCCGGGCATACAGTGAGGTGAGTCGTCATCCCCGGGATGTGAGTCATGGGTGCTGAGCCGTACTACGGGCCCGACTTCGGCCTCCTGCAGCAGCGGGATCCGGAGGTCGCGCAGGTCCTGGTGGACGAGCTCGACCGGCTCCGTGACGGCGTCCAGCTCATCGCGAGCGAGAACTTCGCCTCGCCCGCCGTGCTCGCCGCGCTCGGATCGACGCTCACCAACAAGTACGCCGAGGGGTATCCCGGCAGGCGCTACTACGCCGGCTGCGAGGTCGTCGACCGGGCCGAGAACCTCGCCGTCGACCGGGCCAGGCGGCTGTTCGGCGCGGAGCACGTCAACGTGCAGCCCCATTCCGGCGCCTCGGCCAACATGGCCGCCTACGCCGCGCTGCTCCAGCCGGGCGACACCGTGCTGGCCATGGCGCTCTCCCACGGTGGACACCTCACCCACGGCTCCAAGGTCAACTTCTCCGGCCGGTGGTTCGACGTCGTCGCGTACGGCGTGCGCAGGGACACCGAGCTGATCGACTACGACGAGGTCAGGGAGCTGGCGCTCCGCCACCAGCCCAAAATGATCATCTGTGGTGCCACCGCCTACCCCCGGAAGATCGACTTCCTAGCCTTCCGGGGAATCGCCGACGAGGTGGGCGCCTGGCTGCTCGCCGACATCGCGCACACCGTCGGGCTGATGGCCGGGGGCGCCCTGCCGTCCGCCGTGCCGTACGCCGACGTGGCGACCTTCACCACGCACAAGGCGCTGCGCGGTCCGAGAGGCGGCGGCATCATGTGCACGGCGGAGCTGGCGGCCAGGGTCGATCGGGCGGTCTTCCCGTTCGTCCAGGGCGGGCCGCTCATGCACGCGGTGGCGGCCAAGGCGGTGGCGTTCGGTGAGGCCCTCCGGCCGGAGTTCGCCGGGTACGCGCACCGGGTGGTGGCCAACGCTCAGGTGCTGGCCGACGCGCTGGCCGCGGAGGGCATGCGACCCGTCTCCGGGGGTACGGACAGTCATCTGGCCCTGATCGACCTGCGGGCCACCGGGGTGTCCGGCGCGGCGGCCGAGCAGCGGTGCGCCGCCGCCGGGATCACACTCAACCGCAACGCGATCCCCTACGACCCCGAGCCGCCCACGGTGACGTCGGGGATCCGGGTCGGCACCCCCTGTGTCACGACCCAGGGGATGGGGGGTGAGGAGATGAAGGAGGTGGCCTCCATGATCGCGCGAGTCATCCGCAACCCCGACACAGTGGGAGAAACCATGGAACGGGCGCGGGAGCTGGCGCGGGGTCATCAGGTATATCCCAGGGAAGTATGAGGCGTTCTGTGTTGTTTTTTGGTCACAGTTGGCCGACCTATCAGCGAAACTAGGTCCGTGCGCGAATACCTACTCATGGCACTGGTCGCGGCAGCGGTGACCTACCTTCTGGTCCCGCTGGTCCGCGTTTTCGCCATCCGCATCGGCGCGATGCCGGAGGTCCGTGACAGGGACGTGCACACGATCCCGACGCCCCGGCTCGGCGGCCTGGCCATGTACGGCGGGCTGGTGGCCGGCCTGCTGGTGGCCGGTCGCCTGCCGTACGCCGGGGGCAAGCTGGCCGAGGGCGGCTTCGCCGACGGGAACACCGCGATCGCGCTGATCGCGGCGGGGGGGCTGATCACGCTGACCGGCTTCCTGGACGACTGGCTGGGGATGAGCGCCCTGGTCAAGCTGGCCGGGCAGATCGGCGCCGCGGCCATCATGGTGGCCTACGGCGTCAGCCTGCCCTGGTTGCCCATGCCCACCGCGCTGGGCGGGCAGGTCAGTCTCGACTCCACGCTCGGCCCGCTGATAACGATCATGGTCGTGGTCGTGATGATCAACGCGGTGAACTTCGTCGACGGGCTGGACGGGCTGGCGGCCGGGATCGTCGGCATCGCCGCCATGGCCACCTGGACCTACTCCATCATCCTGTCGAAGGACTACGGCAACACCAGCATCAACATCACGGCGGTGATCACTTCGGTGCTCATCGGGGTGTGCCTCGGCTTCCTGCCGCACAACTTCCATCCGGCGAAGATCTTCATGGGCGACACCGGGGCGATGCTGATCGGCCTGGTCCTGGCCTCCACGATGATCACCATCACCCCGCTGGACTCGACCACCATCAACCGTTTCCCCGTGGTGCTCCCGCTGCTGGTGCCGGTCGCCATCCTGGTGCTGCCGCTGCTCGACCTGGTCATGGCGGTGGTCCGGCGCACCTCCAACGGACTGTCGCCGTTCGCGCCCGACCGGGGCCACCTGCACCACCGGCTGCTGGACATCGGCCACTCGCACCGGCGGAGCGTCCTGATCATGTACGCTTGGACGTTCCTGTTCGCCTTCGCCGTCGTGGCGATGTCCGTTGAGGGCGTCCCGCTCGTGCTGTTCCCGCTGACCGTGCTGCTGGCGGTCGGCGTGCTGGTGGTCATGGCGTTGCCGCACTGGCGCACCCGCCGCGGCGGTGGCGGGGGAGCGCATGCCGCGGGGCGTCACAGCCGTTCCGGGCGGGAGCCCGCCAGGCGGATCCCCCCGCTGCCGTCGCAGGCCCCCGGCCCCCGGCGCTCCGCGGCCGACGACGACACCGCGGTGCTGTCCGCGCTGCCCGATCTATCACTCACCGCTCCCGGCCAGGGGTTCTCGAAGCCTGAGACGCTCGACTGACCGCCTTCCGGAAATATCTTGATCGTTTACTTGAAACGGCAGGTAAAGGTGCTCTTCCAAGAGCTTGTGATAGCTTTCACTAGCAGCGACCCGGTCACACGGGCCCTGTAAGGTAGCAATCGCTCGCTTGATAAAAGTTACTTGGAGTGTCGATGCAGGCCGACGACGTGCGCCTCCTGAAAGGGGCCGCGATACCCACCCTCCTGGTGGGGGTGGTCGCGGTCGTTGTCGCCGCCCTCCTGGCCTCCGGCGAGGGGGCGCTGGGCGCGGCGATCGGAACGTTCGTCGTCTGCGTGTTCTTCACCGTCGGCCTCGTCGTGGTCTCCTTCGCCGGCCGCATCTCACCGGTGGTGATGATGACGGCCGCCGTGCTGTCCTACGCGGTGAAGGTCCTCGTCCTCATGGGTCTGCTCAAGGCGTTCAAGGACGTCACCGTGTTCGAGCCGAAGGCGTTCGGCGCGGCCGCCGTCGTCGCCGTCGTCGCCTGGACGGTCGGTGAGATGCGAGGTTTCATGAGGCTCAAACTCCTCTACGCCGACCCCGGCGGCGAGTCCCCCGGGCCCGGGTGAACGGCGATGGGGCGTAAGATCCTCGCGGGGCCTACCCAGCCCGATATGACTAGTCCTGATGGTGGCTGCTATCGTCATGCCCGCGATGAGCGAGAAGAAAATCCGACCCGAGGACGACGCCCGCGACTTCGCCGGCGCCGCTTGGTCGATCCCCAGCTATCTCCTCTCCGGGATGGCTCTCTACGGCGGTGCCGGGTGGTTGCTGTCAAAGTGGACCGGTGTGATCGTCTTCACGCCGATCGGGTTGATCCTCGGTGTCGCCCTGGCCGTCTATCTGGTCTACCGGAAGCACGGTCGCTAGCCTTCGGCGGCGGTCGCTTCGCCGACGACCATTTCGATTCACTACCACGCTGAAGGGAACGCCGCGTGAGCACGCTGACGCTCCTCGCTTCCGGGGAGGACAAGTTCACGCCTCCGGGACTTGAGCTTTTCGACTCCCCGCCGATCATTCCAGGCGTCGTCTGGTTCACGAAGCCGGTGCTGCTGGCGCTTTTGAGCACGCTCATCGTCGTGGCCTTCTGCTGGTCCGCCTTCGCCAAGCCCAAGCTGGTGCCCCGGGGGGCCCAGAACATCGGCGAGATGGGCTACATGTTCGTCCGCGACCAGGTCGCCCGGCCGTTCCTCGGCAAGGACGCCGACCGGTGGATGGGCCCGCTGCTCAGCATCTTCCTCCTGGTCTGGGTCTGGAACCTCATGGGGGTCCTCCCCCTTCTCCAGTTCCCCGTCGCCTCGCACATCGCCTTCCCGATCGTCCTGGCGCTCGGCGTCTACTTCCTCAAGCTCTACCTGGGCATCAAGCACCAGGGGCTGATCGGCTACTTCAAGAACATGATGTTCCCGCCGGGGCTGCCCAAGCCGATCTACCTGCTCCTGGCACCGATCGAGCTCCTCTCCACCATGATCATCGCGCCTTTCACGCACGCGGTGCGGCTGTTCGCCAACATGTTCGCCGGCCACCTCATCCTGGCGTTCTTCAGCCTGGTCGGCTTCTGGTTCCTCTTCGAGAAGCTCACGCCGCTCGGTGCCCCCATCGGCGTAATCGGTGTCGTCATGACGATCGCCATGACCGGTTTTGAGATGTTCATCCAGTTCCTGCAGGCGTTCCTCTTCGCCATGCTCGCCGCGATGTACATCGGCAACTCGCTCCACCCCAGTCACTGACCCCTCTCGAATATCCAGACCGGTGGAGAGGATTCCACCGGCCGACCAGTAAAGGAAATGACAATGAGCGTCCTCGCTGAGGTCACCGGCTCCATCGGTTCCATCGGCTACGGCATCGCCACGCTCGGCCCCGGCATCGGCGTCGGCCTCATCTTCGGTCAGGGCGTCCAAGCCATCGCCCGCCAGCCCGAGGCCTACGGCCTCATCCGCCAGAACATGCTGCTGGGCTTCGTCCTCACCGAGGCGCTGGCCCTGATCGGCCTTGTCGCACCGTTCATGTTCGGCAAGTAAGACGCAGGAAAACCACTGACGGAAGGCTGCATCAATGATTCAGGCAGCTTCACTCCTGGCGGCGGCGGAGGGGGCAAACCCTCTCCTTCCGCACCTCTACGAGCTCGTCGTCGGAGTCTTCGCGTTCCTCGTCGTCCTCGTCGTCGTCGGCAAGATCCTTACTCCGCGCCTCCAGAAGACCCTGGCCGAGCGGACCGAGGCCATCGAGGGCGGGATCCAGAAGGCGCAGGACGCCCAGGTCGAGGCTCAGGCGCTGCTCAAGCAGTACAAGGACCAGCTCGCCGAGGCTCGTCACGAGGCGTCGCGCCTGCGTGAGGAGGCGCGCGAGCAGGGTGCGCAGATCAAGGCCGAGCTCCGTGAGGCGGCCCAGGCGGACGCGAGCCGTCTCATCAAGGCGGCGCACGAGCAGATCGAGGCCGACCGCCGGCAGGCGTTCGCCCAGCTCAGCAGCGAGATCGGCCGGATCTCGGTTGAGCTCGCCGGCCGCATCGTCGGTGAGTCCCTCGAAGACGAGGTGCGCCAGCGCCGCACCGTCGACCGGTTCCTGGAGGAGCTTGAGTCCACCAACGCGGCGGTTCGCTGATGGTGGAGCGAGCCAGACTCAGCGAGCGCCGCCGTCCGCGAGAGACGGACGGGCCGCGTAGCGAGCGAGAAGTGGTGAGCGACCGATGAGAGGCCTGAGCAGGGCTTCGCTCGCCGAGGTCGAGGAGCGTTTCCACGCCGTGGCGGGAAGCGCCGACCTCGGCTCGCTGGCCGACGAGCTTTTCGCGCTCGCCGACCTGTTCGACCGCGAGCACGGGCTCCGCCGCTACCTGTCCGACCCCGCCCGCCCGGCGGCCCAGAAGGCGCAGGCCGTGCGGGTCCTCCTGGACGGCAAGGTCAGCGACGCCGCTCTGGAGACGGTCGTCCAGGCCGTCTCCGTGAAGTGGTCGCGCGCCGGTGACCTCGTCGACGCCCTTGAGCGTTTCGGCGTCACCGCCGCCTCGGCCGAGGCCGAGGCGCAGGGCAGGCTCGACGACGTCGAGGACGAGCTGTTCCGGTTCGGGCGCATCGCCGCCTCGGACCTCCCCCTGCACCGGGTCCTGTCCGATCCGGCCGTGGCCGAGCAGGCCAAGCGGGAGCTGCTCGGCTCCCTGCTCGCCGGCAAGGTCGTGCCCGCCACTCTCCGCCTGGTGACACAGGTCGTGGTGCATCCGCGAGGACGTAGCCTGGACAGAGGGCTGGACGAGTTCGGCAGCCTGGTCGCCGCCCAGAGGCAGCGCCTCGTCGCGGTGGTGCGCAGCGCCGTCGAGCTCTCCGAGGAGCAGAGGCGACGTATCGCCACATGGCTGAGCACCTCCTACGGCCGAGACGTTCATGTGAACGTCGAGGTGGATCCGCGAGTGCTCGGAGGGTTCTCGGTCCAGATCGGGGACGATCTCATCGACACCACCGTCGCGGGACGAATCGAAGAAGTCCGCCGCCGGTTGGCCGGCTAGGCGAATAGGGAGACTGAAGAGAGATGGCGGAGCTTACGATCCGGCCGGACGAGATCCGGGACGCGCTTGAGCGCTTCGTCCAGGCGTACGAGCCGGAAGGCGCCGCGCGCGAGGAGATCGGGACCGTCGTCGACTGCGGCGACGGTATCGCCCATGTCTCCGGCCTTCCCTCGGCGATGGCGAACGAGCTGCTTGAGTTCGAGGACGGCACGCGTGGCCTGGCACTGAACCTGGACGTCCGGGAGATCGGTGTCGTTGTTCTGGGCGACTTCAGCAAGATCGAGGAGGGCCAGTCGGTCCGCCGGACGGGCGAGGTCCTGTCCGTGCCGGTCGGTGACGCCTTCCTCGGCCGAGTGGTCGACCCGCTGGGTGTTCCGATGGACGGCAAGGGTGCCATCGAGTCCGAGGGGCGGCGTGCCCTGGAGCTCCAGGCCCCGTCCGTGGTCCAGCGTCAGCCGGTGAAGGAGCCGCTGCAGACCGGCCTCAAGGCGGTCGACGCCATGACGCCGATCGGCCGGGGCCAGCGCCAGCTGATCATCGGTGACCGTGGCACGGGCAAGACCGCCATCGCCGTGGACACCATCCTCAACCAGCGGGAGAACTGGCTCTCCGGCGACCCCGAGAAGCAGGTGCGCTGCGTCTACGTCGCGGTCGGGCAGAAGGGCTCCACGATCGCCCAGGTCAAGGGCCGCCTTGAGGAGGCGGGCGCGATGGAGTACACCACCATCGTCGCCGCCCCGGCCTCCGACCCGGCCGGTTACAAGTATCTGGCGCCCTACACCGGTTCGGCCATCGGCCAGCACTGGATGTACCAGGGCAAGCATGTCCTCATCGTCTTCGACGACCTGACCAAGCAGGCCGACGCCTACCGTGCGGTCTCGCTGCTGCTGCGCCGCCCGCCCGGCCGTGAGGCGTTCCCCGGCGACGTCTTCTACTTGCACTCCCGGCTGCTGGAGCGTTGCGCGAAGCTGTCGAAGGAGATGGGCTCGGGCTCGATGACCGGCCTCCCGATCATCGAGACGAAGGGCAACGACGTCTCGGCGTTCATCCCGACCAACGTCATCTCCATCACCGACGGTCAGTGCTTCCTGGAGACCGACCTGTTCAACTCGGGCGTGCGCCCGGCGATCAACGTCGGTGTCTCCGTCTCCCGAGTCGGTGGTTCGGCGCAGATCAAGGCGATGAAGAAGGTCGCGGGAACGCTCCGCCTGTCGCTGTCGCAGTTCCGTGACCTGGAGGCCTTCGCCTCCTTCGCCTCCGACCTGGACGCGGCGTCCCGCGCCCAGCTGGAGCGGGGCCAGCGCCTGGTCGAGCTGCTCAAACAGCCCCAGTACACCCCGTTCCCGGTCGAGAAGCAGGTCGTCTCGGTCTGGGCCGGCACCACCGGCGAGCTCGACGACGTCCCGGTCGAGGACATCCGCCGCTTCGAGACGGACTTCCTGGACTACCTGGCGCGTGACCGCAAGGGCGTCTTCGACAGCATCCGCGAGACCAGGGATCTGACGGACGACACGGTGACATCGCTCAAGGACGCCATCACCGAGTTCAAGAAGACCTTCGAGACCTCTTCGGGTGAGCTGCTGGTCAACGAGGAGCCGATCGCGGCGCTCGACGCGGCCGAGGTCGGCCAGGAAAAGATCACCAGGCACGTCCGTACGGCTGAGAAGAAGTAGCCGATGGGTGCCCAGCTAAGACTGCTGCGGCGGCGGATCAAGTCGGTCAGGTCCACGGCGAAGATCACGCGAGCCCAGGAGCTCATCGCCTCGTCGCGCATCGTCAAGGCGCAGCAGCGGATGCAGGCGGCTGTGCCGTACGAGCGGGAGATCACTCGTGCGGTCACGGGCGTCGTCAGCAACACCGACAGCGTCGACCACCCGCTGACCGTGGCGAAGGAGCGGCCCGCCAAGGCGGCCGTGCTCATCGTCACCAGCGACCGCGGCTTCTGCGGCGGCTTCAACGCGAACGTCCTGCGTGAGGCCGAGGCTCTCAGCACCCTGCTGAAGGGCAGGGGGGTCGCTCCGATCCCCTTCGTGGTGGGCCGCAAGGGCATCACCTGGCACACCTTCCGCGGTCGCGAGATGGGCGGGCGGTGGGACGGGTTCTCCGACAACCCCTCCTACCCCGACGCCAAGAGAATCGCGGACACGCTGATCGAGGCGTTCTCGGAGGAGAACGGGGTGGACGAGATCCACATCGTCTCGACCGGGTTCGTGTCGATGCTCACCCAGGAGGTGGCGATCAAGCGCATCCTGCCTCTGGTGGTCGAGGAGACCTCCGAGAAGCCGGACGTACCGCTGCCGTACTTCGAGTTCGAGCCCACCTCGGGTGACGTGCTCGACTCGCTGCTGCCGCGCTACGTGGAGTCGCGCATCTTCAGCGCGCTGCTCCAGTCGGCGGCCTCCGAGCACGCCTCGCGTCGCCGGGCCATGAAGTCGGCGACCGACAACGCCAACGAACTCATCCGCATGTTCACCATGCAGATGAACCAGGCTCGCCAGGCCGAGATCACCCAGGAAATCAGCGAGATTGTCGGTGGCGCGAACGCGCTGGCCGACGCCGCAGCGGGGAAAGAGTGAAATGACTGCACAGACTGTTGAGACCGGCGTGGGCCGCGTCGCGCGGGTCACCGGTCCCGTCGTCGACGTGGAGTTCCCCGTCGAGGCGATGCCCGAGATCTACAACGCGCTCAAGGTCGACGTCGCCCTCGCCGGCGAGACGAAGACCCTCACGCTGGAGGTCGCCCAGCACCTGGGCGACAACCTGGTACGTGCCATCTCCATGCAGCCCACCGACGGCCTGACCCGCGGTGCGGCGGTGGCCGACACCGGCGCCGCCATCTCCGTGCCGGTCGGCGACGTCGTCAAGGGCCACGTGTGGAGCACCCTCGGCGAGTCGCTGGACGTGCCGACCGCCTCGCTCCAGATCAACGAGCGCTGGGGCATCCACCGCCCGTCGCCCTCCTTCGACACCCTTGAGTCGCGCACCGAGATGCTGCCCACCGGCATCAAGGTCATCGACCTGCTCACCCCGTACGTGAAGGGTGGGAAGATCGGCCTGTTCGGCGGCGCCGGTGTCGGCAAGACCGTTCTGATCCAGGAGATGATCCGCCGGGTCGCGCTGAAGTTCTCGGGCACCTCGGTGTTCGCGGGTGTCGGCGAGCGTACCCGTGAGGGTAACGACCTCTGGCTGGAGATGGACGAGGCCGGCGTCCTGAAGGACACCGCGCTCGTCTTCGGCCAGATGGACGAGCCCCCGGGCACCCGTCTGCGCGTGGCGCTCTCCGCCCTCACCATGGCGGAGTACTTCCGTGACGTGCAGAAACAGGACGTTCTCCTGTTCATCGACAACATCTTCCGGTTCACCCAGGCCGGCTCCGAGGTCTCCACCCTGCTCGGCCGTATGCCTTCCGCGGTGGGTTACCAGCCGACCCTGGCCGACGAGATGGGTGTTCTCCAGGAGCGCATCACCTCCACCCGCGGTCACTCGATCACCTCGATGCAGGCGATCTACGTCCCCGCGGACGACATCACCGACCCGGCCCCGCACAACGCGTTCGCGCACCTCGACGCGCAGACCGTTCTGTCCCGGCCGATCTCGGAGAAGGGCATCTACCCCGCGGTGGACCCGCTCGACTCCACCTCGCGGATCCTCGACCCGCTCATCTTGGGCGAGGAGCACTACCGCGTGGCCCAGGAGACCAAGCGGATCCTGCAGAAGTACAAGGAACTGCAGGACATCATCGCGATCCTCGGTATCGACGAGCTCTCCGAAGAGGACAGGGTCACCGTCAACCGGGCCCGCCGTATCGAGCGCTTCCTCTCCCACCCGATGTACGCCGCCGAGGCGTTCACCGGCCAGCCGGGTGAGTTCGTGCCGCTGGACGAGACCATCGCCTCGTTCAAGGGTCTCTGCGCCGGTGACTACGACCACCTGCCCGAGCAGGCGTTCTTCATGGTCGGTGGCATCGAGCAGGCCGTCGCCAAGGCCAAGGAACTCGCCCGATAGTCGCCTTCGGCACCGGTACGGCCCGCCGTACCGGTGCCTGGTTCGAAAGGAACGTCAGAGAAAGTGGCGAAGCTGCGAGTAGGCGTCGTCTCGCCGGAGCGAGAGATCTGGTCCGGCGAGGCCGACATGGTGATTGCCAAGACCGTCGATGGCGAGATCGGTATCATGCCTAGACACGCGCCGGTGCTCGGCGTCCTCGTCGAGGGCGGTGTGCTGACGGTCAAGCGCGGTGACGGCCAGTCCGATCTCGTCGCGGCGGTCCACGGGGGGTTCCTCTCGGTAGCCGACAACGAGGTGTCGATTCTCGCCGAACTGGCCGAGCTCGGATCCGAGGTGGACGTCGCCGCGGCGAAAGACGCCCTCCAGCGCGCGCAGGCCTCGATCGAGGCCGACCAGGAGGACGCCGACGCCGCCGTCGAAGCCAAGCGCGCCAGGGCCAGGCTGCGCGCGGCCGGCGAAGAAGTGGGATAAATTCTGCTTCTGAGCGTTACGGTTGGTGAGGGCGGAGACATGGTGGTACTGGATGTGCTCATCGTGGTGACGCTGCTTGTCGCCCTCCTCGCCTCTCGTGTGCTGATTCTGACCCGCTCCCGGAGATCGGTGCTCTGTTGCCTGCGCCCGATGTCCGGGGAGCGCGGCTGGCGGGTGGGGGTGGCCCGCTACGCCGACGGCCAGCTCAACTGGATGCCGCTGATAGGTCTGCTGCCAAGGCCGCGCCACGTGATCGTGAGGCGCGGCCTTGTCGTTTCCGGGCGACGCAAGGTCGGGGCCGGTGAGCTCTACGGGTTCATCGAGGGCGTGACGGCGCTGGAGTGCCGGAACGGGGAGAGCGCCTTCGAGCTCGCCATGGGCTACCGCGCGCTGACCGGCTTCGTCTCCTGGCTGGAGTCCGCCCCGCCCAGCGCCTATCTCGACGTGGCCTGATCCTCCCTCCGTCTCCGCCGCCGGTGTCGAACGGTCTTTCCTTCCCGGCCGCCCAGGCGTGCCGTCCGGGCCACGGCCCGCTCCTCCGTTACCGTGGATCTTCCGTTGACTACTCCGGGTAGCCGTCCGCCGGTGTCCGGCGCGCTCGCGCGTCGCGTGCCGCCGTCCGGGCTGCTCGTCATGTCACGAGCGCGGACCGCGCTCAACAGGAGGAAGACCATGACTGTTACGTTGACCCGCGGCAGGCGACCGGCCCGGCTGGCGACCGCCGTCCTCGCCCTCTCCGCCTGCTCCGTCCTGACCGCCCCGGCGGCCGGGGCGGCGTCCGGGCCGATCCTGCCGATCGGCAACGGCGGGTTCGAGACACCGGTGATCACTGGGCAGGCGTACTACGACACGGGCACCGGCCTCGGGGCGTGGAACGTCACGGCGGGGTCCGTCGACCTGATCGGCCCCGGCGGCCCGTGGCCGCCTGCCAGGGGGAGACAGTCCCTCGACCTATCGGGCAACAGGCCCGGCACGATCGAGCAGACCTTCGCCACCACGGTCGGCCGCTGCTACACCGTCAGCTTCGCCCTGGCCGGAAACACCTATGGCCTCCCGGTCGTGAAGACGGGCTACGCCAAGGTGACGCAGGGGACTCTCACCACCCAGAAGGACTTCACCTTCGACACCACCGGCAAGACCCCGCAGAACATGGGCTACGTCCGGGAGAGGTTCACCTTCTGCGCCCGTGACAGCCGGGCCACCCTGAGCCTGGTCTCCACCACCGACGGGGTGTACGGCCCGGCCGTCGACGACGTGGTCGTCATCCCGAGGCCCCGCTGCATCGGGATCGGCCTGGACATCGGCGTCGGAGGCGAGACCTCCAGGGAGGACTGATCTCCGCCCCCTCGACAAGGTGATCCCCGCCCTCGGCCCCGTCTCGCCCCCGATCCCCGGGGTCCCGGTGACCCACCACCGGGACCCCGGCCCCGCCTACGGCTTTCGCGCTCGCCGGCTCAGGGTTTGACGTGTCTTCTCCAGTTTCTGGTGGAGACGTAGCCGGCTTGTCATGGACCGTGCCTCATTGCCATGGGTTGATTGTGAACTTTGTTCTGCTCTGAGCCCTTTGGGGGCTTCCGGTCTCGGTCGAGTTCGATGCGCAAACGAGATCATCATTTCCCGTTCAGGGCTTTGAGCTGGATGGATGTTGGCCGGCGGCAATCGCGTTCGTGGGCTTGGGGAGGTGTTCTTTAGAAAGCGGAGGCGTTGCCGAAGGGTTGACTTCATCGCTTTCCCGGTGTTTCGGCCTGAGCTGAATTACGCCATCCGATGGAGATAAAAGAGGTGCGTGGCCGCCGGGCCGACGGGTGCCGCCGGTTGGCGGGCGTGTGGTCGCGGTGCCGGCGGATGCCGCCGGTCGGTGGGGGCCGGGTCAGCGGGTGCCGCCGGGCTTCCAGAGGATCTCGTCGCCGTGGGCGGCGATCCGGCAGAGGATGAACATCAGGTCGCTCAGCCGGTTGAGGTACCTCGCGGTCAGCGGGTTGACGTCCTGGTGCGCCTCCAGGGCCGCCCAGACGGTCCGTTCGGCCCGCCGGACCACCGTCCTGGCCACGTGGAGCTGGGCGACGGCCGGGGGGCCGCCCGGCAGGATGAAGCTGCGGAGCGGCTTGAGCCGCTCGTTGAACTCGTCGCAGCACGCCTCCAGCCACTCGACATAGGAGGGCTCGACGCGTAGCGGCGGGAACTCGGGGTTCTCCACGACCGGGGTGCACAGGTCGGCGCCCACGTCGAACAGTTCGTTCTGGATCCGGACGAGGACCTCGGCGACGTCCTCGTCGAGGGAACCCATGGCCAGGGCCACGCCGATCGCCGCGTTGGCCTCCTCCACGTCGGCGTAGGCCGCCAGCCGGGAGTCGGTCTTGCCGGTGCGGCTCATGTCACCGAGCGCGGTCGTGCCGTCGTCGCCGGTGCGTGTGTAGATCTTGGAGAGGACCACCGGCTTGTCTCTGTCAGCTCGCGTCATAAAGCTCAGCGTATCTGTCAAGGAAATACGTCCTATTAGTCAGATAGTGGACAATATGATTTGCCGATGGTTTCTGGTTTCTACCTGCGATTCCCCCACATCTCCCGGGATACGCTGACGTTCGTCGCCGACGACGACGTCTGGGCCGCTCCTCTCGACGGAGACCGCGCCTGGCGCCTCTCCTCGGACCGGGCGCCCGCCGCACATCCCCGTCTCTCAGCCGACGCGACGAAGGTCGCCTGGACGAGTGTCCGTGACGGCCACGCCGAGGTGTACCTGGCCGACCTGGAGTCCGGATCGGCCGAGCGACTGACCTACTGGGGCGATCCGAGGACCCGTACGCGCGGCTGGACGCCGGACGGCAGGGTCCTCACGACCAGCGCGACCGGCCAGCCGTTCATCTCCCGGACCTGGGCCTACGCGGTCGCCGACGGCCAGGCCGAGCGGCTGCCCTACGGGCCGGTGGCCGACCTGTCGGTCACCGGGGACGCGGTGGCGCTGCTCACCGCCTCCCTCGCCCGCGACCCCGCGACCTGGAAGCGCTACCGAGGGGGTACGGCGGGGCGTCTCTGGATACGGCGGGCGGCCGATGATCTCCCCGACGGCTTCACCCGGCTCCTGACGGACGTGGACGGCCACTTCGCCAGCCCGATGCTCGTCGGCGGGCGCCTGGTCTTCCTCTCCGACCACGAGGGCGTCGGCAACCTCTACTCCTGCGCGCTGGACGGCACCGGGCTGCGCCGGCACACCGACCACGACGTCTTCTACGCCCGGCACGCCACCACCGACGGTGTCCGCGTCGTCTACCAGAACGCCGGTGACCTCTACCTGCTGGACGACCTGGACGCCGAGGCGCGCAAGCTCGGCGTCCGGCTCGGCTCCCCGCCGAGGGGGCGGCAGCCGTACCGGGTCAACGCGGCGTGGCGGCTGCACGACCTGGCCGTGGACGCCACCGGGCGGGCCAGCGCGGTGGAGGTCCAGGGAACGGTGCACTGGCTCACCCATCAGGACGGTCCGGCGCGGCAGCTCAGCACGGGTCTGGCGGCGGGGAGGCCGCGCCTGCTGGGGGCCGAGCAGGTGGTGTGGGTCTTCGACGACGGGGAGCGTCAGGGGCTGGAGATCGGTCCGGCCAGTGGCGGGGAGAGCCGCAGGATCGCCGTGGGAAGGCTGGGAGAGGTCGGTGACCTGGCGGTGGCGCCCGACGCCGGCACGATCGCGGTGGCGGCCAGGGACGGCCGGCTGCTCCTGGTGGACGTTGCGTCCGGCGAGGTCACCGAACTGGCCGTCGCCAACGGCGAGATCAACGGCCTGGCCTGGTCGTCCGACTCCGCCTGGCTGGCCTGGTCGCATCCGGACGCCACGCCGCTGCGCAGGATCCGGCTGGCCAGGCTGGTGGACCGGGTCGTCACCGATGTCACCGACGGCCGGTTCGTGGACGTCTCGCCCGCGTTCGCCGGGGAGTATCTGGCGTTCCTGTCGCGCCGCGGCTTCGACCCGGTCTATGACGCCCACTCCTTCGACATGTCCTTCCCGTTCGGCTACCGCCCCTACCTGGTGCCGCTGGCGGCGGCCACCCCGTCCCCGTTCGCGCCCAGCCCCGAGGGCCGGGCCGTCGCCGAGCCCGACGACGACAAGAAGAAGGGGAGGTGCGACGCGATCACCGTCGATCTGGACGGCATCGACGCCCGGGTCGTGCAGGTGCCGGTGCCCGAGGGGCGCTACTCGTCGCTCAGCGCGGTCAAGGGCGGTTTCGTCTGGCTGCGTGAGCCGCTGACCGGGGAGCTGGGCGAGGACCGGGAGCGGGTGGGGAGCGACGCCCCCAAGCCCGCCCTGGACCACTACGACCTCGTCAGGCGCAAGCACGAGGAGGTGGTCGACAAGCTCGACGGATACTGGGTGAGCGGGGACGGCGGCCAGCTCGTGGTCTCCGACAAGGGAACGCTCACGGTCCGTCCCGTCGGCGGCAAGAACGGCGACGAGGTGACCGTCGACCTCTCCAGGATCCGGGTCACCGCCGACCCCCTGGCCATCCGGAGACACGCCTACACCGAGGCGGGCCGCCGGATCCGGGCGGACTTCTGGGTGGCCGACATGGCGGACGTCGAGTGGGACGCCGTGCTGGAGGAGTACCGGCCCCTGGTGGAGCGCGTCTCCACCGCCGACGACTTCGCGGACCTGCTCTGGGAGGTCCTCGGGGAGCTGGGCAGCTCGCACGCCTACGTCTACCCCGGCCCCTGGGGGCACCCGGCCTCCGAGCCGGTCGGCCTGCTCGGGGCCGACCTGTCCCGCAACGACGACGGCCGCTGGCAGGTGGACCGGGTGCTGCCCGGTGAGACGTCGGACGTGCACGCCCGCTCGCCGCTGGCCGTACCCGGTGTGGGGATCAATCCGGGTGAGGTGCTGCTCGCCGTGGACGGCCGCCCCGTGCCGCCGGAGGGCCCCGCCGCGCTGCTGGTCGGCGCGGCGGACAAGCCGGTGGAGCTGACCCTGGGCGGTGGGCGGCGGGTCGTCGTCACGCCGCTCCGCGACGACCGGCGCCTGCGCTATCAGGACTGGGTCGCCGGGCGCCGGGCGCACGTCCGCGAGCTCGGCGGCGGCCGGGTCGGCTACCTGCACATCCCGGACATGGTCGCCGAGGGCTGGGCGCAGTTCCATCGGGACCTTCGCAGGGAGATGACCTTCGAGGCCCTGGTGGTGGACGTCAGGGGCAACCGGGGCGGGCACATCTCCGAGCTCGTCATCGAGAAGCTGATCCGCCGGGTCATCGCCTGGGACCTGCCCAGGGGCCTGAACCCGATGACCTACCCCGAAGACGCCCCGCGTGGCCCGCTGGTCGCCGTCACCGACCAGAACGCCGGATCCGACGGCGACATCGTCACCGCCGCCTTCAAGATCCACAAGCTGGGGCCGGTGGTGGGCACCCGGACCTGGGGCGGGGTCATCGGCACCGAGGACGAGCACCGCCTGGTCGACGGGACGTACATCACCGTGCCCAGATACTCATTCTGGTTCGAGGGGCTCGGCTGGGGCGTGGAGAACTACGGTGTCGAGCCCGACGTCGAGGTGGACATCACCCCCGGCGACTGGGCCGGTGGGCGGGATCCGCAGATCGAGGAGGCGGTACGGCTGGCGCTGGCCGCCCTGGAGAGGCGGCCGGCCGCGACCCCGCCCGACCCCGCGGACCGTCCCTCCCGCCGCCGTCCGGTGCTGCCGCCCCGCCGGTAGGTGACATTTGTCAGGCCCTCGACCTGAGATATCCGTATCTGTCCGGTGATATCGGCGACTACCTGCCAGAACGCAGGAAGACCACGATTATCGCCATGAGAACACGACAGCGGGCGGATGCGGCGTCCGCCGGAGCCGCCGACCTCGACAACGTCATCGAAGTCGGCGGGCTCCGGCAGAGGTACGGCGGCTTCGAGGCCGTGCGCGGCATCTCCTTCACCGTTCCCAGGGGCGAGATCTTCGCCCTGCTCGGCACGAACGGTGCGGGCAAGACGACCACCATGGAGGTGCTGGAGGGCTTCAGGGCCGCCACCGGCGGCACGGTCAGGGTGCTCGGCCTCGACCCGGTCGCGGACCACCGCGAGCTGCGGCCCCGCGTGGGGATCATGCTGCAGGAGGGCGGTTTCCCCGGCGACCTCACCGCGGCCGAGACCGTGGACCTGTGGAGGGGGCTGAGCGAGGACGCCGGGCGCCCGGTCACCCTGTCCGGCGCCGAATCGCCCGGGAGGCTCACCCTCACCGGACGGGTAAGGGGCGTGGATCACAGGACCATGGGGGCACTGGAACTGGTCGGCCTGGAGAACAAGGCCAGGACCAGGGTCCGGCAGCTCTCCGGGGGCCAGAGACGCAGGCTCGATCTCGCCCTCGCGGTGCTGTCGGCGCCCGAGATGCTCTTCCTGGACGAGCCGACCACCGGGATGGACCCCGAGGCCCGCCAGGCCACCTGGAGGGTGATCGAGGAGCTGCGGGCCGGCGGCACCACCGTGCTGCTCACCACGCACTACCTGGAGGAGGCCGAGCGCCTCGCCGGCCGGCTGGCCATCATGCACGAGGGCCGGATCCACATCTTCGGCACGGTCGAGGAGGTGGTGGCCGGCTCGGGCGACCTCGTCTCCTTCCGGCTGCCCGGCACGGCCAGGTCCTTCGGCGACCTTCCCCTCCTGGACGGTGCCGGCCCGGTGCTGACCTACGCCGACGGCGGCACCGAGGTCGCCTACACCCTGACCGGGGAACGGGCCGAGGCCCGCGCGCACGCCGCGCTCCGGCCGCTGCTGGCCTGGGCGGACGAGTACGGCGAGACCCTGGAGCGGCTGGCCGTACGCCGGGGGACTCTGGAGGACGTCTTCATGCGCGTGGTCGGGGAGGCGCGATGAGCGGGGACGGATCGAGGACGGGGCGCGGAGCGATCCGCCGGGGACGAGTGGCCGCGCGGCGGCCGGGGAGCGGTGAGTGACCATGAGGACCGATGCGCTGCACGCCGTACGGCTGGCGAGGCTCGATCTGACCCTGGTGGCGAGGAACACCACTGTGCTGTTCAACGTGCTGCTGCTGCCCCTGCTGATGGCCTGGCTGTTCACCCAGACCCAGGGGGACACGAGCGTCGAGGGCGTGCCCGCGCGGCTTTTCGCGCTGACCGGGGTGCCCGGCCTGATGCTGGCGTTCGCGGTCTTCGTCCACCTGGTCAACTCCTTCACCGCCCGGCGTGAGGAACTGGTGCTCAAGCGGCTGCGCGGGGGACAGCCGTCGGCGGCGGCGGTTCTCGGCGGCAGCGCGCTCGGCGCGCTCGCGCTCTTCCTGGGCAAGGTGGCGCTGCTGGTGGTCTGGATCCGCGGCTCCGAGGGGGTATCGCCGGCCAACGTGCCGCTGCTGATGGTCGCCGCCGTCCTGGGCGTCGCGCTGTTCGCCCTGCTCGCCGCAGCCTTCTCCGGGATCACGCCCAACGCCGAGCTGGCCCAGATCACGGTGCTCCCGGTGATCCTGATCATGATGATCGGCGCGCCGGTGGCCTTCCCCGCCGACGTGCTGCCCGGCCCGCTGGGCGTGGTCTCCGGCCTGCTCCCGGTGACCCCGGTCGTGACGATCATGCGTACCGCCTTCCTGGGCGGTGACCATTTCTCCGGCGGTGGCGGCGAGGCGCTGACCGGGGTGGGGCAGTGGACGGCGGCGCTGCCCTCGATCGGAATCCTGCTGGCCTGGATCGCGGTGGCGGCCCTACTGGCCAGATGGCTGTTCCGGTGGGAGCCCCGGCGCGGATAACGTCGATGGCGAGATGCTGACATCCATGTTTCCCCGGCGCGGAAAACGGTCGAACGTCGAGCGGCTGCGCCGCTCGACCGTCTGCTCCCTGAGCTTGGGACTGCTCCTGGCCTGGTTCGGCCCCCTGTCGGGGACCCTGGGACCAGCGGGACGGCCGTCGGCCGTCCCGCTGGTCCTCGGCGTGCTGGGCCTGGCGGTTTTCGGCGTCCTGTACCTGAGGATGGTCAGGGCGGCCGTGGCCGGGACCGGGGCGAACCGCGAGATCGTCGCCTCGGGCGCGCTCACGGTGGTCCTGCTGCTGAGCCAGGACGGCCAACTCTGGTCCTGGGGACTCCTGGCCCCGGCCTGGGCGTCGGGCGTGGTGCTGCTGGTGGGCCGCAACCCCTCGATCGCCGCCTGCGCCGGCGCCGCGGCCGCGGGCCTGCTTCTGGTGCCGGCCGGCGCCGGAGGGCCGTTCCCCGTCCACCCGGGGGAGGACCCCGGTCCCGCGATCGTCGGCTATCTGCTGACGGCCGCGTTCCTGCCGTGGGCGAACCGGTTCCAGCTCTGGTTCTGGCAGGTGGTCAGGGCCGCCGAGGACGGCAAGGAGGCCCGGGCCCAGCTGGCCGTCACCGAGGAGCGGCTGCGGTTCTCCCGCGACCTGCACGACCTGGTCGGGCACAGCCTCTCCGCGATCGCGGTCAAGAGCGAGGTGGCCGTCAAGCTGGCGGGGGTCGACGCCGGGCGGGCCGTCGCCGAGATGGACGAGGTGCGCGGGCTGGCGAGGGAGGCGCTGAAGGAGATCCGCACGGCGGTGCGCGGCTACCGCGCGGTCGACCTCGGCGCGGAGCTGCGCAGCATGGCCGCGGTGCTGGAGGCGGGGGGCGTCCACTGCGCGCTGGAGACGCCTCGGGAGCGGATCCCCGAGGAGACGGCCACCCTGTTGGCCTGGGTGGTCCGCGAGGGCGCCACCAACGTGCTCAGGCACAGCTCGGCGACCCGGTGCCGGATCGCGATCGCGATCCGGCACGGCGCGGCCGTGCTGGAGATGACCAACGACGGCGTGGCGGGCGCGGGCGGCCTCGGTGGTACCGGGCTGGCCGGGCTCTCCGAGCGGCTGTCGGCCATGGGAGGCGTCGTCACCGCCGGTGCGGGCGGCGCCGGGCGGTTCAGGTTGCGGGCGACGATCCCGCTGGAGGGAGTGCGATGATCCGGGTGCTGCTGGCCGACGACGAGCATCTGGTCCGGGGGGCGATCGCCACGCTGCTGGGCCTGGAGCCGGACATCGAGGTGGTGGCCCAGGTGGCCAGGGGGGACCTGGTGGCGGCGGCCGTATGGGACCACCGCCCCGACGTGGTCGTGCTGGACATCGAGATGCCGGGGCTGGACGGGCTGAGCGTGGCGGAGACGCTGTCCGGGGCACTGTCGGCGATGACGTCCCGGGCACCCGCCGGCACGCCCTCCGCGGCGGTCTCCGGGCCGGTCTCCGGGATGTCTCCCGCGGTGCCCTCCGGGCCGCCGCCGGATCCCGCGCTGCTGATGCTGACCAGTTTCGGGCGCCCCGGTTATCTGCGGCGCGCCCTCGCGGCGGGGGTGCGCGGCTTCATCCCGAAGGACGCGTCCTCCGACGAGCTGGCGGCGGCGGTCCGCAGGGTCCACTCCGGCGGTCGCCACCTCGATCCGGAGATGGCGGCCTCGGCGATGATGGCGGGGGAGAGCCCGCTCACCGAGCGTGAGCGCGACTCCCTCTCCCTGGCCTCGCGAGGCGCGTCGGTCGGTGAGATCGCGGCGGCGTTGCACCTCACCGAGGGAACCGTGCGCAACTACCTGTCCGGCGCCATCACCAAGCTGGGGGCGGCCAACCGGATCACCGCGATCCGGTTGGCCCAGGAAAAAGGTTGGCTGTGAACGGCATTTTTTCCTCAGGGCAGGGCAAGGGAATCCCATGGTGATCCCGCGGTGGCGGGAGGCGTGGGCCCGGGAGGCCCCTGGAGACCTCGGCTTCCCGCCCGCCGCGGCGGCCTGTGATCGTGGTCTGCGATCGGCGGCCACGGTGACGCACCGTGGCCGTCGTCCGGTCGCGTCCGTGCCGAGGTCCGATGGGAGGGGGAGGAATGCGCGTCATCGGTAGGCCCGGAGCCCAGGTGGTCGTCATCGGCAGCCGTCTCGACGTCGGCACCGTCGCCGGGGTGCGCCCGAGGCTGCACGGCGCGGTCGACTCCGGCAGGGGTGATCTGATCGTTGACCTCTCCGGCCTGGAGATGATCGACGCCACCGGCCTGGGGGTGCTGGTGGGCACGCATCGCCGAGCGCTGAACGCGGGACGCCGTCTCATCCTGCGGGCGGTGCCGCCCCGGGTTATGCGGGTGCTGGCGGTGACCCGGCTCAACAGGGTGCTCATCGTCGAGCTTCCCATGGCCGCGGTGGCCTGACCGCAGGGCCCGCCCGAGGCCGCGGCGGCCTGAGCGCGGTCGCACCCCTCCCCGCCCCGGGCCGCCACCTTTGCCCGCCGGCGGACGGCGGAGCGGCGCGGAGACGGTCACGTGGTGAACGAGCGGTAGAAGATGTGGGTGGCGGTGCTGATCAGGCTGTCGACCGGGGGCGGGTCGTCGGCCAGCACCCACTCGATGAGCAGTTCCTGGATCGCGCCGATCATGCCCAGCGCGAGCAGCCGCCGGTCGGTCTCGGCCACCCTGGGCAGATCGAAGACGTTGGTCTCGATGATCTGGGTGAACGCCTGTACCGCCTGCTGTCGTGACATGGTGAGGCAGTCGCCCGCCCGCCGTACCTCCAGGTGCATGATCCGGGCCCGGCGCCTGTCCTCGGTGACATAGGTGATGTAACCGGCTATGCCCGCCTCGGCCCTGCCCAGCGGGGTGTCGGGGGCCTGCGCTATGGACTTGGCCACCGCTGTCAGTGTCTCCTGCACGCACCTTTCGTGCAGTGCCTGCATCAGCTCGTTGCGCCCGGAGAAGCACTCGTAGAACGCGCGATTGGAGATGCGGGCCGCGGTGCAGAGCTTCTCGATCGTGGTCTCCGGGAAACCGGGATCCGAGTAGAGCATGTACGCCGCGGAGATCAGACGCTCCCTGCGTTCCGCCAACCGTTCCTCCGCTGACATTCCTCGGTATGATCGGCCATTCATGTCAAGCACCCCACTTCGGTGTGGGGTTGACAAATTCACGCTTTATCACTTCCACCTCATGATTCTGGCCCCCAGAATCCACCATTATGGGTGCAAGATCCTTTTTGTGGAAGGGTAAGTATGCTATTGCCTGCGTCATCCGTGCAAGAAGGTTGGTAGCCTGACCAGTCAGTCAAGTTCCTCGTGGGTGTGGCATGCCGGTGGAAACGACTCGCGCGGTGGATCGCCCTCTTCCGGACGGCGGATCCCGTCCGCCGGAAGAGGGCTCCGCGGCCCGGGAATGGTGGCGGGATGCGGCCGGAGGCCGTGATCCCGCCGGGGGCGCCCTGCTCGGCGCCGCTGACCTCGTGGATCCTCCGGCCCGGTGCGTCCCGGGCGGCCTCCGCCCCGCCGGGCCCGCCGACCGGCCCTCGAATGTGCGGCCGGATGTGCGGCGACTCCCTGATTCGCCGACGCGCCTTCTTGGTTAATAGAAGAACATTCTCGTGTAATAGAAGAATATTCTCGTCAGATCATCGCGTTAACGGCGCGGATCCGGTCAGGGAACTCCGCGAGCGCGTCGATCCGGATGACGGGTGTACAACGGGTATACGCGCCGTGTCCGGAGCGCCGTGCCGGACGATCCCCCGGCGGATCAACGCCGTTTGAAAATCCGCGAGGGTGGCGGCCCGAGTGTTCTCGCCGTGTGGAGCCGAACCGAGGGTGCCGCCACGGGTGGGCGGATGAATTTCTCCACCGGATTTCGAAATCGGCCTGTCCACGGAGTACTCGGTGAGCGCGATCCCCTTCCCGGCGACGGCTACCGGCAGATCCCCGTTCGGCAGAGCGGTCACCGCCGTGCCGGACAGCTCGACGAGACGCACCCGCCTCGGGCCGGTCTCCGGGCCGGTGGGAGACGGTGCTCGACCATCGATTCCGCATGTCACGGCGCGTACGGTGGTGGACCGCCCGGAGGACGTCCGGCGTTTTTCCGGCGGGGGCGCTCTCCCGGAGGGGCGACGACGCCGAAACGGCGTCAGAACGTCAGAACGTCAGAACAAGGTGTCGTTGCGCTCGATGCCGCGCAGTTCGTCGTAGTCCAGGGTCACGCAGCGGATGCCGCGATCCTCGGCCAGCGTCCTGGCCTGCGGCGCGATGGCCTGGGCGGCCAGGATGCCGCTGACCGGGGCGAGCAGTGAATCGCGGTTCATCAGCTCCAGATAGCGGGTCAGCTGCTCCACGGCGTCGATGCCCGCGCGGCGTTTGAGCTCCACGGCCACAGTCGCGCCGGTGTGGTCGCGGCAGAGGATGTCCACCGGGCCGATCGCCGTCATGTACTCGCGGCGGACCAGCGTCCAGCCCGCGCCCAGCGTGGTGATGTGCTCGGCCAGCAGCTCCTGCAGGTGGGCCTCGACGCCGTCCTTGATGAGCCCGGGATCCACGCCCAGCTCATGACTGGAGTCGTGGACGATCTCCTCCATGGTGAGGACGAGCTTCTCACCGGTCTTGCCGTGGGTGACCGTCCAGGTGCCCTCCTCCTCGCGGAGTCTGCAGGGCGGGTTCATCCAGTTCAACGGCTTGAAAGCCCGGTCGTCGGCATGTATCGAGACCGAGCTGTCCGCCTTGATGAGGATGAGCCGGGGCGCCATCGGAAGATGAGCGGTGAGCTTTCCCACGTAATCCACGCTGCATCGCGCGATGACCAGCCGCATGGCACAAGACTAGTCCCAGCTCTCCCGTCCCCGGCCCGGAATCGGGCGGGGACCGCATGGCGGGGCCGCATATCGGGCCTGGGCCGTACGCCGCCGCGCCCACCTCCTGTGACCTGCCCCGCCCGCCGGTCGCCCACCGCGGTTTTGGGGTGGGACGGGCCCCTCTGGGAGACTGGGCGGCATGACGCGCAGCTTTGAAACGGTGGGGGTTGTCGGGCTCGGCACGATGGGCGCCGGAATCGCCGAGGTGTTCGCCCGCGCGGGGCTCACGGTGATCGGCGTGGAGGCCGACGCCGCCGCGCTGGAGCGGGGCCGCGGCCACCTGGAGGGATCCACCGGCAGGGCCCTGGCGAAGGGCAGGCTGAGCGAGACCGAACGCGCGGAGACCCTGGGCAGGGTGACCCTCACCACCTCACTGGAGGACCTCGCCGACGTCGATCTGGTGATCGAGGCGATCCCCGAGGTCATGGACTTCAAGCGTGCGCTCTTCACCGATCTGGACCGGATCTGCAAGCCGTCCGCGGTGCTCGCGACCAACACCTCCTCGCTCTCGGTCACCGAGATCGCGGCCACCGTCACCCGCCCCGGCCAGGTCGTCGGCATGCACTTCTTCAACCCCGCCCCGGTCATGAGGCTGGTCGAGGTGGTTCACACGGTGATCACCGAGGACGGCCTGGCCGAGGAGGTGGCGGCACTCGCCAGGAGGCTCGGCAAGACGCCGGTGAGCGTCGGCGACCGCGCGGGGTTCGTGGTCAACCGGCTGCTGCTGACCTACCTCAACCACGCCGCGCTCCTGCTGGAGAACGGCCTGGCCACCCGGGACGGCATCGACGCCGCGATGAGACTGGGCGTCGGGCTGCCGATGGGCCCCTTCGCCCTGCTGGACCTGATCGGCCTGGACACCTCCTACGAGATCATGTGTGTGCTGTTCCGGGAGACCCGTGACCGCCGCCACGCTCCCGCGCCGATCCTGCGCGAGCTGGTCACCGCGGGGCTCCTCGGCCGCAAGGTGGGCTGCGGCTTCTACGACGGCGAGGAGCCGGGGCCCTCGCACGCGGTGGGCCAGCCGTCGGTGAGCTCGGTGGCGGTGCTGGGGGAGGGCGCCGAGGAGTTCGCCGTCAGGCTCTCCGCGGCTGGGTTCAAGGCGGAGCTCGCCGACGACGCCGACGTGGTCGTCGCGCTGTCGCACACCCCGGTGATCGAGCTGGCCGCGCAGCTTCCGCACCCCGGTCGCCTGGTCGGCCTGCACCTGGTCGGGGAGAAGGTCGCCGAGGTCGCCTCCACCGTGCTCACCTCGCCCGACGCCACCCGCGCGGCGGAAGGGCTGGTCCGGATCATCGGCCGTACCCCGGTGCTCTGCAGGGACCGGGCCGAGTTCGTGGTGGACGCGCTCCTCTACCCGTATCTGAACGACGCCGTGCGGATGTACGACTCCGGCTACGCCGGGATGGACGACATCGACGCGGCGATGAGGCTCGGCTGCGGTTATCCGGCGGGGCCGTTCGAGACGCTCGACGAGCTGGGCCTGGAGACCGTCCGCGACGGGCTGCGCGCCCTCTACGCCGAGTACCGCGACCCGTCCCTCGCCCCCGCCCCCCTGCTCGACCAGCTTGTCGCGGCCGGGGTGCGGAGCATCCGCGACCTGCCATGAGCCCCCGCAGAGCCCGCCGGATGGAGCCCTTCGACCGGGGCGGCGGCCGGGGCTCCTCCCGCCCCGTCGGCCGGTCCGTGCCCGGCGTCGACCAGGTGGAGGAGTGGCCGGACGGTGACTGGTACGTGCGCGGGGTCACCGGCGCCGCCGTGGACAGGGTCTACCGGTGCCCCGGCTGCGACCAGGAGATCAGGGGCGTGCCGCACCTGGTGAGCTGGCCGGCCTGGCCGGGCGGGGAGAACGAGCGCAGGCACTGGCACACCGCGTGCTGGCGCAACCGGGTCAGGCGAGGCCCGGGCCGGAGCAGATACTGAGCCAGGCCCCGAGGGCGCGCATGACGCGCTCCCGGGCCGTGCATATCGAGCCGTGCATATTGAGGAGACACATGGAGATCAGGGCCTCTACGGTGCTGCCCGCGCGCAGGGAGCCGATCGAGCTGCACACCGGTGACGGGCTGACGCTCGTCGGCGAGCTGGCCCTCCCGGCGGATCGGCCCCCGGTGGCCACGCTGGTCTGCCTGCACCCGCTGCCCACGCACGGCGGCATGATGGACAGCCACCTCTACCGCAAGGCCGCCAACCGGCTGCCCGCGCTGGCCGGCCTGGCCGTGCTGCGGTTCAACACGCGCGGCACCTCCTCGGCGCGGGGCACCTCCGAGGGCGACTTCGGCGGCGGTGACGACGAGCGCTTCGACGTGGCCGCCGCACTGGAGTACGCCGACTTCCACGATCTGCCCCGGGCCTGGCTGCTCGGCTGGTCCTTCGGCACCGAGCTGGTGCTCAAGTGGGGGCGCGACCCGCTCGTCACGGGCGCCGTCCTGCTCTCCCCGCCGCTGCACCGGGCGGGCGACGCCGACCTCGACGCGTGGGCGGCGTTCGGCCGGCCGCTGGTCGCGTTGGTCCCCGAGTTCGACGACTACCTTCGGCCGCAGGAGGCCCGTGCGCGTTTCGCCCGGGTGCCCCAGGCCGAGGTCATGGGGGTGGAGGGCGCCAAGCACCTGTGGGTCGGCGAGCCGTACGTGCGGATCGTCCTCAACGAGATCGTCCGGTTGGTGAACCCGGAAGCCTACCCCCTCCCCACCGGGGTCCTCGACTCCTGAGGCCCGTTTCCGCGGCGTCCAACCCGTTGCGCATCGAAGAGGGCCGGATCGCGGGGCCGGCGCTACCGTGGGCCGCGTGCACCTGTACACACGATCGGCGGGTGAAGGACTTCCGGTCGTTCTCCTTCATGCCTTCCCCCTGTCATCGGCCATGTGGCTGGCCCAGCGCGAGGGGCTGGCCGCGGTCTGCAAGGTCATCACCCCCGATCTGCGTGGTTTCGGCGGCTCGCCGCTCGGCGACGAGGAGCCCTCGCTCGACGTGATGGCCGACGACGTCGTGCGGCTCCTCGACCGTCAGGAGATCGACCGGGCCGTCGTCGGCGGTCAGTCGATGGGCGGATACGTGACGATGGCCCTCTGCCGCCGCCATCCCGACCGCCTGCTGGGGGTGATCCTCGCCGACACCAAGGCCGGCGCCGACGCCGAGCGGGCCAGGGCGGATCGCGAGCGCGTCGCCACGGCCGCGCTCGACGGCGGTCTCCCGGCCCTGGTGGGCGAGATGCTCCCGACCATGATCGGGGAGACCAGCATGCGGGACAGGGCGATGGTGGTCGGCCGGGTGCGCGGGCTGATCCAGTCGGCCCCGCCGCAGGCGGTGGCCTGGGCTCAGCGGGCCATGGCGGGCCGCCCCGACTCCTTCGCCACCCTGCGTGAGCTCACGGTGCCGGCGCTGGTGATCGTGGGGGAGGAGGACCGGATCTCCCCGCCCGGCGACGCCGAGGCGATGGCCGAGGCCGTGCCGGACGGCAGGCTGACCGTGATCGAGCAGGCGGGGCACCTGAGCGCGATCGAGCGGCCCGAGGCGTTCAACCGCGCGGTGGCCGGCTTCACAGCCGAGCTTGCCGGGGGATCACCACCTCGCGGATGAGCAGTGCGATCGCCGCGGCCACCGGGATGGCCAGCAGCGCTCCCACGATGCCCAGCAGCGCGCCGCCGAAGAGCGCGGCGATCACGGTGACCGCCGGCGCCACGTCCACCGAGCGCTTCATGACGCGAGGGTAGATCAGGTAGTTCTCGACCTGCTGGTAGATCACGAAGAAGATCGCGCAGGCGACGCCGAGCGTCCCCGACTGCAGCAGCGCCACCACGCTCACCAGCACCGCGCCGATCGTCGCCCCGACCAGCGGGATCAGGTCGGTGACCGCCACCACCAGGGCGAGGGCCAGCGCGTACTGGACGTCCAGAACGGCGAGGAACACCCAGGTGACCACACCTGCGATCACCGAGATCAGCAGGTTCCCGGCCACGTAGCCGCCGATGCCGTCGAGAATCTCGTCGCCGAGCGCCCTGGAGCGTTCCCGCCGGCTGTTCGGGACGAGCCTGAAGAGGTAGTCCTTGATCGAGGGCAGCGAGCCGAGAAAGTACAGCGTCAGCACCAGCAGCGTGACACCGGAGAAGAAGGCGTTGAACACCACGGCCCCCGCGCCGACCAGACCTCCCGCGACGGTCTGGGCCAGGCCGCCGCTGGTGATGTAGTCGCCGACCCTGGTGAGGATCTGGTAGTCGCTGTCCAGTTCCCGGAGGGTCGGATTGGTGAGCAGTTCCTGGACGTAGCCTGGGACGGCACCGACGAAGGACGCGATCTCGCGGCTCACCGGCGGGACGATCGCCAGCCCGAAGAGCACGAAGAACAGGATCACCGCGCCGAAGACGATCGAGATGGCCCCGCGGCGGGGCATCCGGCGCCGCTGCAACGCCTCGACGGCAGGGTTGAGCCCCACGGCGAGGAACATCGCCACCACGACCAGCACGATCACGCTGCGCGAGGTGACCAGGGCCTGAGCCAGCGTCCAGGCGGTCAGCAGCCCCATTCCGGCGGTCAGGCCGATCAGGAACGGGTTCCTGGCCAGGGGCTTGCCCGGCTTGCCGTACGGCGCGACGGTCTCGCCGGGGCTCTCCGGTCTGAGGTGAGGCTCCAGGGCGGGCACGCCGGTGACGACGGCTGCCTGGGGTGTTTCGGGCACGACTTGCTCCTGGCGGTGGGGGGTGCGCAGAGCCGCGTGGCACGGCGGGGAGACGGAAAGAAGAGCCCGGCGACCCCGTCAAGGTCGCCAGGCTCTCCCGTAGCCGTCGACAACGCCTCGGAAAGCCTCGGAAAAGAGGTGTTACTCCTGCCACCATTCGGCGTCGTCGTCCTTGGACGGCGCCTTGGCCGCTCCGGCCGGGACCGGCTTCTCCATGCCGTTGGAGGCGGGGATGGCCGGCTTGGGCGGAGCGGCGGTGATCGCCGGCTCGGGGTCCGGGGCCGGGAGCGGCGCACCGCCGAGCAGCTGGCGCAGCTGCGCGAGGTGGCTGGTGATGCTGTCACGCTGGCGGGTCAGCTCGTCGACCTGGCGCTGGGCGACCGAGCGACTCCGCTCGGCCTCGGACTTGGCCTCGGAGACGATCGACTCGGCGCTCGACTTCGCGTCGGCCACCAGCTGGTCGGCGTTCTTGCGCGCGTTGGCGAGCAGCTGCTTGGCGTGGGTGTCGGCCTCGCGGCGGGTCTGCTCGGCCTGCTGGGTGGCCTTGGTGGCGCGCTGTTCGGCGGTGGCCGCGCGCTGCTCGGCCTCGGAGACCAGCTTCTGGGTGTTGGCCTGCGCGGTGGCGTGGCGCTCGGCCTCCTGGCGCTCGGCCTCCTCGCGGCGAGAGGCGAGCTGGATCTCGAACTCGGCCTCGTCCTGGGCGCGCTTGGCCTCGGACTCCTCCAGAACCCGCTGTGCCTGGGCGCGCATCTCGTCGGCCTGGCGCTTGGCGGTGGTGAGGATCTCGTCGCGCTCGCGCTTGGTCGAGGCGCGCAGCTGGGCGACCTCGCGCTCGGTGGTGGTGCGCAGCTTGGCGATCTCGCGCTCGGCGTCGGCGCGCTTCTCGGCCACCTCGTGGTCGGCGGTGGCCCGCAGCTTGGCGACCTCGCGCTCGGTGGTGGCGGTCAGCTCGTCCGACTCGCGGCGGGCGGTCGAGCGGATCTCCTCGGCGTCACGCTCCGCGGTGGTGCGCATGTCGTCGGCCTCGCGGGTGGCGAGGGCGCGCTTCTCGGCCGCCTCGTTCTCGGCGGCGGCACGCAGGTCCGCCGCCTCGACCTTGGAGGCGGCCTTGATCTCGTTCGCCTCGGCCCTGGCGGCCTGGACCAGCTCGGTGGCCTGTTCCTCGGCGAGACGGAGTAGTTGCTCGATCCGGGCCCCTAGGCCGGAATAGGTCGGACGCTCCTGCTCCTGCAGCTGACGCTGGGAGTCGGACAGATCCCGCTGCAAGCTTTGGAGCTGCTCCCGGGCCTGGCGCAGTTCGTTGTCGATCTGCTTGAGATGGTCGTGGACCTGGTGCCGGTCATAGCCACGGAGCACCACGTCGAATTCCCGAGCGGGAGCGTCTTCAAAGAAATTGTTGAGCTGGGCGTCGATGTCGGACTGCATGGAGGCTCGATCCTGGGTTGTCGAGACGGCTACACGGGCCGGACGGGGGATTTCGGACATCCGAGGCGGGAGCCGTGGCGGGATCCACGTCCGGTGGTAGGCCAGCGTACTCTGGTGTTGCCGCGTTGTCGGTCCCCTCCGGCTTTCTGCGCGACTTGTTACGTATGAACGTTTCTTATGTTTGACATGGGACCTCTTTAGCGATCCGGGGCCTGTACCAACTCGGTCAGCATTCCCCCCACGTCCTTGGGGTGCAGGAACGCGATGGAGGACCCCATCGTGCCGTGCCGTGGCGCCTCGTCGAGCAACCTGACCCCCTTGCCGCCGATCTCCCGCATCGCCTCCGCGACATCCGGAACGCCGAACGCCACATGGTGCACCCCCTCCCCGCGCTTGGCCAGGAATTTGCCGACCGGCGTGTCGGGGCCGAGCGGTTCGAGGAGCTGGATGTAGGACCCGCCGCCGTTGCCGTCCGCTATGTGGAGCATGGCCTCCTTGACGCCCTGCTCCTCGTTCACCTCCCGCGCCACCACCGTGAGCTCGAAGACCTGTGCGAAGAGCGCGATCCTCTCCTCCAGGTCGTGGCATGCGATTCCCACATGATCGATGCGCATGAACATATGGCCGTCCTCCATGGCGATGCGTCGGGCACTCATGGGTATGGTGGCAAAGTCGTCCCACGCCTTGTTCAGGGAGGCCCCTGTTATGTCTGGTTCCGTCATCGTCGCAGGGGCTCGAACCCCCATAGGACGGCTGCTCGGTTCGCTGTCCGGCCTGTCGGCCACCGAGCTCGGCGGTATCGCCATCAAGGCCGCGCTGGAGCGCTCAGGCGTCGCCCCCGAGGCGGTGCAGTACGTGATCATGGGGCAGGTGCTTCAGGCCGGATCGGGTCAGATGCCCTCCCGTCAGGCGGCCGTCAGGGCCGGCATCCCGATGACCGTGCCGTCACTGACCGTCAACAAGGTCTGCCTGTCCGGGCTGGACGCCATCGCCCTGGCCGACCAGCTCATCCGGGCCGGCGAGTTCGACGTCGTGGTCGCGGGCGGCATGGAGTCCATGTCGAACGCCCCGCACCTGCTGCCCGGCCTGCGCGGGGGAGTGAAGTACGGCGACGCCGGCATCGTGGACTCGATGGCCCTGGACGGTCTCACCGACGCCTACGACCAGGTCTCCATGGGCGAGTCCACCGAGCGGCACAACGCGCGCCTCGGCCTGACCCGCGCCGAACAGGACGCCTTCTCCGCCCGCTCCCACGAGCTCGCCGCCGCCGCGACCAAGAACGGCCTGTTCGACGACGAGATCGTTCCGGTGCCGATCCCGCAGCGCAAGGGGGATCCGGTGATCTTCGCGGCCGACGAGGGAGTGCGGCCCGACACCACGGTGGAGACCCTGGCGCGGCTGCGGCCCGCGTTCAGCCAGGACGGCACGATCACCGCGGGGTCCGCCTCGCAGATCTCCGACGGCGCCTGCGCGGTGGTCGTGATGTCCAAGGCCAGGGCCGAGGAGCTGGGCGTCGAGTGGCTGGCGGAGATCGGCGCGCACGGCAACGTGGCGGGGCCGGACAACTCGCTCCAGTCCCAGCCCGCCAACGCCGTCAAGCAGGCCCTCGTCAAGCAGGGGCTCTCGGTCGGCGACCTCGACCTTCTGGAGATCAACGAGGCCTTCGCCCAGGTTGTCCTCCAGTCGGCCAAGGAACTCGGCGTCCCGCTCGACAAGGTCAACGTCAACGGCGGCGGCATCGCCGTCGGTCACCCGATCGGCGCCTCCGGCGCCCGCATCGTGCTGGCCCTCGCCCACGAGCTCAGGCGCCGGGGCGGCGGGCTCGGCGCCGCCGGCCTGTGCGGTGGCGGCGGTCAGGGCGACGCCCTGATCATCCGCGTCCCAGCGGTGTGACCGTGGACGGCGCCGGCCAGGGCACGCGGGAGGGGCGGTCCGCCGGGGGGGAGGTCTCCGGCCTGGTCGCGCGGGCGCGGGCCGGACAGCCCCGCGCGGTGGCCAGGTTGATCTCCCTGGTGGAGAACGGCTCGCCCCTGCTCAGGCAGATCATGGCCGAGCTCTGCGCCGGCCGCCCGGGGCGGGCCCGGATCATCGGGCTCACCGGTTCCCCGGGCGTGGGCAAGTCCACCTCCACCGGCATGCTGGTCCAGGCGTTCCGCAAGCGGGGGCTGAAGGTCGGTGTGCTCGCCGTGGACCCGTCCTCGCCGTTCACCGGCGGGGCGCTGCTCGGCGACCGGGTGCGGATGCAGGACCACGCCACCGATCCGGAGGTGTTCATCCGGTCGATGGCCAGCCGCGGTCACCTGGGCGGCCTGTCCTGGGCGACCCCCCAGGCGGTGCGTGTCCTGGAGGCCGCCGGGTGCGAGGTCATCCTGGTCGAGACCGTCGGGGTCGGCCAGGCCGAGGTGGACATCGCCTCGCTGGCGGACACCACCGTCGTGCTGCTCGCGCCGGGCATGGGCGACGGCGTCCAGGCGGCCAAGGCGGGCATCCTGGAGATCGCGGACGTGTTCGTGGTCAACAAGGCCGATCGCGACGGCGCCCAGGCCGCGGTCCGCGAGCTCCGCAACATGATCGCCCTGGCTCGGCGGGAGTGGAGGCCACCGATCGTGCCGACCGTCGCCTACCGGGGTGAGGGGGCCGAGGACGTGGTCGACGCCCTCGACGCCCACCTGGCCTACCTGGAGGGGTCCGGTGAGCTCGGCCGCCGCCGCCACGCCAGGGCGCGGGACGAGATCGAGGCGATCGCGCTGACCGCTCTCCGCTCCCGCTTCGCCCACCTGCACGGCGATCGGCGGCTCGACGCCCTGGCCGACCGCGTGCTGGAGGGCGGTTTCGACCCCTACCGGGCCGCCGACGAGCTGCTGGCGGCCACTCGGTGATCGTCCGGCTCAGGGCCGGTCGGCGAACGTGACGGTCACCTTGTCGAAGCCGAGGCCGCTCAACATGCCCTGGAGCATGGCCTTGGTGTTCTGGTCGGCCCGGTTGAGCAGGTCGCTCGCCTGCGCCGCTTCGGCGATCTTCTTCTCCGCCAGCACGTAGAGCTCCCGCTGGTCGCCGGGGGACGAGGAGAGGAAGTCCTCGACCCGGTCGAGGAGGCCGCGCTGCTGGGCGTAGACGTAGGAGCGCCCGTTGTCGAGGTTGGGCTTCTCCAACCGGGCGCGGGGCAGCCGCACCGTGACCTCCTCGCGGTCGGGCGAGACGGTCAGCGCACCCGCGGTGAGGCCGCCGAAGTCGACGTAGGCGTCCACCCCGCCCGCGCCGACGAAGAGGGTCCGGCTGCCCTTGACGGCGTCCGGCAGGAAGGCGGCGTCCTTCTCCAGATCCACGATGACCTGGAAGTTGCCGGTGGCCGCCTCGAAGCGGCTGAGGTTGTGGATCGACTCAAGCAGCACGGGCTGGCTGCGGTCGATCGCGGTCTCGCCGAACGGGTCCAGCCACGACCAGGCCAGGCGGGCGCCCACCGCGAGGAGGACCAGGACGACGAGGAGCCCGGCGAGCAGGCGCCGGCCTCGCCGGCGAGGCGCCGGCGCCGCCTCGGGCGGCGCTTCCAGAGGGGCTTTCACAGCGGTCTCCTTCCCTCGGGGGCCGTGTTCTCACGTCGAGAGTATGCCGATCTTGTCAGCCTCGCCGAGACGCCTTCCCGTGCTGTTCTCCGCCTCGTTCTCCGCCGGGCACCCGTTTTCTGACGGAGGGCGCGTCCGAGGCCGCGGAGGGGACGGTGCCGGGCATCGGAAGGGACGGGACCGCCTGCCACGCCTGATCCGCCGCCTCCTGACCTGTCTGCCCGGTGTGAACCGCCTGCCCGCCGAAGTAATCGCTCTGTAGCCGGCAGTCCACGAAGTCGGCGTAGTGCGCCTGGAGCCACTCGCGCCGCTGGGTCTCGGTGAGACCGGAGAACCACGCGGCGGCGTACTGGTGCTCGGGGAGCGGTCCTCCGGGCAGCGGCTTGCCGCGCAGCCACGCGGACACGATGTCGCGGTAGCCGCCGGCCGGGGTGCCGTCGCACTCCTGGGCCAGGCTCTCGACGAACTCGTCGGCCGCCTCGTCGGCGAATCCCCTGGACAGGTCGTCCACGTGGATCGGGATCGCGCCCGACGGAAGGGTGAGGTCGTCGCTGCGGGGGTGCTGTTCCAGCCGGGAGAACTCGCCGGGCGTCCCGGCCAGCCGGGATGCGATCTTGACGAACGCGGAGCCCAGCTCGGGCAGCCCGGTGCGCATCCCCGGATGTACGCAGACCGTGATCGGCCACTCCTGGCAGCTGTAGACGACCCGCTGGGCCGAGATGTTCCGCGGCTCGGTGAGCAGCCGGGCCATCCCGGTCCCGGCGGCCAGTACCGCCAGCAGCGCCCCGGCCAGCACGAGCGCCTGGCGCGTCACGAGCGCGGCCCAGCCGAGCAGCAGCGTGGCGCTGACGCCCAGCAGCCAGAGTGTCTGGTCGGTGAAGGCGGCCGAGCTCAGCCCCTGGAACACGTCGTACGGCTCCCGCGTGGCGGGGGCGAGCCGGTCGGCCCAGGTCGCCCCCTGGGCCAGCCAGGTGAACAGCCCGTAGCAGCCGAGCCCGGCCAGCACCGGGGTGATCGTCCACGGCAGCAGCCAGCCGGTCACCCAGCCGATGGTGACGTACAGCGCCAGGCCGGCCACCCCCATCACCAGGCCGCTGGGCAGCAGCCGTCCCACCTGTTCGGTGAGTATGGTCCTGATCACCAGGACCACCACCGTCGCGGTGAAGGAGCCCACGACCATCACCAGGATGGCCAGGGGCGCGCGCACCGCCTGCCACGTGGTCAGCGACCGTCCGCCGATCCCGCGCCGCCTGCGCACCGCCACCCAGGCGGCGAACGCGGCGGCCACCGGCCCGGTGAGCCGCAGCGAGCCGATCACCGCGACGATGATGTTCTCCCACGCGCTTACGCCGGGAATGAGGACGCTCCACGCCGCGACCACACCGAGCACGAGCAGGACGGCAACCGCCACCAACGCGCTCTGCTGGAGTTCCTCGCGTGAAACGCCTCTGTGCTCACGCACCGGTGCGCGTGGCACGAGTCCACGCCGCATCGGTCGAGCCCGTGTCTCCGTGGCGTCCGAACGCCGTCGAGTTGTCGTTCATCAAGCACCCCCCGTGCTGTGAATGTGCGGTAGCCGGTCCCCTCGGCAACCGGTCCGGTCCGCATCCCCCGCAGCCCGGACTGAGCGCACGCGACCACTTGGCCACGCCCTCACCATTCGATGTGGGAACCATAACCGAGCGTGACGTTTGGCGCCCGGCTTCTTGGTGAAGCCGTCAATTCGGTGACTCTAGGTATACCGGCGAACCGGGACGAGGCCGCGCTACCGTAGCCCTGTGGCTACAGGTCAGCTGAATTTGCCGTTTGACCCCATCGAGCGCGCCGCGGAGACGTGGAGCGTTCACTTCGGGCAGTCCTCGGCCATGGCCGCCGTCACGTCGATCATGAGAGCGCACCAGATCCTGCTCTCGCAACTGGACACGCTACTTAAACCGTATGACTTGACCTTCGCTCGATACGAGGCCCTGGTCCTGCTCGTCTTCAGCAAGACGGGGGCGTTGCCGCTGTCCAGGATCGGCGAGCGCCTGATGGTGCACCCCACGAGTGTGACGAACACCGTGGACCGGCTGGAGCGTGCCGGGCTGGTCCGCCGCCGGCGCAACCCCCGCGACGGCCGGGGGGTGCTGGCGGAGATCACCGACCGGGGCCGGAGGACCGTGGCCGAGGCCACCGACGATCTCATGGGTGCCGGATTCGCCATGACCATGTACGGCGAGGCGGAGCTGGAGCAGATGTTCGGCCTGCTCAGGACCCTCCGGGTGGCGGCGGGGGACTTCGAGGACTGATCACCCCACAGGGTGCGTCCCTGATTATCCTGGCCAAAAATTAGTAGGACGTCCTAGTATATTTCCAGGGCCGCGCGCTTCGCGTGCAGCCGAGCCGTACAAGGGAGATGGCTATGGACGCCGAGGAGATCGAGGCGGGGAGGGCGCGCTGGCAGGCGCGTTTCGACAGGGCCGCCAAGCGTGATTCCGAGTTCCGGACGCTCTCCGGCCTTGACGTGGCGCCGGTCTACGGGCCCGCCGGTGACGATCCGCGCTTCGAACGGATCGGCTGGCCCGGGGAGTTCCCCTTCACCCGGGGCCTGCACCCCACCGGTTACCGGGGCAAGGCGTGGACCATCCGGCAGTTCGCCGGGTTCGGCAACGCCCGGCAGACCAACGAGCGCTACAAGATGATCCTGGGCGCGGGCGGCGGCGGGCTGAGCGTGGCCTTCGACATGCCGACGCTCATGGGCCGCGACTCCGACGACCCGCGCTCGCTGGGCGAGGTCGGCCACTGCGGGGTGGCGATCGACTCCGCGCTGGACATGGACCTGCTCTTCGAGGGCATCCCGCTCGGAGACATCACCACCTCGATGACGATCAGCGGCCCGGCCGTCCCGGTCTTCTGCATGTACGTCGTCGCCGCCGAGCGTCAGGGGGTGCCGGTCGGGAAGCTCAACGGGACGTTGCAGACCGACATCTTCAAGGAGTACATCGCGCAGAAGGAGTGGCTGTTCGCCCCCGAGCCGCACCTGCGGCTGATCGGCGACCTGATGGAGTTCTGCGCCGCCGACATCCCGGCCTACAAGCCGCTCAGCGTGTCCGGCTACCACATTCGCGAGGCGGGGGCCACGGCCGCGCAGGAGCTGGCGTTCACCCTGGCCGACGGCTTCGGCTACGTGGAGCTCGGCCTCTCGCGCGGCCTGGACGTCGACGTCTTCGCCCCCGGGCTGTCCTTCTTCTTCGACGCGCACATCGACTTCTTCGAGGAGATCGCCAAGTTCCGGGCCGCCCGGCGGATCTGGGCCCGATGGCTGCGCGACGTCTACGGCGCCAGGACCGACAAGGCTCAGTGGCTGCGCTTCCACACCCAGACGGCGGGGGTGTCGCTGACCGCGCAGCAGCCGTACAACAACGTGGTGCGCACCGCGATCGAGGCGCTCGCCGCCGTGCTCGGCGGCACCAACTCGCTGCACACCAACGCGCTGGACGAGGTCTTGGCGCTGCCGTCGGAGAAGGCCGCCGAGATCGCGCTCCGCACCCAGCAGGTGATCATGGAGGAGACCGAGGTCGTCAACGTGGCCGATCCGCTCGGCGGGGCCTGGTACGTGGAGGCCCTGACCGACCGTATCGAGGCCGAGGCCGAGACGATCTTCACGAAGATCCGGGACATGGGCACGGACGGGTCGATGACCTCGGGGATCCTGCGCGGCATCGAGGACGGCTGGTTCATGTCCGAGATCGCCGAGGCCGCCTTCGACTACCAGCGCAAGCTGGAGAAGGGCGAGAAGCGGATCGTCGGGGTGAACTGCCACGTCGCCTCCATCGACGAGCCGCTGGAGATCCTCCGGGTCAGCCACGAGGTCGAGCGTGAGCAGAACCGCGTCCTCGCCGAGCGCCGCGCCGGTCGCGACGGGCGGGCCGTGGACGCCGCGCTGGCCGTCATGGTCCAGGTCGCCAGGGGAGAGGGCAACCTGATCCCGTCCATGCTCGACGCGGTCCGCGCCGAGGCCACCCTCGGCGAGATCTGCGACGCCCTGCGCGATGTGTGGGGCGTCTACACCGAGCCCGCCCGCTTCTAGGATCCGCCTCCGCCGATCTGGCACGCGGAGTCCGCGCAGCCGCCGGGATACGGCAGGATTGGAGTATGAGCCCAGCGGACTTCAATCGAGCAGGATCGCTCTACGGCGCCGTCGACCTCGGCGCGCGTAAGCAGGCGCTAGAGGCACAGGCGCGGCGAGAGGCCACCGCCCAGGAGACCGGCGGCACTCCGGTGCCGGTCATCGATGTCGACGACGCCAACTTCGCGACCGAGGTCGTCGAGCGCTCCATGAACAGCCTCGTGCTGCTGGAACTCACGGTGACCCGTGCCGAGCAGGCGAGGGAGTACAGCCTGCTGCTGGAGAAACTGGCCGCGGAGAACGCGGGCCGGTGGCTCCTGGCCCGGGTGGACGTCGAGGTCAGCCAGCAGATCGCGCAGGCGCTCCGGGTGCAGAACGTGCCCGCCCTGTACGCCATCTTCCAGGGCCAGCCGGTGGCGGTCGTCCCCGGCATCGCCACCGAGGCGCAGCTGCGCGACTGGCTGTCGCAGCTCATGGAGGCCCTGGCCCAGTATCTCCCCCCGGTGCCCGAGGCCGCCGAGGCCGAGTCCCAGCCAGAGGAGCCCCCGACCGACCCGGACGTGCTCGCAGCCGAGCAGGCCGTCGACGCGGGTGATCTCGACGGCGCCGTGGCCGCCTACGAGCGGCTGCTGGCCCGTTCCCCGAACAACGAGGACGCCAAGGTGGGCCTGGCCGGGCTCGGCCTGATCCGGCGGACGCAGGACGTCGACCCCGCCGACGTGCAGGGCCGCCTGAGCGACCCCGCCGACATCGGCGCCCAGCTCCTGGCCGCCGACTTCGAGATGCTCTCCGGTGACGTGGACACGGCCTTCGACCGGCTCATCGGGGTGGTGCGGCGGACCTCGGGAGAGGAGCGGGACCGGGCCCGGCTGCACCTGCTGAGCCTCTTCGAGACGCTTCCCGCGGACGACCCGTCCGTCGTCAAGGCCCGCAGGAACCTGGCCGGCGCGCTCTTCTGACCGTCCGGCTCCCCGGGCGCGAGTCCTGAACGTCCAGGCTCCCGAGTCCGGGCGGGACGTTCGGGCCGCCGCCGGTGTCGTCGGCTCCGCTCTCGCGCGAAGCCGTCCGCGCGGCGGCGAGCGGGGCCCTGTCCCGCGCGGCCGGCTCCGCTCTCGCGCGAAGCCGGCGGCGCGGGCACGGACCCGTCTCCGTTCCCCGTCGCCACCTGGGCCTTCACCGCCGCCTCAGCCGTCGCGCGGAGCCGATTGTGAGCGTGGCCACAGCTCCAACTCGGCCGTACTCGGTACGGGCACCCGTCAGGTGATGGCACGATGGAGAGATTCAAACCAGGTCGGTTCCAAAGGAGCGGATGACTGTGGCCACCGTGCCTAGTGTGTCCTATTCCATCACTGTGCGCCTTGAGGTGCCCGCAGGTGGCAAGGCCGTCAGCCAGCTCACCCACGCCGTGGAGTCCGCCGGGGGTGTGGTCACCGCGCTCGACGTGACCACCGCCGGGCACGAAACCCTGCGCATCGACGTCACCTGCGCCGCGCGTGACACCGACCACGCCCAGGCGATCGTCGACAAGCTGGACGCCGTAGAGGGCGTCGTCATCCACAAGGTCTCCGACCGCACCTTCCTCATGCATCTCGGCGGCAAGATCGAGATGAGGTCGAAGGTGCCGCTGCGCAACCGCGACGAGCTGTCGATGGCCTACACGCCCGGCGTCGCCAGGGTCTCGATGGCCATCGCCCGCAACCCCGAGGACGCCCGCCGTCTGACCATCAAGCGCAACAGCGTCGCCGTCGTCACCGACGGCTCGGCCGTGCTGGGCCTGGGCAACATCGGCCCGGCCGCCGCGCTGCCCGTCATGGAGGGCAAGGCCGCGCTGTTCAAACGGTTCGCCGACATCGACGCCTGGCCCATCTGCCTGGACACCCAGGACGTGGATAAGATCGTCGAGATCGTCCGCTGCATCGCCCCCGGCTTCGGCGGCATCAACCTGGAGGACATCTCGGCGCCGCGCTGTTTCGAGGTGGAGCGGCGGCTGCGCGAGCTGCTGGACATCCCGGTCTTCCACGACGACCAGCACGGCACCGCGATCTGTGTGCTCGCCGCGCTCACCAACGCGCTGCGCGTGGTCGGCAAGGAGCTGGGCGAGGTCCAGATCACCCTCGCGGGTGCCGGCGCCGCGGGCACGGCCGTGCTCCGCCTGCTCCTCGCGGCCGGCGCCGGCAAGGTCGTGGTCTGCGACTACCTGGGCGCGGTGCACAGCGGGCGTGGCGACCTGGACGACTCGCTCCGGTGGATCGCCGAGCACACCAACGCCGAGGGATACGCCGGCGACCTGCGCGGGGCCGTCAAGGGCGCCGACGTGTTCATCGGCGTCTCCGCCCCCGCCATCCTCAGCGGGGACGACATCGCCACGATGGCCGAGGACGCGGTGGTCTTCGCGCTGGCCAACCCGGAGCCCGAGGTCTCCCCGGACGACGCCCGCGAGCACGCCGCCGTGGTCGCCACCGGCCGCTCGGACTATCCCAACCAGATCAACAACGTGCTGGCCTTCCCGGGGGTCTTCCGCGGCCTGCTCGACGCCCAGGCCAGCCTGGTCACCCAGGAGATGCTGCTGGCGGCGGCCCGGGCCCTGGCCGCCGTGGTCACCGCCGAGGAGCTCGGCCCGAACTACATCATCCCCAGCGTGTTCCACGCGGACGTGGCGGGTGCCGTCGCGGCGGCCGTGCGCGAGTCCGCGGGGGGCCGGGCGCGCACCGGCATGACCGAGGCGTAGCCGCCGCCCGGAAGGTCAGAGTTTCAGGCCGGGATAGCGGCGGGGGCCGTACGGTGAGCGGTCCGGGTCGATCGGATCCTCCGGGGCCCGGCGCGGCCAGACGGTGCCGTACCACCAGAGCAGGCCACCTGCGAGCACCACGGCTCCGGCTCCCGCGATCGTGGACACCAGGCCGGGCTGCCCGGTGACGGGGAGCAGCCCGCCGCCCTTGTCCGGGGAGGGGCCGGGTGGATGGCCGGCTCCGCCTGCGGACGGCTTCAGGTGGAGCGGCTTCGGGTGGGGCGGCTTCCGGGAGGACGGGTGGGAGGGGGGCGGCCCGCCGTGAGGGGGGCGCCGGCCCGCGCCCGCGTGCGAGGAGCCCGTCCCCTCGCACCATGACCTGACGGTGTGGTCGGCGGTGTCCTGCCCTTCGACCCGCACCGCGATCCGCGCCGAGTCGCCCGGTGCGACGCGGACCGCCACGACTCGCCTGCCCTTGGGGCCGATCCGGCCCTCGTGGACGACGCGGCCGTCGCGGTGGACGGTGAACCCCGCCTCGTGACCGAGGTTCTCTCCGGCGGAGAGGGCTACCGTGGCCCGGCCCGCCGGGCAGGAGACGGGGGAGACGGCGACGTCCACCCGGGCCGGTGAGCACGTGCCCGCCACGGCCAGGAAGGCGAGGACGAAGAAGAGCGCGGGTGTCATCAGCGTCAGGTGGCCCATCTGTCGCATATATCCCCCGATTGACGATCTTTATCACTTGGAGTGGCTATTTGACCACTTTAAGTAAGATAGCGAAAGGTCCCCAAGCTCTGTAACCGGGGTAGTGCAGCGCGACACGGGCTCCACCCCTCATGATGGAGGCATGGCGGAGGCGATCTACGTCGGTGGGCTCCTGGTGGCGACGCCGCGACTCGACGACCCCAACTTCCGGCGCAGCGTGGTCCTCGTCCTGGAGCATGATCTCGACGGTGGCACGCTGGGCGTGGTGCTCAACCGGCCCAGCGACATCTCGGTGACACAGGTGCTCCCCACCTGGGACAGCATGGTCACCGGTCCGCCCGTGCTCTTCCAGGGCGGCCCGGTGCAGACCGACAGCGCACTGGCCCTGGCGGTGGTCCCGAGCGGGCAGGAGCCGCTCGGCTGGCGGCGGCTGCATCCGGGCACCTCGGCGGTGTCCAGGCTCGGCACCGTCGACCTCGACGCCCCGCCGGAGATCCTCGCCGGGGAGATCGCCCAGATGCGGATCTTCGCGGGATACGCCGGATGGTCGGCCGGGCAGCTGGAGGCCGAGATCGGCGAGGGCGCGTGGTACGTCGTGGACTCCGAGCCCGGCGACACCTTCCACAACGATCCCGGCTCGCTCTGGCGCGCGGTGCTCCGTCGCCAGCGGGGTGAGCTCGCCTACGTGGCGACCTGTCCGGACGACCCCTCGATGAACTAGAGGCGGGTCAGGGAGGGGGCGGCGCGTCCCGGAGGAGCGGGGCGGGGGCGATCCCGTCCGGGGCGCGGTGAGCGCCGGATCCGCGAGCACGGTGGCGCGGGCATAAAATCACCAGGGTGAGCACGAAGATTCTCCCTGAGAGCGATGTCCGGCCGGACCTTTCGCACGGCGACGGCGACCACGAGCGGTTCGCCCACTATGTCGAGAAGAACAAGATCATGGAGAGCGCGTTCAGTGGCACCCCGGTGCGCGCGCTCTGCGGAAAGGTCTGGGTGCCGAACCGGGATCCGCAGAAGTTCCCCGTCTGTCCCGAGTGCAAGGAGATCTACGAAGGGCTGCCCAAGGGCGACGACGGCGACAACGGAAAGCAGTGACCACCCGCGGGGACAGCCGTTGAGTGTTGTTCATGGGTGATCGCCCTCGATGAGGTTACGGTCGGGATGTCGCCGGGAGGCGAAGGTCGACCAGTGCGTGTGACGTCTCGGGGGAGTGCATGGCTCGGCGTGCGATCGCCGCTGTTTCGGCGTGCCTGTTCACAGCGGGCGCCGTTGCCACGGTCCCCGGCCCGGGGTCCGCTGTGATCGGACCCTCCGGATGCGTTCGCGCGGCGCGGGCCGCCACCCCGGGACGGGGGCCCGAGCCGTACGCCCCGGATCCGGCGAAGATCGCCGAGATGCTCGCCGACTTCAACCTGCGCCGGTCGGCGGCGCGTCGCGGGCGGTGGACTCCGATCACCGTCTCCACCTGGGTGCACGTCATCACCGACGGCCCCCTCGGCGCGCAGGACAGCGCGGTCCGGGCCCAGATCGCCGCGCTCAACGCCGCCTACGCGGGCCGGTACGGCGGAGCCGACACCGGCATCAGGTTCCGCCTCGACGGCCTCGTCAGGACCGACAACGCGGCCTGGTTCCGCGATCCGCTCGGCTACGAGAGGTCGATGAAACGGGCCCGCAGGGGCGGCGCGCAGACCCTCAACCTCTACATCGCCCAGCTCGGAGAGCTGGTGCTCGGCTACTCCACCTACCCCTACTGGTACGGGAGCGAGCCCGCGCTCGACGGGGTGGTCATCGACTGGCGGACGCTGCCCGGCGGATCGCTGCGCAACTTCGACCGCGGCTTCACCGGCGTCCACGAGATCGGTCACTGGCTGGGGCTGCTGCACACCTTCGAGAACGGCTGCGAGCCGCCGGGCGACGCGGTCGCCGACACCCCCGCGGAGGCCCAGCCCACCGAGGGGTGTCCGGCCCGCAAGGACACCTGCAAGGGCGGCGGCCCCGACCCGATCCACAACTTCATGGACTACGCGCAGGACCGTTGCATGTGGGAGTTCACCGCCGGTCAGGCGCTCAGAATGCAGGAGATGTGGGCCGCCTACCGGGGTAGGAACACGGACATTACCCTTGATGGGTGACAGTACCGAAGACCCTTGACACTCCGTACCAATCCCCCCGGATCTTCGGCCCTGAGTACCGCGCGGCGTCGCTCGGCATCCTGCTCGTCGTCACGCTGATCGCCTTCGAGGGCATGTCCATCGGCGCGGTGATGCCCGCGGTGTCCAAGGATCTCGACGCGCTCGACCTGTACGGCATGAGCTTCTCGGCCTTCCTCATCGCGGGCCTGCTCGCCAACGTCGTCGCCGGGCTCTGGTCCGACCGGCGCGGCCACGCGTGGCCGTTCCTGCTCGGGGTGGGCCTGTTCGTGGCCGGCATGGTCGTGGCGGGCGCGGCCGGTTCCAAGGAGCTGTTCATCCTGGCGCGTGTCGTGCAGGGGCTCGGCGGCGGCGCGGTGGTTGTGGCGATCTACGTGATGATCGCGCGGGTGTACGTCCCGGAGGCCAGGCCCGCCGCGTTCGCCGCCCTGTCGGCGGCCTGGGTGCTGCCCGCGCTGATCGGACCCGGTCTCGGCGGGTTCATCGCCGAGACGTTCGGCTGGCGGTGGGTCTTCTTCGGGATCGTGCCGCTGGTGATCCCGGCCCTGGTGATGCTCCTGCCCGCGCTGCGCCCCCGCGGCCCCGCCGGACCGGACGGCCTGCCCGGACCGGGAAGTGGAACGTCACAGGGAGCCGGGGCACTCCCGGGGGCCGAACCGGTTTCGGAGGCCGAACCGGCTGGAGGGGAACGGTCCCGGCCGCTGGCGACGACCCTGGCGGCGGTGGCCACCGCGGGCGGTGCCGGGACGCTGCTGTACGGCGTGGACCGGCTGCACGCCGCCCCGGTGTCCGGGGGGATCGCCGCCGCGATCGGACTGGCCGCCCTGGTCGCGGGCCTGCCCAGGCTGCTGCCCCCGAAGGCGCTCGTGTTCGGCCGGGGCCTGCCCACCACGATCATGATGCGCGGTGTGCTCACCGCGGCGTTCTTCGGGGTCAACGCCTTCATTCCGCTCTTCCTGATCAAGGTGAGCGGCTTCTCGGTCGTCGAGGCCGGGGTCGCGCTCACCCTCGGCGCGCTGGGCTGGACGGCCGGCTCCTCCCTGCAGGCCCGCCGCCCCTTCGACCGCCCCCGGCTGGTACGGCTCGGCGGCGTCCTGGTCACCACGGGCATCCTGCTCACCCTGCTCGCGCTCGTGCCGGGACTCACCGGCTGGATCACCGTGCCCGCCTGGGTGATCGCCGGGTTCGGCATGGGAATCGGCATCACGAGCGTCAACGTCACCGCGATGCGTCAGTCGCCGGACGCGGAGCAGGGCGCCAACTCCGCGGCCCTCCAGGTGGTCGACACGCTGGGCGGCGCGCTCACGATCGGCTTCGGCGGGGTCCTGATCAACGTGATCGGTCACCACGACATCGCCACCGGCTACACCGTGATCGTCGCTCTCATGGCGGCGGTGGGAACGCTGGGTGTGGTCGTCGCCGGACGCATGCGCGACGTTTCCTGATTCATCGACCTCTTCCGTAACAACGATCACCTATAGCCGGACCGTGCTCGGACGGGCATGGTAGGACGGTAGAACCGTGACCACCGGGAGGAAAGGCGTCGTGGACGAACGAGCCCGCCAGGTGTGGCCGCCGGAGAAGCCAGGCCGCGACGGCGACCGGCGGGCGAGGCCCGCCGCGAGACCCTCGGAAGACGAGGTCCCCGAAGGGCCCGATGGATCCGGCGGGCTCCAGGCGCCCACCGGACGATCCGGAAGGAGGGGCCCCCGCAGGGCCGCACCCTACGGCGAGCCCCGTGCCGCACCCCGGCAGGAGAGCCGGGCCGTGTCCCCCGGGGAGTCCCGGGCCGCGTTCCGGGGGGAGAACCCGGCCGCGCCCCACGGGGAGCCCTCGGCGACGTCCGATGAGGCGGCGTTCAAGGGGGCGGCGTCCTATGAGACGTCTGACGGGGAGACGTCTGACGGGGGGCCGGGAGGCGGGCGGGCGGGACGGCGCTGGGGGCTGCCGTTCAAGAAGCCCAGGGAGGACGGGGAGATATGGCCTGAGGAGTCCGCCTGGGAGGTTCACCGGCCCTGGCCGCTCGACGACTCCTCACCGGACGACCTTCCGCCCTCAGCCCGCTGGTACGGCACGCCCACGGCGCCGCCTCCCCGCCGGGCTCCGGGCCGGCTGAGGCGCCTGACGTTCGGGCTGGTCGCGGCGGTGGTCGGCGTCGGGGCCGGTTTCGCCATCGGGGTTGTGGTGCCCCGGATCGTCCTGGGGCGGGTTCCGTCCGCGGGGGCGAGCGCCCCCCAGCCGGCCAGGGTGAACGACCTGGGCGCGGGCGTGGGATATCCGCTGCCCGAGGGGTGGCGGGTGGGTACGGCGCCGTCGGTCACCGGGTTCACCTCGGCGGGCGGCGACGGGGCGGCGACGGTGATGACCGGCCCGGCCGAGCCGGTGACCGACGTGGCCGGCAGGACGATCGATCTGGCCGACCTGTACGGGCGGCTGCTGCTTCACGGTGACGAGGTCGAGGTGGTGGACGACCGGACGGTCACCGTGGGCGGGCGGAGCGGGCACAGCCGTTCCCTGCGGGCCGAGTACCGGGACGTCGTCAACCGCCCCGCCTATCTCCGGGTGGTCCTCCTCGCAGGCTCGGGGACGCGGCGGCCGGTCGTCGTGGTCGGCATGGCCCAGCCGGACGACCCCCGGCTCCGGGCCGTGATCGACCAGGTGATCTCCGAGGTCCGTTAGCGGGCCGTGGGATCCGGCGGGGGCGTGCGGATCCGGCGGGCCGTGGGATTCAGTGGGGGCCGTGGGATCCGGTGCGGGATTCCCGGCGTGGCGGTGCGGGGTGTGCGCGCCCGGTGAGCGCCGGTGGCGGGGCGTTCCCGGGGCGGCGGGCGGCGGCTGGGGGGCGGAGCCGTACCGGATTGACGATCTTTAGCACGCGGAGCCGACCTTGGCGAGGATCTTGGCCGATCGGCATGTCTTGTCGGCGACGCCGATTACTCTGGTGACACTGTGAGCACTTTCGCCGCGTCCCACCTGTCCCCCTCGTATCCGGATCGTGCCGCCTGGGGCACCGCGCCCAAGCTGCGCGCCTGGCAGCAGGAGGCCTTTGACCTGTACTCCCGCGGTGAGCCGCGCGACTTCCTCGCGGTCGCCACGCCGGGTGCGGGCAAGACGACCTTCGCGCTGCGCATCGCCGGAGACCTGCTGTCCCGAGGGATCATCCGGGCTGTGACGATCGTCACACCGACGGAGCATCTCAAGCAGCAGTGGGCGGACGCCGCGGCCCGGGTCGGCATGGCCATCGACCCCGAGTTCAAGAACAGTCAGGGCACGACCTCCCGCGACTACGTCGGGGTGGCCATCACCTACGCCCAGATCGCGATGCACCCGGCGCTGCACCGCGCCAGGACCGAGGCGCGCAAGACCCTGGTCATCTTCGACGAGATCCACCACGCGGGCGACGCCAAGTCCTGGGGCGACGGGGTGCGGGAGGCCTTCGAGCCCGCGACGAGGCGCCTGGCGCTGACCGGCACGCCGTTCAGGTCCGACGTCAACCCGATCCCCTTCGTCACCTACGCCGAGGACGGCGAGGGCATCCGGCGGAGCGTCTCCGACTACTCCTACGGATACGGCCCGGCCCTGGCCGACGGCGTCGTCCGGCCGGTGATCTTCCTGGCCTACGCCGGCGAGATGCGCTGGCGGACCCGCGCGGGCGACGAGATCTCCGCGACCCTGGGCACGCCGCTCACCAAGGACCAGCTCGGCCAGGCGTGGAAGGCCGCGCTCGACCCCAAGGGCGACTGGATCCGGCAGGTGCTTCAGGCGGCCGACCGGCGGCTGACCGAGGTGCGCAGGGGGGTGCCGGACGCGGGCGCCCTGGTCATCGCCACCGACCACGAGACGGCCCGCGCCTACGCCAGGCACATCCGCGCGATCACCGGTGAGGGCGCCACGGTGGTGCTCTCCGACGACCCCGAGGCGTCCAAGAAGATCAAGGGATTCTCCGGGTCCCAGGACCGCTGGCTGGTCGCGGTCCGCATGGTCTCCGAGGGCGTCGACATCCCGCGCCTGGCCGTCGGGGTCTACGCCACGAGCACCTCGACCCCGCTGTTCTTCGCCCAGGCCGTCGGCCGTTTCGTCCGGGCCCGCAAGCGGGGGGAGACGGCCTCGGTCTTCCTGCCCTCGGTGCCCACCCTGATGGGGCTGGCCGGGGAGATGGAGGCCGAGCGCGACCACGTGCTCGACCGGAGCCCGCCCGAGGAGGGGCTGGACGACTTCCTGCTCGACGACGCCCAGCGCAAGAAGGACAACCCCGACGTTCTCGGCGACGAGCTGCCGTTCGAGACCCTGGAGGCGGTCGCCACCTTCGACCGGGTGCTCTTCGACGGCGGCGAGTTCGGCACGGCCGCCGAGCCCGGCTCGCCCGAGGAGGAGGACTTCCTCGGACTGCCCGGCCTGCTGGAGCCCGACCAGGTGCGGACTCTGCTGAGCAAGCGCCAGTCCGACCAGCTCAGGGCCAAGCGGAACAAGCCGGAGCCCAAGGAGCCCGAGCTCGCCCCGCACGAGCTCATCGCCAACCTCCGCCGCGAGCTCAACGGGCTGGTCGGCGCGTGGAACCACCGCACCGGGCAGCCCCACGGCGTCATTCACGCCGAGCTCCGCCGGGCCTGCGGCGGCCCGGCCATCGCGCAGGCCACCGCCGAGCAGATCCAGGAGCGGATCGGCAAGATCCGCCAGTGGGCCACCCAGCGCTCGTAGCGACCGGCTCGGGTCAGCGGAGTACCGGGGTGCCGCTGAGCCGGGCTCCGGCGGCTTCGAGCCGGGCCAGGGCCGCCTCGGTGGTCGACCTGGCCACCCCGGCGGTCAGGTCCAGCAGCACCCGTACGGCCAGCCCGTTGCCGACCGCGTCCAGCGCGGTGGCGCGTACGCAGTGGTCGGTGGCGATGCCCACGACGTCCACCGTGTCCACCCGCCGTTCGGCGAGCCAGTCGGCCAGGCTGGTGCCGTCTGGGGAGCTGCCCTCGAAGCCGCTGTAGGCGGCGGCGTGCGCGCCCTTGCTGAACACCTCCTCCACCTTCGCGGTGTCGAAGGCCGGGTGGAAGTCCGCCCCGGGGGTGCCCGCCACGCAGTGCGCGGGCCAGGAACGCACGTAGTCGGGCTCGTCGGCGAAGTGGGCGCCGGGGTCCACGTGGAGGTCGCGGGTGGCCACGACGTGGTCGTAGTCATGGGAGGCGGCGTGCCGGGAGACGGCGGCGGCGACCTCGGCTCCCCCGCCCACCGGCAGACTGCCGCCCTCGCAGAAGTCGTTCTGCACATCGACGATGATCAGCGCGGTTGCCATGGGGACTAGTCAAACACGGTCGGAATGGCCGCGTCGCCCCGGGAGAGCTGGTAGGCGGTGGCCGGAAGCTCGGCGACGGCGCGCCGGTGCCGCTCGCGGCCCGCGTCCAGCCCCTCCTCGCCGACGATCCTCCCCTTGCGCATCAGCTCGGCCTGGAGCGGGCGGGCGCCGGACGGCCGGTCGCCGGAGACGGTGACCAGTTCGGCGACGGCCGTGCCCGAGGTGTCGAGCCGCCGGAACGCCTCCTTGCGTCCGCCCCGGCTGGGCTTGCCCACCGACCTCTTGGCCACCGGCCACATGATCTTCTCGGAGTCCTCGCGGGCGACGAGCTTGTAGACCAGCGCCGCGGTCGGCGCCCCCGACCCGATGACCAGCGAGGTGCCGACGCCGTAGGCGTCCACGGGGGCGGCGGCCAGCGCCGCGATGGCGTACTCGTCCAGGTCGCTGGTGACGAGGATCCGGGTCCCGCCGGCGCCCAGCGCGTCGAGCTGCGCGCGGACCTGGTGCGCGATCTCGCCCAGGTCACCGGAGTCCAGACGGACCGCGCCCAGGCCGGGACCGGCCAGCTCCACACCGGCCCGTACGGCCTCGGCCACGTCGTAGGTGTCCACCAGCAGCGTGGTGCCCGTGCCGAGCGAGTCGATCTGGGCTTGGAACGCCCGCCGTTCGGAGTCGTGCACCAGCGTGAACGCGTGGGCCGCGGTCCCGGCGGTCGGCACGCCGTAGAGGTGGCCGGCCATCAGGTTGGAGGTGGAGGCGAACCCGCACAGGTAGGCGGCCCTGGCCGCGGCCACGGCCGCCGCCTCGTGGGTGCGCCGCGAGCCCATCTCGACGAGCGGCCGGTCGCCGGCGGCGCGGACCATGCGGGAGGCGGCCGTGGCGATCGCGCAGTCGTGGTTGAGGATCGACAGGATCACCGTCTCCAGCAGCACCGCCTCGGCGAACGTGCCCTCCACGGTCACGATGGGGGAGCCGGGGAAGTAGCACTCGCCCTCGCGGTAGCCGTACAGGCTGCCGGAGAACCGGTAGTCGGCCAGGAACTCCAGGGTGGGCTCGTCCACCACCCGCCTGTCCCTGAGGAAGGCGAGCTCCTCGGCGCCGAACCGGAAGTCTCGCACCGCGTCGAGCATCCTCGCCGTCCCGGCGACCACCCCGTACCGGCGCTCCCCGGGCAGGTGCCTGGCGAAGACCTCGAACACCACGTGTCGCCGCGCGGCTCCGCTGCGCAACGCCGCCTGCAGCATCGTCAGCTCATAGTGATCTGTCAGCAACGCCGTGCTCATGCTCATTGTCACCAGCTACCTCCAGTGTGGATGTCCCGTCCTTCAGGGCGGGGAGGAAACGCGGCGTGGTCCCGCACGGTGGTCTCCTGATTTTGTCGGCAGGGCTCGGTAGGTTGATCGGCGTGTCCCGCTTCCGGCTTCAGCCCACCCCCGCCCAGGAGGCGGCGTTGGCCGGGCACTGCGGGCACGCCCGGCTCGTGTGGAACCTCGCCGTCGAGCAGCACGCCCATTGGAAGCCGGGCCGCAAGGGCGCGCCCGGGTTCGCCGAGCAGTGCCGGCAGCTCACCGACGCCCGCGCCGCCTCCGGCTGGCTGCGCGGCGGGTCGATCATCGTGCAGCAGCAGGCGCTCAAGGACTTCGCCCAGGCCATGGCGAACTTCTTCGGCGGCACCCACCGCAAGCCGGCCTTCCGCAAACGCGGCCGGGGCGAGGGGTTCCGCGTCGTCGCGGTCAAGCCCGGCGATGTGCGCCGCGTCTCCCGCAACGTCGGCCAGGTGAGGGTTCCCAAGGTCGGCTGGGTGCGGTTCCGCTGGTCGCGCGCCGTCGGCGACGGCGTGAAGTCCTACCGGATCACCCTCGACCGCGCGGGGCGTTGGCATGTGGCGTTCGCCGTGATCCCTGATCCGGTGCCCGGGCCGGGCACGGGTGAGGTGGTCGGTGTGGACCGGGGTGTGACCGTGTCGGCGGCGCTGTCCACCGGCGAGCTGCTGAACGCGCCCGCCCTGCGGAAGACGGAGGCCAAGCGCCTGCTGAGGCTTCAGCGCAGACTCGCCAAGGCCAAGCGCGGCTCCAACCGGCGCGCCAAGGTCAAGGCCGCTCTCGCCCGGCTGAAGGCCCGCGAGGCCGACAGGCGTAAGGGCTGGGCGGAGAAGACCAGCACCGGCCTGGCCCGCCGTTTCGACGTCATAGCGGTCGAGGACCTGAAGATCCGTAACATGATCCGCTCCGCGCGCGGCACCGTCGAAACGCCCGGCCGGAACGTCCGCCAGAAGGCCGGGCTGAACCGGGGCATCCTCGCCAATGGGTGGGGGCGGCTCGTGACCCGGCTGGAACAGAAGGCTCCGGGCCGGGTCCGGAAGATCAATCCGCGTTTCACGTCGCAGACCTGCAACGCCTGCAAGCACATCGCCGGCGAGAACCGTGAGAGCCAAGCGGTGTTCGTCTGTCGAGCCTGCGGCCACGCAGATCACGCCGACGTCAACGCGGCCAAGAACATCCGGGATACGGCCGCGGGGCGTGCGGTCGCTGCGCGGGGAGGCGAGGCGCCTGCCCGGCCGGTGAACCGCGAACCTCAATCTGAACTCCTCATCGCGTAGGGATTCGGGTTGGAATCCCACGCCTTCAGGCGGGGGAGGACGTCAACAGTCGAGACTAAGCCTGAGGTAGGGCAGACTGGTCTATGTGGCTAGCACTGCTCCAATGGAGGTCGAGCGTCCGTCGGTCGACGTGCGGCCCAATCTGCCATGGTTGACGATTGTCTGGAATGACCCGGTCAACCTGATGTCCTACGTCACGTATGTCTTCCAGACCGTCTTCGGCTACTCGAAGCAGAAGGCGGAGAAGTTGATGATGGACGTGCACCACAAGGGCAGGGCCGTGGTGTCCAGCGGCACCCGTGAGGAGATGGAGCGCGACGTGCAGATCATGCACTCCTACGGGTTGTGGGCCACCCTGCAGCAGGACTCATAGGCGAAGGCGGTCCGGCGCGGCGCGCGCCGCGGGGCGGGGCGGGGCCCGAGGGAAACAAGCAGCGGGGAGCGGTGAGCGAACGGTGAGTTCGGGGTTCAGACGGGGGCACAAGGGTGGTGTGATCACCGTCTTCGACGCCGCCGAGGTCTCGATCCTGCGCTCGCTGGTCTCCCAGATCCTGGGTCTGATAGAGCCCGGTGAGACCGGGGACGACCCGCTGGAGCGTGCCCTGGGCATCGGCCCGTCCGAGCAGCCGGCCGACCCGGTGCTGGCCAGGCTCTTCCCCTCGGCCTACCAGGACTCCGAGCAGTCCGCCGAGTTCCGCCGCTACACCGAGGCGACCTTGCGCGAGGGCAAGCGGGCCGACGCGCAGACCATGCTCGACAGCGCGGAGCCCGGCCGGGTCGAGCTCACCCGTGAGCAGGCGCAGGCGTGGATGCGCGCGCTGAACGACGTACGGCTGGCGCTCGGCACCCGGTTGGAGGTGACCGAGGAGATCCACGACGAGATCGCCGGCATGCCGGAGGACGATCCACGCTATGCGGCATATGTCACCTACGACTGGCTGACCTACCTCCAGGACACCCTGATCCGCGCTCTTTGGTAGCTTCCAGACATGCTCATCATCTCTCGGGAACTGGTTGACAAGATCATCGCGCACGCCCGGGCCGACCACCCGGACGAGGCCTGTGGCGTGGTCGCCGGGCCGATCGGCTCGGACTCGCCCCGGCGCCTCATCACGATGGAGAACGCCGAGAGGTCGCCCACGTTCTACCGTTTCGACTCGCTGGAGCAGTTGCGCGTCTGGCGCGAGATGGACGACCGCGACGAGGAGCCGGTGGTCATCTACCACTCCCACACCTCGACGGAGGCGTATCCCTCGCGCACCGACATCAGCTACGCCGCCGAGCCCAACGCCCACTACCTGCTGGTCTCCACCCGTGAGGAGCTGGGGCGGGAGGCCGAGGTCCGCTCCTACCGGATCCTCGACGGAGTGGTGCGGGAGGAGGAGATCACGATCGTCGCGGAGTGACCGGGGTCTCCGAGGGTTTCACCGAGTGATACGGCCGTGAGGAGGAAATGTGCCTGTTGGTAAGCTGGTGACCGTGATGACCGTTGACCCGAACCTGGAGGACGTGCTCCCGCGTCCCGGTTCGCGGGCCCGGCACGCGGACCTGGCGCCCGTGCAGAGTTTCCTGTTCGCGCACACCCCCTCTGTCGTCGTCTACGACTGTCGCTGAACGGCAGTTCCGGAATCCCTCCGTGCCCACCGATGTTCTGAACCGGTGGGCGGCACTCTCATGACGACACGAGGAGACTGACCGCGATGGCCATCGAGATTCGCATTCCCACCATTCTGCGCACCTATACCGACGGCGCCAAGGCCGTCGACGCCAAGGGCGCCACGCTTGAGGAGCTGATCGGCGACCTGGAGTCCCGGCACCCCGGGCTCAAGGAGCGCCTGGTCGACAAGGGCGCGCTGCGCCGCTTCGTCAACGTGTACCTGAACGACGAGGACGTCCGCTTCCTGGGCGGACTGGAGACCCCGGTCGCCGACGGCGACACGGTCACCGTCCTGCCGGCCGTGGCCGGCGGGTCCCGCTAGCCGCCGTGCGCCGCCGGTCCCGGCGGCCGGTGGCGCACGGCGACGTTCCCTGGTCGTTGACACGAGGCGGAAGCCCTACATCATGCGCTTTGAATCACTGATCGACTCGGTCGGCCATACCCCCCTGGTCGGCCTGCCCAGGCTGTCCCCCTCGGCGGACGTGCGGATCTGGGCGAAGCTCGAAGACCGCAACCCGACGGGCTCGATCAAGGACCGTCCGGCGCTGTGGATGATCGAGCAGGCCGAGAAGGACGGGCTGCTCCGTCCCGGCTGCACGATCCTCGAACCCACCAGCGGCAACACCGGCATCTCACTGGCGATGTCCGCCCGGCTCAAGGGGTATCGGCTGGTCTGCGTGATGCCGGAGAACACCTCCGACGAGCGCCGCCAGCTGCTCCGCATGTGGGGCGCGGAGATCATCTCCTCCCCGGCGGCCGGAGGCTCCAACGAGGCCGTGCGGGTCGCCAAGGGCCTGGCAGAGGAGCACCCCGACTGGGTGATGCTCTACCAGTACGGCAACCCGGCCAACTGGCGTTCCCACTACGAGACGACGGGCCCGGAGATCCTTCGGGACCTGCCGTCCGTCACCCACTTCGTGGCCGGGCTCGGCACCACCGGCACCCTGATGGGCGTCGGCCGCTTTCTGCGCGAGCACGTTCCCGGCGTGAGGATCGTCGCCGCCGAGCCGCGCTACGGCGAACTGGTCTACGGCCTGCGCAACGTGGACGAGGGCTTCATCCCCGAACTCTACGACCCCCAGGTCCTGACCACCCGCTTCTCCGTCTCCTCCGGAGACGCGCTCCGCCGGACGAGGGAACTGCTGACCGCCGAGGGCATCTTCGCCGGAGTCTCCACCGGGGCCGCCCTGCACGCCGCGCTCGGCATGGCGGCCAAGGCCGTCAAGGCCGGGGAACGGGCCGACATCGTGTTCGTGGTGGCGGACGGCGGCTGGAAATACCTGTCCACCGGCGCCTACGAGGGCACCCTGGACGAGGCCGAGGAGCGCCTCGAAGGCCAGCTCTGGGCCTGATCCCGGGACCCTCTGACCTCGTGATCCACCGGGCTCGGAGCGGGGCCGGAGGCGGGACTCGCCCCGAGTGTCCTGGGGGCGGGTGGTTCGTCGGGTGAGTCGGGAGTCCGGTTATAGCGCCAGGCCGTACAGCAAGGAGATCCACGCGGCCTCCGCCTCGCGGACGTGAGGGTGGCCCTTTTCAACGGGGTGCCGGGTTCATGGCCCCGTCGGGGGGCCCGTTCACGGCCCCGCCAGTTGGAACCAGACCACGCGCCCGGCTGCTGTCTCGTACCAGCCCCAGGCCGAGGACATCTCCTGGACCAGCCACAACCCGCGTCCGCCACCGCTGTCGAAGGGCACGTCGGGGCAGAGCATGGGCCGGTGCCCAGCCGATCCGGCGTCGATGACGTCAAAATGGAGCGTTCCATTATGGGCGATGACGGTCACGGTGACCCGGCCGCCGGGGGTGCGGCCTGAGTCGGAGTGGCGTACGGAGTTCGTCACGAGCTCGGTGACCAGCAGCAGTGCCTCGTCGGTCTGAGGATGGCCGGTGCCGTCCAGCAAGTCGCGGACGTAGCGCCGGACCTGGGGAACGGTCGCGACCTCGGCGGGAAGATCGACCTGCCCCAGCAGCCCCAGTGTCCTCACCACGCCACCTCCGCGATCCGCTCGAAGGCATTCCGTACCCCGGTCAGGGCATCCCGATCGCGGTTCCGGAGCCAGGTGAACACCGAGGTGCGGCCCCACCGTGTGCTCCTGACCCTCGGTCGCCCCGGGGGTGCGAAGATCTCCAGACTCGGCCGCCTGCCGGGAGGAAACCTGACCACGGAGTCGAATCCCAGCTCGTCCAGCTCCCAAGCCAGCCTCGCCAGGTAGCCGCCCCACCCTTCGAGAGTGCTCACCCTCATCTGTCGCCTGCCCTTCCGGTGTCCCATGACTCGTGGCGGTCATTTGAAAGCTCTCCGTAACGAGTCATGGGTAGGTGTGGAAGCATCGAGGCTCAGTGTGCATCCGTCTACTAAGACTATGCAAGCTATGCAGATGCATTGCTTGCATAATTTTCTATGAGCGCGCTCGCCGCTGGTCCGAAATATGTTTTTAAGGAGAAAAGTCCCGTGTCCAGTCGTCATACCCCGACCGTTCGCTTGCGCCGACTCGCGGCCGAACTGCGGCGACTCCGCGAGGCTGCCGAGATGACCAGGGAAGACGTGGCCGCCCGTACTTCGATCAACGAGGCCACTTTGTATCGCATCGAGACAGCGAAGACCCGTCCGCAGGCACGTACTCTCGCAGCCCTGTGCGATGTTTATGTGGTCTCTGAGACCCGGCGCGTCGAACTGGTAGCCCTCTCCAAGGAAGCCACCCAGCGCGGTTGGATGCGCTCTTTCCCATCCGAACTGCCAGAGCAGTACACGACCTACATCGGGTTCGAGGCCGAGGCGCAGTCCGTATGGAACTATGAGTCGCTGTTCGTGCCAGGCCTCCTCCAAACCGAGGACTACGCTCAGGCTGTCATCAGGGGAGTTCTGCCCATGGCGAGCCGGGATGAGGTGGAAAGTCGGGTACAGGCCCGGATGGCGCGCCAGCAGCTCCTGGTCGGCAAGCCCCCTCTGCGGCTATGGGCCATCCTGGACGAAGCCGCCGTACGCCGTCGCGTCGGTGGACCGCAGGTGATGCTGGGACAGCTACGTCACCTGACGCAGGCGGCCGAATTGCCCCACGTGACGATCCAAATCATCCCGTTCCAGGCTGGAGCACATCCAGGTATGCCAGGCTCCTTCGCCATTCTCCAGTTCTCGCGACCTGACCCCGACGTCGTGTACGTCGACAGCATGGCGGGAGATCTGTTTCTGGAGAAGGAAGCCGACCTTCAGCGATATACCCTGACATTTGAGCACCTCCGCGCTGTGGCTCTCAGCCCTGACGGCTCGTGCTCGTTGGTGGCCGCGATTGCTGAAGAGGTGATGGAATGACTAATCCCGATCTGTCACATATCGAATGGCGTAAGAGCAGTCGCAGTAGTGGCAACGGCCAGTGTGTCGAGGTCGGTGTCTGGCGGAAAATCTCCCTCAGTGGCAACGGCCCGAGCTGCGTCGAGGTCGCACTCGCCGGTAACGTCCCCGCCGAAGCCGTGCCCGCAGCAGACCTCGGCCGCCTCTTCCTGGTCCGTGACTCCAAGGATTCCGGTGGCCCTGTGCTGGCTTTCACCTCCTCCGAATGGGATGCCTTCCTCACCGGAGTCAAGAGCGGCGACTTCGAGGATCTGGCCTGACCACCCGAGCGTGCGCAACCCGCCCTCATCCGGTGAACCGGCCTTCCTCCTTCCCCGGCGGGGTGGCCGCCCCTTAACTCTTCTCGCTGGGAAATCGCGACGGGTGGGCGTTCCGTGGAACGCCCACCCGTCGCGATTCGGTGGAGCTTTTCGCCCGGCTGGGCGGGTGGGTCAGTTGAACAGGACCCGGAGGGAGAAGGAGGCGTCGCCGCCGGACTGGGTTCCGCTGATACCGACGGCGCGCAGGATCTGGAGGTTGGCCTTGTCGTCGCCCTGGAGGCCCTCAAGGTAGAGCTTCTCCACCTTGTCGAGGTCGACGTAGGCGGCGAACGTCGCCTCGTCGGCGTTGGGGATCGCCAGCTTGAAGCCCTCGTCCTCGCCCAGGGTGCCGTCCTTGGCGAGTTCGGCGGCGTACTCCTGGGAACTGGCCAGGACGAAGGTGCCGTCACCGGGGACCTTGGCGAGCTGCGGGACGCTGGTGCCGGAGTCGGCGAGGAACTTCTCGATCTTGCCCACGACCTCCTGGGCCTTGGCCGGGTCGGTGGCGATGCGGGCGCCGAACCTGGGCTGGTCGCCGTTGAGGCCGTTGGCGTCCAGGGCCAGGGTGAGGTTCTTGCCCAGCAGCGTCGCCATGTCGGCGGGGAGCGCCAGGCCGTACTGCTGCTGGGCCTGGGTGGCGAACTGCTGGAACGAGCCCGCGCCGGACTGCTCGGCCGACTTCATGAGCTGGGACCACTGCTTGCCGATCACGTCGCCGAGGCCGGAGACGGAGATCGCGGCGGCGGTGGAGGCCGGAAGCGCGCCGATCTTGGAGACCTCGGGCTGCCCCGTGTCCAGGGCCTGCGCGCCACGGCTGATACCGGCCAGTTCGACGTACTCGCCGTCGAAGCGGAGCGCGCCGGCCACCCGGAGGTTCTTGATCTGCGCGAGCGCCTCGGGGTTCTGGGCGCCCAGCTGGGGGGCGAGCTCGGCGACCTTGCCCGCGTTCATCCAGAAGGAGAGCACACCGGTCTCGCCGAGGGCGCCCAGGTCGTCGGAGAAGGTGGCGTTGCCGGAGAGCGGCGCGGCCTGGGCGGCCTGGTCGGCCTGCGCCTGGGTCTCGGCGAGCAGCGCGTAGTCCTCACGGAACGTGATGCCGTACTTCTCGCCGTTCATCAGCTTGGCGATCCCGGCCTTGGCCTTGGTCTCGTCGGTGACCTGCACGGCCGCCACGACGCCGGGAGGGGCGTCCGCCCTGGCGGGGGGGAGTACGGCCAGGCCGACCCGGTCCCCGAGCCACGGATCGACGTCGGCGGCGAAGTCCACCTCGCTGAGGTTGGCGGAGTCCTTCTTGATCAGGTTGAAGAGGGCCTGGCGCGGATTGTCGCCGGTGAAGGAGTCCTTGGTGACGGTGAACTTCCCGGCGATGTCGAACAGCGCCAGTTTCTGGTTCGCGGCCGGGTCGAGGTCGAGGCGCATGTAGCCGAAGGCGTTACCGGGCAGCACGTCGTGGGGCTGGTTGCCGCCGCCGCTGAGCAGGCTGACCGCCAGGGCGCCGCCGCCGCCCACGAGGGCGACGACCAGGGCCGCGACCACCGCGATCAGCCAGCCCTTGCCCCCCTTGCGGGTGGGAGGGGCGGGAGGCTGTCCCGCGCCGAGGAAGTCGGGGCCCTGCTGCTGCCAGCCGGGCTGCTGACCGTAGGGCTGCTGCGGATAGCCGGGCTGCTGGTGGCCCTGCTGCGGGTATGTGGGCTGCCCGCCGTAGGGCTGCTGGGGGTGACCGGGCTGCTGGTGGCCCTGCGGCTCCCAGCCGGGCTGGACCTGCTGCTGGTGGCCTCCCGCGTCCTGCTGCGGGTACGCGGGCCGGTCCTGCTGCGGGTAGCCGCCCTGCGGGGGGTAGGCCTGAGGGTGCGGCTGGTCGTTGTGCTGCGCACCCTCGTTCCGACGGTAGGCGATCGTCCTGTCGGGCTGCTGACCCGGCATGGGCGGCTGGTCGGGGGGATTGTTGGCAGACATACTCACTCACAATGTGGACTCTTGGATACCGAAAATTTAGTGCACATTGGTAGCAAGTGGCTTGCATTAAACTAACCAGGCGATTGTTCCGTCCAACCGGGGTTGACCCCGGCTGAGACGATCAGCCGCCGGAAGGGGGCGAATCAGACCCGCTCCAGCGCCTTGACCGGCTTCCGCAGCGTGATCTCGCCGCTCCCCGTGCTGGCCACCGCGTCCCAGGACACGATGCTGCTGCCGCTGTAGAACGCCCGGAACGCGAGCTTGAACAGCCAGTTCGCCCGGCTGCCCGGGTCGCGGGTGAGGCCGAGCATCACCGGGGTCCGCCGCTGGGAGACGACCAGCCCGGAGACCGTGAACCGCTGCTGCATCCCGAACCCGCCCCCGCGGTTCCTCGCCATTCGGACGTCCACCACCTGTCCCACCCACACCCCCTCCGAATCCCACACCGACTGACCGATGAGGTCACCGACTCCTGCCACTTCGACCTCCCGTGAAACCCCCGGAAAACGGCTGCCAGTCTTTCAGCGAAAGCGTGTTTTCCCAGGTAGCGGCACGCGTGCCGGGCCGAGGAGGTGTCCCGCGGCCAAGGGTGGGTAAAGTGGCCTCTCCAGAACAAGGTTCGGGAGCGTGGATGACGAAGTTCGACGAGGCGACGCGGGCCATCCGGGTGGACGAGGCCACCTACGACGTGTGCCTGGACCCGGGATACTCGATCGGAGGGCCGCTGAACGGGGGCTATCTGATGGCCGTGCTGCTGCGCGCGGTCGTGGACGCCTCGCCGCACGAGCATCCGGTGACCACCGGCGTGCAGTTCCTGCGCGTGCCGTTGCCGGGCCCCGCCCAGGTGAGACTTGAGCAGCTCAAGGCCGGCCGCACCGTCGCGATGACCAGCGCCACCCTCGTCCAGGACGACAGGCCGGTCATCGAGGCCAGGGTCACCACGGCGACCCTGGGCGACACCGCCCCCGACTGGACGGACGGCCCCTCGGTGGCGATGCCGCCGATCGAGCGGTGCGTCAGGCTGCCCGACCCCGGGCCCGAGTCGAAGATGACGCTCAACGCGCAGGTGGAGATGGCGTTCGACCCGCCCACCGTCGGCTGGCTCGCCGGCAACCCCACCGGCCGCCCCGAGGCCCGCGCCTACTTCCGGATGGCCGAGCCCCAGGACCCCGACCCCTACGTGCTGGCACTGGCCGTGGACGCGCTGCCACCGGTGGTCTTCTCCGCCGGAGCCCTCGGCTGGGCACCCACCGTGGACCTCACCTGGCACCTGCGCGCGCTGCCCGCCCCCGGCTGGCTCACGGTGCTCGGCGGTGGCCGGATGATCGGCGACGGCTGGTTCGACGAGGAGGTCGAGGTCTGGGACTCCGCCGGCCGCCTGGTCGCCCAGTCCCGCCAACTCGCCAGGGTGGGACGCGGGTGATCCTTTTGTCATGGTTGATCGTGTTGTGAGGATTCTTACCGTGAGCGGCCGTCCCAGGTCGCCTAACCTTGGGAACCGTGTCGCAAGCGAATATCGGAATCTTTGACAGCGGTGTGGGCGGCCTCACGGTGGCCAGGGCGATCATCGATCAGCTGCCCAGCGAATCGATCTTCTATGTGGCCGACACGGCGCGGCAGCCGTACGGTCCCAGGCCCATCGCGCAGGTCCGCGCCTACGCGCTGGAGGTGATGGACCATCTCGTCGAGCACGGCATCAAGATGCTGGTGATCGCGTGCAACAGCGCCAGCGCGGCGATGCTGCGCGACGCGCGTGAGCGCTACGACGTGCCGGTCGTCGAGGTCATCCAGCCGGCGACGCGCCGGGCCGTACGGGCCACCCGCAACGGCAGGGTCGGGGTGATCGGGACCAGGGCCACGATCGAGTCGATGGCCTATCACGACGCCTTCACCGCCGCGCCCGACGTCCTGCTCACCGGGGTGGCCGCGCCCCGGCTGGTGGAGTTCGTGGAGCGGGGGGAGACGATGAGCGAGGAGCTCATCGAGGTCATCCGCGGCTACCTGGAGCCGGTGCTGCGCAACGGGTGCGACACGCTGATCCTGGGCTGCACCCACTATCCGCTGCTCACCGGGCCGATCTCCTACGTCGCGGGCGACGACGTCACGCTGGTGTCCAGCGCCGACGAGACGGCCAAGGACGTCTACCGCGTCCTGCACGACCGGGGCCTGGCCGCCGTGGGCGGCACCGCGCGGCACCGGTTCGCCACCACCGGCGACACCCGTCTCTTCACCCGGCTCGGGCGGCGTTTCCTCGGGCCGGAGATCCAGGCGGTCGAGTTCGCCGAGGTGGGGGCCGCCGTCGGCGACGGGTACGCCCCGGACCCGGTCGTGCGGAATTAGAACGTGACAGGCGTGACAAGGAGGAGCCCGCAGTGAAACTGACGATCATCGGGTGCTCCGGGAGCTTCCCCGGCCCGGACAGCCCCTCCTCCTGCTACCTGCTGGAGGCCGAGGGGTTCCGCATGCTGCTGGACTTCGGCAACGGCGCGCTGGGCGCGCTCCAGCGGCACATCGGCCTCTACGACGTGGACGCGATCTGCCTGTCCCACCTGCACGCCGACCACTGCCTCGACATGTGCCCCTACCACGTGGTGCGCACCTACTCCCCGCGGGGGCCGCTGCCCCGGGTGCCCGTCCACGCCCCCGCCGACGCCCCTCGTCGCCTGGCCGCCGCCTACGGCATGCCCGACGAGCCGAGGCTGGAGACGGCCTTCGACTTCGCCCCGCTGACACCGGGGGTGTTCGAGGTCGGCCCGTTCGAGGTGACGGCCGCGCCGATGAACCACCCGGTCGAGACCTATGCCTTCCGGGTCTCCCACGGCGGGCGCTCCGTGGTCTACTCGGGCGACACCGGGGAGTCCGCCGAACTGGTCAAGCTCGCCTCGGGGGCGGACATGCTGCTGTGCGAGGCGTCCTTCCTGGACCGGCCGGGCCTGCCCACAGGGCTGCACCTGAACGGCCGCCAGGCCGCCGAGCACGCGGCCAGGGCGGATGTGGGCACCCTGGTGCTGACCCACCTCGTGCCCTGGTACGACCCCGGCCGGATCCTGGACGACGCCTCGCGGGGCGGTTTCGCCGGCCGTACCGAACTCGCGCGGAGCGGGGCCCTGTATGACCTAGGGTGAGACGCATGGCTCGCGCAGATGGACGTTCTCCCGATCAGCTCCGCCCCGTCACCATCACCCGTGGCTGGCTCGCCCACGCCGAGGGGTCGGTGCTCGTCGAGTTCGGCGGGACCAAGGTGCTCTGCGCCGCCTCCGTGCAGGACAGCGTGCCGCGCTGGCGCCGGGGAAGCGGCCAGGGCTGGATCACCGCCGAGTACGCCATGCTGCCCCGGGCCACCAACACCCGTAACGACCGCGAGTCGGTCCGCGGCAGGATCGGCGGCAGGACGCACGAGATCTCCCGCCTGATCGGCCGGTCCCTGCGGGCCTGCGTCGACTACAAGGCCCTCGGTGAGAACTCGGTCGTCATCGACTGCGACGTGCTCCAGGCCGACGGCGGCACCCGGACCGCCGCCATCACCGGCGCCTACGTGGCGCTGGCCGACGCCGTCCGGTGGATGCGCGAGCGGAAGATGTGCACCGCCGACCCGCTGGTCGACTCGGTCGCCGCCGTCTCGGTCGGCGTCGTCGGGGCCACCCCCCTGCTGGACCTGTGTTACGTCGAGGACGTCGCGGCCGAGACGGACATGAACGTGGTGATGACGGGGAGCGGCGAGTTCGTCGAGGTGCAGGGCACCGCCGAGGGCAGGCCGTTCAACCGGGCCGTGCTGGACGAACTGCTCGATCTCGGCGTCGCCGGATGCGCGGAGCTCACCCGCCTGCAGCGGGAGACGCCGGCATGAGCACCGGGCGGGCCGAGCCGGTGGGCGTGACCACGGGCCGGCTGGTGCTGGCCACCAGGAACGCCGGAAAGGTCGCCGAGCTCCGCCGGATCCTGGCCGACGCCTCGGTTCCGGTCGAGATCGTCGGGCTGGAGGAGTTCCCCGAGATCGGCGACGTCGCCGAGACCGGCCTGACCTTCGCCGAGAACGCCCTGCTCAAGGCCCACGCCGTGGCCCGGGAGTCGGGCCTGCCGGCGATCGCCGACGACTCGGGCCTGTGCGTGGACGCGCTGAACGGCATGCCCGGCATCTTCTCCGCCCGCTGGTCCGGCGGGCACGGCGACGACGAGGCGAACCTGAGGCTGCTGCTCGCCCAGGTGTCCGGCGTGCCGCCGGAGCACCGGGGCGCCCACTTCGCCTGCGCGGCGGTGCTGGCCCTGCCCTCCGGGAAGGAGTGGGTGGCCGAGGGCGCGCTGCACGGCATGATCATTGATACGCCGCGCGGCGTCAACGGCTTCGGCTACGACCCGATCTTCGTACCGGAGGGGGAGGGCCGCACGACGGCCGAGCTGTCGGCGGAGGAGAAGAACGCGATCAGTCACCGGGGCCGCGCCTTCCGCGCGCTGGCGCCCGTCATCGCCGAAGTGCTCGGCTGAGCGACCCCCGCAGGGGGACGGCAGGGGACGGCTGGTGCCCTCCCCGGCGGGCGCATGGCCGGTGGATAAGGTCCTGTTGTCCGTGGGGGCGTACCGTCGGGAGCATGGACGGTAACCGGCGTGTGCCCCTCTGGGCGGCGGTGCTGATCGGCCTGGTGACAGGTGCGGTGGCGGTTGGGGTGTCCCTGCTCTTCGCCGGGCTGGTGAAGGCCTCGGCCTTCCCCGTCGTCGCGGTGGGCAACGCCTTCGTCGACCTCACCCCGGCCCCGCTGAAGGAGTTCGCGATCCGCGCCTTCGGCGAGAACGACAAGACCGCGCTGCTGGTGGGCATCTTCCTGGTCCTGACCGTGATCGCCGCCGCCGTCGGCGTCCTGGCGGCAAAAGACCTCCCCTACGGCCTGGCGGGGCTGGCCGCCTTCGGCGCCGTCGGCGTTCTCGCCGTCCTGACCCGGCCTGGCGCGGCGCTGGTGGACGTCGTCCCCACCCTGGCGGGTGTCGCCGCGGCCGGGTTCGCCCTGCGCGCCCTGCTGCGGCACGCTGTCGGCGAGCCGTCGGCCGGTGCCGTCGGCGAGCCGCCCGCCCATGCCGCGGGGCGCCCTGGCGTCCGTGTCACCGGGGAGCCGCCCGCCCGCGCCGCCGAGGAGCCGGAGGGGGAGCGGCCGGGTGTCCGGGCACGGGCGGTCGCGCGGGCCGGCGAGGACCGTCGCGTGTTCGACCGGCGCGACCTGCTGGTCTGGACACTCGGCGGCGTCGCCGTGGCCGGGGTGAGCGGTGTGATCGGGCGGATGCTGTCGGGACGCGCGGAGGTGAGCGCGGCCCGGGGCGGCCTGACGCTGCCCCGGCCCGCCACCCCGGCCCCGCCACTGCCGGCCGGGGTGGACCTGAGGATCGCCGGTCTGTCGCCCTTCGTCACCCCGAACCAGGACTTCTACCGGGTGGACACCGCCCTCATGGTGCCCCAGGTCGATCCCAGGGACTGGGCCCTGCGGATCCACGGCATGGTGGACAGGCCCGTCGAGCTCACCTTCGCCGACCTGATGAAACTCCCCCTGATGGAGGCCGACGTCACGCTGTGCTGCGTCTCCAACGAGGTCGGCGGGTCGCTCGTCGGCAACGCCCGCTGGCTGGGCGCCGGCCTGGCCGGTGTGCTGCGCGACGCGGGGGTGCACCGGGACGCCGACATGCTGCTCAGCGCCTCCGCCGACGGCTGGACCTCCGGAACCCCGATCGACGTCGCCCTCGACGGCCGCGACGCGCTGCTGGCCATCGGGATGAACGGCGAGCCGCTCCCGGTCGAGCACGGCTTCCCGGTCCGTCAGGTCATCCCCGGTCTCTACGGCTATGTCTCGGCCACCAAGTGGGTGACGGACATCAAGGTCACCCGGTTCGACCGGGACAAGGCGTACTGGACGCCCAGGGGGTGGTCGGCCAGGGGGCCGGTCAAGACGGAGTCGCGCATCGACCTGCCGCGGGACGGCGCGCGCGTCGCGGCGGGCCGTACGGTGATCGCGGGTGTCGCCTGGGCACAGCACAGGGGCGTGGCGGCGGTCGAGGTCCGGGTCGACGGGGGCGGGTGGTCGCGGGCCCGGCTGGCCGAGGCGCCGACCGCCGACACCTGGCGCCAGTGGGTGGTCGACGACTGGGACGCCACACCCGGTGGTCACACCATCGAGGTGCGGGCCACCGACGCCACCGGCTACACCCAGACCGCCGAGCGCGCCTCGGTGGCTCCCGACGGGGCCACCGGATGGCACACCATCACCGTCGACGTCGCCTGACCGGCGTTCCAGGCGCCGGCGGAGGGTGTCGGAGGGGCGAGCCCAGCCCCTGATCTGGTCAACTCGTCCGCGTCGTATGGGGGGCCGCCCTAGCATCGGGGCCGAACGGGTGGCCAAGGGGGACCGTGTGACTCAGTCGTTTTTGCCCACGGGGGTCTACAACCCCGTGGTGACCGCTGACGGGCAGCGGTGGCGGGACTTCGAGCTGGAGCCCCAGGCGGTGGCCGTGGTGGCCGCGCCACGGGTGCCGGAGCGAATGCCGGAGCGGGAGCCGGACCGGATGCCGGACCGGGGACCGGAGCGAGGGCCGTGGCGGCCGTCGCGGTTGGAGCGGTGCAGGCCGTACGGTGTGGCGGGCGGGCTGGTGAGGCCGGACCCGCAGACCCAGGAGGACATGGTGCGGGCCGTACCGGTGACCGGTCAGGGAATGCCCAGGCGTTTTCCCGATCCACGGGGTATGTGGGTCCGGCTGATCAACGGGGCCGGGGCGGCGGACGACCCCTTCCGGGCGACCAACGCGCTGGACTGCGCGCTGGCGGTGCTGTCCACCTGGTATGGCACGCCGACGGTGGCCGCGCCCCGGCGGCCGGAGTACGACCGGATCGGCAGGCCGCTGCTCACCGGTGAGGCCGGTGGGGTGGCCAGGGCCGAGCGGTGGCTGGGGCAGCGCTTCCAGTACGTGGGGCAGGGCCGGCAGGCCTACGTCCCGATCGGCCAGGCGCTGCTGGCGGGGGGCCACGGCGCCGCCGCGATCATCGCCAACCGCTGGCCGGCCGGGGGCAGCCACGTGTGGAACGCGGTGAACTCCGGGGGAGAGGTGATCTGGATCGACGCGCAGCGAGGGCATATGGCGGTCGATCCGCCGTACGACGCGGTTACCGGCGTCTTCTGCGTGGTGATCGACAGGGAGGGGCGGAGGCTGTGAACCTCGACCAGGCCAGGGCTGTCGCCGAGGAGTACTTCAACGGGGTTCGGACCCCAGGTTCAGCCGCCGAAATCCGGATTTATGCCTTCAACGAGGGCTATGTCGCGTGGTCGAAGGAGCCCGAGCCCGACGACCCCGGCGTGCTGCCCGACACGGTCGGCGGCGGATGCGTGATCATCGACAAGGTCACCGGGGAGGTCGCCATCCGGCCCCTCCTCAACCCCGAGACCGTCGCCGACCAGTGGCCGGGCCGCCGCCCCCGATAACCCCGTGTCCTTCCGGGCCGCACCCCGGAAGGACACGGCCTCCGGCCGAGCGGCGGGAGGCGGACCGTGCCCCTCGGAACGGGCCGGTCCACCGGAGACCGGCCCGTTCCGAGCCGGGCTCGGCCGGTCTCCGCGCGAGGCGGAGCGGAGGCCGGGACGCCGCCCGCTCAGCCCGTGGCGAGCGAGTCGACGATCGAGGCCCGCGCCGCCCTGCGGGCGGGCAGTACGGCGGCGAGCACACCGGCCAGACCGGACACCACCACGAACGCCAGGATCTGCGGCACCGGGAGGTCGAACACGAGGTTGTCCGTCAACGTCCGCGTCGCGGCCCAGCCGAACGCCACGCCGAGCACCACACCGACCAGCGCGCCGATGAGCCCGAGGATCAGCGCCTCGATCGAGAGCATCCGCCGCAGCTGAGGACGGGTCAGGCCGAGCGCCCGGAGCAGCGCCGACTCCCGGGTCCGCTCGTGGACCGAGAGGGAGAGCGTGTTGGCGATGCCCAGCAGCGAGATCAGCACCGCCAGGCCCAGCAGGCCGGTAATGATCATCACGACCATGTCGAGCGCCTCGTCGAACTCGCCCCGGACATCCGTCGAACTGGCGACCTTCGCCCTCGGATACGGCTGCGCGGCCGCCTCGACGGCCTTCCTGGCCCGGGTGAGGTCGGTGCCGTCCTTGGCGTTGACCAGCACCCGGCTGTCGTCGACCGGGCCGAAGTAGCGGTCGAAGTCTCCGGCCGGCACGGTCACCCCCGCCAGGTCGGCCTTCCGGGCGTCGAAGACGCCCACCACCGTGAGATCGACCGAGCCGGCCTCCGCGGTCCGCACCGGGATCCGGCCGCCCACCGTGACGCCGAGGTCCTTCACGACGTAGTCTGCGACGATCGCGGTCCCGGGCTTGAGCGCGTCGATCGAGCCCGAGGTGAGCTTCGGCCTGAAGTCCGGGGGCGCGACGAACGTGCCGACCTGATACTCCTCACCCTTGTTTCCGGCCTTGGCCTCGGTCTCGCGGAACGCGGCGACGGAGGTCAGCTCCGGCCTGGTCCTCAGGTCGTCGGCCAGCGCGCGGGGCAGGCCGGAGCCGCCACCCTGGGCCTGGACCATGTAGTCGACGGGGAACTGCTCGTCGAGCTTCTGGGCATAGGTCAGCCGCATGGTGCCGACCAGGACCGAGATGAGCGTCATCAGCGTCACCCCCACGGTGAGCGCCACGGTCGTGGTCGCCGATCGCCGGGGGTTACGTCCGGAGTTGTCCAGGGCGAGCCTGCCGGGCACCCCGGCGAGCCTGCCGGGCAGCCAGCCCACGAAGGCACCGAGCGGTTTGACGATCACCGGGCCGAGGATCAGCACCCCGAGGAAGACGAGCAGGCCGCCCGCCATGACCACGACGAGCGCGATCTGCCCGCGCTCCATGGTCACCCCGGCCGCCGTGGCGCCCACCCCCGCGACCAGGAAGAGCAGCGCGGAGATCACCCGGATCAGGCCGGCCCGGAAGGTGTGCTCGTCGATCTGCGATCGCAGCGCCGCGATCGGCGCCACCTTCGTCGCGGACCGGGCGGGCAGCAGCGCCGCCCCCACCGTGACGACGAGGCCGACGAGCAGCGCGAGAACGATCGTGCGCGGCGCCAGCGCCGCGGTCGCCGAGGGCAACGGCGCACCGATCGAGATGAGTACGGCGAGGGCCCCCGCGCCCAGGCCGTAGCCGAGCAGCAGGCCCAGCACCGACGACACCAGGCCGACCACGGCGGACTCCAGCACGATGGAGCCGAAAACCTGCCCGCGCGTCGCGCCGATGCAGCGCAGCAGCGCCATCTCCCGGGTCCGCTGGGCGATGAGGATGTTGAAGGTGTTGTAGATGACCAGCGCGGCCACGAACATCGCCACCAGGCCGAACAGCAGCAGGCCCACGGTGATGAACCCGTTGTCGGCGCCGTTGACCTTGACCAGGTCGTCGGCGTACCGCTCGCCGGTCTTGACCTGGTAGCCCGCCCCCAGGGCCGCCGCGACCGAGTCGCGCACCGTCTCCTGGGACACGCCCTCGGCGCCGGCGACGTCGATCTCCTGGTACCCCTTCTCCCCGGTCATCGCCCGGGCCGTGCCGGTGGTGAAGCCGACCCCGCCGGTGTAGGCCAGCTGCTGGTCGAGGCCGGTGTCGAACAGGCCCACCAGCGTGAACCGGTGCTCGGCGTTCTTGGAGTCCAGCACCGTGACGATGTCGCCGACCTTGAAGTCGCGCGTCTCGGCGGTGTTCTCGTCGAGCACGGCCTCCGCCGGGGTCTTCGGGGCGGAGCCACTGGTGATCGGGACGCGGTTCAGCGAGCCCTCGGGAACGGAGATCCCGCCCGTCGGAAAGTCACCGGCCGCCTTGCCGTCCTTGCCGATCAACGCGGCCGTGCCCCGCACCAGACCCTGCGCGTCCCGGACGCCGTCGAGCGCGCGGATCCTCCTCAGCACGGTGTCGGAGAGCTGCTCCCCCGTACCGGTCTTCTCATCCGAAACGGGCAGCACGGCAACATCGATCTTGTCGGCCGCCGCGGCGAACTTCTGGGTGAAGCCCGCCTGCATGGTGTCGGTGAGCACGAACGTGCCCACGATGAAGCCCACCCCCAGCGCGATCGCCAGCGAGGTGAGCAGCAGGCGCAGCTTGTGCGCCCGCAGTCCGGCCAGAGTCGTCTTGAGCAACTCAGGACTCCAGCTTCATCAGTGTGTCCAGCACGGTCTGCGGGGTCGGCTGGAGCAGCTCGCTGACCAGCAGCCCGTCGCGCAGGAAGATCACGCGATCGGCGTAGGAGGCCGCGACCGGGTCGTGGGTGACCATCACGATCGTCTGCCCCAGCTCACGTACCGACGTGCGCAGGAAGGACAGCACCTCGGCGCCGCTGCGCGAGTCCAGGTTACCGGTCGGTTCGTCGGCGAAGATGACCCGCGGCTTGCTGATCAGGGCGCGGGCCACCGCGACCCGCTGCTGCTGGCCGCCGGACAGCTCGGTCGGCCTGTGGCCGAGCCGGTCACGCAGGCCCACGGTGTCCACGACCCGGTCGAACAGGTCCTGGTCGGCCTGGCGCCCGGCGATCTCCAGCGGGAGCCGGATGTTCTGCTCGGCGGTCAGCGTCGGCAGCAGGTTGAACGCCTGGAAGATGAAGCCGATCCGCTCGCGGCGGAGCAGGGTGAGCTGCCTGTCGCCCAGCCCGGTCAGCTCCACCTCCCCGATGTGCACCTGCCCGCCGGTGACCGTGTCGAGCCCGGCCAGGCAGTGCATCAGCGTGGACTTACCGGAGCCGGAAGGCCCCATGATCGCGGTGAAGGCACTTGTCGCGAAGGAGACGTCCACCCCCCGAAGGGCGTGCACGGCCGCGTCCCCCTGGCCGTACATTTTGGTCAGACCCTTGGCCACAACGGCGGCCGCAGCTTCTCTCCGCGCGCTCCAGGCGCCGACCTCTCCGGTTATGGTCACGTCAGTTCTCCTCGGCAACATATGCGTTATGACGTGACAAACGCTATTGCCGGGGAAAACGCGATCCATCGGACTCCAGGACGGACTTCGCGTCCCCCGCAGGACCTCCACGGTGGGGCGGCTGCTACCTCAGAGGTAGTCCCGGCTCGGCCATTCGGCCGAGCGCCCCGGAACGGCGCCCAGGCCGGAGAGCACCGTCCCGAACCCGGGACGTCCCGCCCGCCGTACCGGCACCTCGGGCACGGCCGGCCATGCCGGTACGGCGGGCACGGCCGGCTGCCCGGTGAGGGGGCGTGCTCCCCGCGGACCGGTGCGCGACCCGGTGAACGCGCCCGGTTGCACTCCTAGCCCGCCGAATGCGGGACGACCAGACCGGACTCGTAGGCGTACACGACCACCTGGGCCCGATCCCGCAGGCCCAGCTTGGACAGAACCCTGCCCAGGTGCGTCTTGACCGTCGCCTCCGCCAGGTCCAGCCGACCGGCGATCTCCGTGTTCGACAGGCCCCTGGCCACCAGCACGAGCACCTCCCGCTCCCGTGCGGTCAGCCCGCCGAGCGCCTCCGGCTCGGCCGTGCCCGGCGCGGGGAGATGCACGGTGAAGCGCTCCAGCAGCCGTCGTGTCGTGCTCGGAGCCACCACCGCGTCCCCGCTGTGCACCGAGAGGATCGCGCTGACCAGGTCCGAGGGCGGCACGTCCTTCAGCAGGAACCCCGAGGCGCCCGCCTTCAGCGCCGCGAACGCGTAGTCGTCCAGGTCGAACGTGGTCAGGATCAGCACCCGTGGTCTCTCGCCCGCCGCGCAGATCAGCCTGGTCGCCTCCACCCCGTCCATGACCGGCATCCGCACGTCCATCAGCACGACGTCGATCTCGACCGTCCGGGCCGCCTCGACCGCGTCGGCCCCGTTGCCCGCCTCCGCGACGATCTCGATGTCCGGCTGCGCGCCGAGCACCATGCGGAACCCGGCCCGCAGGAGTTCCTGATCGTCCACCAGCATCACGCGAATCACGGATCTTCCACCACTTCTCACTCGCCCCGCCGGTGGCTCTCGCCTCTCGGCCGGCGATCTCGTCCATCGAGCCGGGTCCGCTCCGGCACCGCTTCCTCAGTACTCTCTCACCCACCCCGGTGGCCCGCGCCCCCGGAAGAGCCCCCGTCGCCCCGCCCCGCCCCGTCCTGTCCCGCCCCGTCCTGTCTTGTCCTGGCCTGTCCGGTCACGTCACGCCGCCCGGATCTCCCCGGGCTCGCCCGTCGGCAACCGCGCGACCACCCGGAACCCGCCCCCCGCACGCGGCCTCGCCTCAACGGTCCCGCCGAACATGGACACCCGCTCCCGCATACCGACCAGGCCGTGCCCGCCCGGGCACCCGGGGGCGGCGCCGCCGCGGCCGTCGTCGGTCACCCGCAGGCAGACCTCCCGGGCGCCGTACTCCACCTCGACCGTGGCCCGGGTGCCGGGACCGCCGTGCTTGAGGCTGTTGGTGAGCGCCTCCTGGACGATCCGGTAGACCGTCAGCTGCTCCCCCTCGGGAAGCTCCCGCCGAGAGCCGATGACCCGGAAATCGACGGGCAGTCCGGAGGAGCGCACCTGGGTCACCAGGTCGTCCAGCTGCGACAGGCTCGGCTGCGGGGCGTACTCCTCGGGCACGCCGTCGGCCCGCAGCACCCCGACCATCCTCCGCATCTCGGCCAGCGCCCGCCGGCCCGTGCTGGAGATCGCCCGCATCGCCTCGCGGGCCTGCTCGGGATCGCTGTCGATCGCGTAGCTCGCCCCGTCGGCCTGGACGATGATCACACTCACGTTGTGCGCGACCACGTCGTGCAGCTCGCGGGCGATCCGGGTCCGCTCGGCCGCCGCGGCCAGCCGGGCCTGCTGGTCACGCTCGTGCTCGGCCCGCTCGGCCCGCTCCTCCAGGCTCTCCAGATAGCGGCGGCGGGTATTGGTGTAGATCCCCGTGATCCAGATCGCGACCACGAACACCGAGGCGGTGGCCCATGAGTTGAAATCCGGATCCGTGGTGATCTGCCCGAAGGAGAGCGCCAGCCCCAGCTCCGCCACCAGGCCGGCGGCGACCGCCCAGCGAAGCCGGCGGCGCGACGCCACGCCGTACATCGCGATGAGCACGGCCGTGTTGAAGAACAGCGGTATCACCCCGGCCAGCCACTGGGCGAAACTCGCCAGTGAGACGATCGCGAACACCGCGAGGGGATGTTTCCGCAGCCAGAAGAGCGGCACGGTCAGCATCAGCCCGATGCCGAGGAACTCCCGGAACCCCGGAACACGGGGGATCCAGAGCGGCTCCGGCTCCACCGCGACGAGCCACACGTTCCAGAGCGAGACCAGCACGAACGGCGCCAGCCAGAGGATGTCCACGATCCTTGGATGGCGCCGACTCCAGGCGCGTACTCTGCCGAACACACCCCCACCATACGTATACGCAGATCAGTGGCCTTCCCCCTAAAGGGGGAACCCGTATACGACTCAGGTCGCATATCGCGTACGGCTTACGCGGTCTTTACCCACTGTTTGCCACCATGGTTTCCGGGAGCACCCTCCGGGGTGAGTAAAGGGAGAAACGGTTGTGATGGCGGGTCACAACGGCGTCGGGTCGCGCGGTGAAGAGGACGCGCCGCGCGACCCGGCGGCATCCCGCGCCGGGATCCGGCAGGCCCCCGCGTGAGGAACCGGCCCGCCCACGTCTCGGAGACCGGCCCGCCCACCCCGCAACCCCTACGGCAAGACGCCCGATCGGCCGCCGCCCGGACCCCCTGAAGGCCCGTCACCGTCTCCGGCGGGAACCCGTCGCGGGGCGTCCTCGTCAGAGCAGGAGGCGTCGGAGGCGGGGACGCGGTCCCTCGCGAGGTCGGATTCGCGCAGCAACCGGACCGCCGCACGTATCGCCGCGGATCTCGATTTGGCGCGTCCACTGTTCACGTAGTATTCGAGAAAGAACGCGTCCTGGCCGGACAGGATGACGCCTACGTTCACTGAGTTCAGCACGACGGTATGTTTTTCAATGCGATCGTGGGGCCGATGGGATTCGAACCCATACTGCGCGCCACCTAAAGACGCTGCCTCCTGCCGTTGGGCTACGGCCCCTTTGTTTTTTCCCGCGAAGTTCTCTGTCTGAGAATGGCAGTTCGGGCAGAGGAATCGCAAGTTATTTATTCTGTTGTCAAGCCAGTCGCCATTGAGGTGGTCGACGTGCAGCGTGAGCGGCCCGCCCTCCCAGGCGCCCTCGATCTTACAGGCACTACACCGGTAGGGCACCCCGGCTTCCTGAAGTGCCCGGCGGAGCATGGGGGGCTTCGTTCTGAGGGATCCCGGCGGGCGCATCCGGAGGACCTCCTCCGGAGGCAGTCGCCTGGCCGAACGTTGCCCGCGATGACGTGCCTGGCCGAGGAAGTGCGAGGTGTCGATTCCGAGGCGTCTCAGTTGGCGGCTGATGTGCGCGTGATTTCCGCCCGCGGCGGTGATGCCGAGACGGCGGAGGACGTCGGCGACACTCAGCGAGTTCGCCGCGGCTTCGGCCAGCATTTCGGGGGTGTATTTGTATTTGCTGGGCATGCTCCAAGCCTACGGAAGGGTTCCGACAATTCCTGGAGCATGCGCGGGCCGCGCCAAACGGTGAAAAAAGGCGATTAATCGATGCCGAGTTCGCGGCGGAGACGGGCCACGTGGCCGGTGGCCTTCACGTTGTGGAGGGCCTTTTCGATTTTTCCGTCGGAATCGATGACGAAGGTGGAACGGATCACGCCGACGGTGGTCCTGCCGTACATCGTCTTCTCGCCGTGGGCGCCGTAGGCCCGGTGGACCTCCAGGCCGGGGTCCGACAGGAGGGGGAAGGTCAGGGCTTCGCGTTCGACGAACGTGGCGAGCTTGGCCGGGGTGTCCTTCGACACGCCGAGGACGACGAGGCCGGCGGCGGTCAGGGAGGCGAGGCTGTCGCGGAAGTCGCACGCCTGCTTGGTGCAGCCGGGGGTCATCGCGGCGGGGTAGAAGTAGAGGATGACGCGTTTGCCGCGGTAGGCGTCCAGTGACACGGTGGTGCCGTCGGCGGCGGGAAGCGTGAAGTCCGGGGCGGCGTCGCCGGGCTCTGGTCTCATGTGTCTCCTCCGGGGAATCGTTCCCGGGTCAACTTACCGGCCCGCCCGAAGTGCCGTGGGCCGGCGGGACCTGACAGACTGCTCAGTGTCGACGGCGATGAGAGTCGAAGGCGATGAGAGGAGTGCCATGGCGGAGACCGATCCCGCGGAGTTGGAGCGGCGGATCGAGCGGACCCGCGCGGAGTTGGCCCAGACGGTTGACGCCATCGCCGATCGGGTCAGCCCGAAGCAGGTCGCGCGGCGGACCGCGGCCAAGGCCGAGTCGAGCGCGAAGCAGTTCCTGACCTCCGTCGCCGACAGGGTGGGTGACGCGGTGGGGGTCACGTCGCGGCCGGCCGCGGTGCGGGACGAGCCGGACGGCCTCTGGGCCGAGGAGCAGCCGAGCCTGGCGCCGCTCCTGGTCAGTGTGGGCGCCGCGCTGGTGGTCACCGCGATGATCACGCTGTGGCGGCGCCGCCGCCGGTGACGCGCGGCCGGGCGCGGATGCGGCGGGTACGGAGGCGCGGCGGAGGCTTACCGGATCGAGTCCGCCTGACCGGGCAACTCACTCTCGGTTCACCCCCGTTAGAGGAAGGTGCGCCCCTCGCCTCGGTAGGTGGGGGCCGTCTCCACCACCTCGTCGCCGTCGATCAGGTGCAGGGCCGCGAAGCGCTCACAGAGCTCGCCCGCCTTGGCGTGCCGGAACCAGACGCGGTCGCCGAGCCGTAGTTGGTCGGCGGCCCGGCCCAGGAGCGGGGTCTGGACCTCGCCGGCGCCCTCGTCGGGGTCGTAGCGCAGCCCGCCGGGCAGGTAGGGCTGGGGCAGCCGGTCCGGGCCCGGGGCGCCGGAGGCGTGGTAGCCGCCGCCGAGGACGGTGACGACGCCGGGGGCCGGGCGGCGGACGACGGGGAGGGCGAACAGGGCGGCGGGCCGGCCGGAGAAGCCTCGGTAGAAGTCGAACAGGCGGGGGTGGAAGAGGCCCGAGCCCGCGGCGACCTCGGTGACGGCCTTCTCGCGGACGGTCTTCTCAATGCTGCCGGTGCCGCCGCCGTTGACGAACTCCAGGTCGGCGACCCGGCGGACGGCCTGGACGATGTGTCCTCTGCGTACGATCAGCTCCTGCCACGATCGAGCCTGCATCCAGCGGATCGCCCTGGTGAGGGCCGGGTTGCCCGGCCGATCGTCGCCGACCCCGGCGATCTGGGCCTCGTAGGCCAGCACGCCGGTCAGGCGGAGGCCGGGGCGTTTGACGATGTCGGTCGCCAGGTCGGCGGCCTGGTCGGCCTCGCGGACGGGGGAGCGGCGGGCACCCGCCCGGAACCTGCCGCCGAGGGCGATGAAACCCGCGTCGATGTCCAGACATATCCGGATCTCGTGACGGTTGGGGATGCCGCCGATCGCCGACTCGATGAGATCCAGGTGTTCGGTCCGGTCCACCGTGACGGTGATCTCCTCGGCCGCCCGGGGATCGGCGGCCAGTTCGGCGAGCGCGGAGCGGTCCACGGTGGGATAGGCGACAAGCACGTCCCTCAGCCCGCAGGAGACCAGCCAGAGGGCCTCGGGCAGGGTGAAGGCCATGACGCCGGTGAAGCCGTCCATGGCGAGGACCCGCTCCAGGACGGGCCGGGAGCGGACGGACTTGCTGGCGACCCTGATGGGCTTGCCGCCGGCCCGCCGGATCATGTCCGCCGCGTTCGAGCGCAGGGCCGCCAGGTCGAGCACGGCGAGGGGAGGGGTCAGGTGCGCGGTGGCCCGGTCGTAGCGCTGACGGTCGTCCATGTCGGCAGGATAGTCACATCCAGGCGAATGTGAGTAATGTTCATGTTAGTTGCCCGGCGGTAAATTCTCCGGCCAGGAGGCTCCCAAGATCGTGAAAATTGCCGGTCGGACCCCGCGTGAGGCGGCCGGGGCGCGTAGACCTGACCAGGTGATGAGTACTCTCCAGGACATCTTGGCGGGAGCGGGGGGCACGACGGCCGGAGAACACCTGCACGCGGTGCGCCGCAGGTCGGTGCGATTGCTGAGACCGGAGAGGACTCCGGCGGGCGTGCTGGTGGCCCTGCTGGCCGCCGCCGGGCTCTCCGCCGCCGCCGGGGTGACGGCCGGTCTGGCGATGGGCTCTCCGCTCGGGCGCGTGCCGTACCGAAAGCTCGCGGGCGGGATCGGGGCGGTGAAGTGGTCGGACCCGGCGGTGTTCACCGTGGCGACGGCCGCGCTGGCGGCCGGTGTCCTGCTGCTGGTGCTCGCAGCCCTGCCGGGGCGGACCCGGCTGGTGCCGCTGGAGTCCTCGGACTCCCGCATGGTGATCGGCCTGACCCGGGCGGGACTCCGCCGTACGCTGCGGGCGGCGGCCGAGTCGGTGGACGAGGTGGGCAGGGCGCGGGTGCGCCTTGGGTCGCGCGACATCGAGGTCACCGTGTTCACCGGCGCGGACCGTACCGGTCACCTGCTGCGCCAGGTGGGCACGGTGGTGGGGGACCGGCTGGCGATTCTGGGCGCGATGTGCGGGGGCGAGGTCGTGGTACGGCTGCGCAGGAGGGGAGTCTGATGAGGGCGTACCTGGGCAATCGGATCGGCCTGGCCGTCTCCGGGGCGGTTCTGACCGGGGCCGGGCTCTACGCCTGGATTCGGAGCCAGGGAAAGATCGGTTCCCAGGCGGCCGGCGACCGGATTCTGAGCCGGGAGCTCCCCGGCTATCTGTCCGGGCATCCGTGGCTGGGCTGGTCGGCCGCGCTGCTACAGGTAGTACTGGCTCTCCTGGCGATCAGGTGGCTGGTGCGTGCTCTGGGCTGGGGGCGGTGGGGAAGCCGGAGCGGGTCCGGCACCGCGATGCTTGGCGTCGCGCTTAAAGAAGTCGAAGGACTGAGTCGCATCCATGTCAGGACGGTACGGGGTGATCGGCTGCGGATCGCGGTGAGCTGTGAGCCCACGGCCGACGTCGGAAAACTCGTCACCCGGCTGAACAAGGACGTCGTCACGAAGGTCCGCAAAACTGTCGGGGATGAGGATCTCGGGGCCTCCGTCCGTCTCCACGTCCGGCGGCGCTGACGGCGGCTCCCGCCGCGTCCCGAAGGCCAGTCCGGCGGCCAGGCAGAGGAAGGGGACGGCGGGCACCACGTAGCGGTGGTCGAAGGCCGCGATGAAGGGTGGAAGGACCAGCAGCACGGTCCCCACCGCCCAGGGCAGCAGTACGGCGCCGCCCAGCCGCCGCCAGTGGAGCAGGACGCCGACCAGGCCGACCAGCAGGATCATCGCGAGGTACGGGCCGCGCAGGGAGCCGTACCGCTGGTAGGCGCGCAGCCATCCGGCGTAGGGCTCGGTGAGGCGGGTGTCGCCGGATACGCCCTGGTAGGCCGTGGTCAGCTCTCCGGCGGTCCTGCCCTGGGAGGCGATCCCGGCGGGGAGGGGCCTGGCGACGTCGGGGAAGACGTAGGCGCTCTGCGGGCCCGGGGTGGGGTAGACCCGGCGGTCCCAGTCGAAGATGTGGCCCACGTCCGCCAGGCCCGCGCGCAGGAAGTCGAGCGGCTGGGCCCTGATGGCCTGGATCGCGAAGTCGCCGGCGAGCCTGTCGCGCTCGGCCCAGGTGCCCTTGACCTTGTTCAGCGGTGAGGCGCCGTCCCAGATGTAGGCCGGAGGGGCCTTGCGCTCGCCCACCGGGTCGGTGGGGCAGAGCGCGGCCTCGGGACCTGAGGGCCTGATCCGCTCGCAGTCGGCGAAGGTGAGCGTGCGCGCCCACAGGAAGGCGTTGCCGCGGGTCAGCCCGTAGTCGCCGTAGGTGGACGCGAACCAGGCCGCGTAGCCGCCCAGCCCGATCGCGCAGGTCAGCGCCGCGGCGGTGAACGCCCGCCATCCGGCGCGCCGGATCACCATGCAGACCAGTACCACGGCGATCAGCGGCAGCCCGATCGTCCGGGTGACGGTCGCCGCGGCGAGCAGGAGTCCGGCGAGCAGCGCGATCCACACCGGTGGGCGGCGCCGCCACATCACCAGCGTGACCGCCGCCATCACGAGGAACTCCAGCAGCAGGTCGGCCATGACGAGGTGTTCGAGCTGGACCTGGTGGACCTCCAGCAGCACCGGGAGCGTGGCGAGCGTCGCCCCCCAGCCCGGCAGCCCGCCGAGGCGGCGCAGCAGGAGGTAGACGCAGCAGGCGGCGGTCAGCCCGAGCAGGTGCTGGATCACCACGACGGCCTGGACGCTGGAGAGCGGTTTCAGCATCCACAGGAACAGCGGGTAGCCCGACGGGCGGGACTCCAGCGGACGCGGGTCCAGCCCGGCGTTGAGGTAGACGAAGGAGTCGGCCCAGAACCACAGGGCCGGCCGGTAGCCCAGCACGGCCACGGCCCTGAGCCCGGCGCCGGCCAGCAGGGCGATCATGAAGAGCCAGTGGGAGCGGAGGAAGGGGCTCTCCGGACGTGTTTCCTCCGGTGACAGAACCTCCGTTGACACCAGAACCTCCGAGTCTCCGCGATGGGGGCACCCAGCATAGGGCGGGCCACCGGCCTATGTGGAGGAAGGCGAAGTTTGCGCCCATTGACTCATTTGTCAGATAAATGGGTGAGTCGTTCCCCTGTCGGCCCGAACCCCGCCCGCCCTCATCGGGAAAGGACTCCCGAACGTCCCGCTCCCGTGTCACCCCGGCCAGGTGGGCCGTCGCGCGACGCGCGGGAGCGGAGCGGTCAGCACTCGATGACGTTCACGGCCAGGCCGCCGCGGCTCGTCTCCTTGTACTTGTCCAGCATGTCGCGGCCGGTGTCGCGCATCGTCTTGATCGCTTTGTCCAGGGAGACGAAGTGGCGGCCGTCGCCGCGCAGCGCGATCCGGGCCGCGGCGATGGCCTTGATCGAGGCCACCGCGTTGCGTTCGATGCACGGGATCTGCACCAGGCCGCCGATCGGGTCGCAGGTCAGGCCCAGGTTGTGCTCGATGCCGATCTCGGCGGCGTTCTCCACCTGCTCCGGGGTGCCGCCCAGCACCTCGGTGAGCCCGGCGGCGGCCATCGAGCAGGCCGATCCGACCTCGCCCTGGCAGCCGACCTCGGCGCCGGAGATGGAGGCGTTCTCCTTGAACAGCACGCCGATCGCCCCGGCGGTGAGCAGGAAGCGCACCACGCCGTCGTCACTGGCCTGGGGGACGAAGCGGTCGTAGTAGGTGAGCACGGCCGGGACGATGCCGGCGGCGCCGTTGGTGGGGGCGGTGACGATCCGGCCCCCGGCCGCGTTCTCCTCGTTCACCGCGAGGGCGAACAGCGAGACCCAGTCCATCGCGTGGAGCGGGTCCTTCTCCGGGGACTCGCCCTGCAGTCTCCGGTGGAGCTGGTTGGCCCGGCGCCTGACCTTCAGCCCGCCGGGCAGCACGCCCTCCTTGGAGACACCGCGCCGGACGCAGTCGGTCATGACGCGCCACAGGTGGAGCAGCTGGTCGCGGATCTCCTGCTCCGAGCGGCCGAAGGCCCTCTCGTTCTCCAGCATCAGCCCGGAGATCGACAGGCCGGTCTCGGCACAGTGGGCGAGCAACTCGGCGGCGGTGGTGAAGGGGTGCGGCAGGGCGGTGTCGTCCGGCTTGATCCGGTCGGCGCCGGTGGCGTTCTCGTCCACGACGAAGCCGCCGCCCACCGAGTAGTAGATCTTCTCCCTGATGAGGTCGCCCGCCTCTGAGAAGGCGCTGAAGCGCATGCCGTTGGGGTGGTGCGGCAGCGAGATCTTGCGTTCGAAGACGAGGTGCTCGCCGACCACGAAGGGGATCTCGTGGGAGCCGTACAGGGAGATCGTCCCGGAGGCGCGTATGGCGGCCAGCCGCTCTTCCACGGTGTCGACGTCGATGAGCTCGGGTTTCTCGCCGGAGAGGCCGAACAGGACGGCCTTGTCGCTGCCGTGACCCTTGCCCGTCAGGCCGAGGGAACCGTACAGGATCACCTCGACCCTGGCGGTCTTGTCCAGCAGCCCGGTCTCGTCGAGGCCGCGGGCGAACCTGTGGGCGGCGGCCATCGGCCCACCGGTGTGCGAGCTGGACGGGCCGATCCCGATCTTGAAGAGGTCGAAGACGCTGATCGCCATTGCTCTGTCCTTGCCTTCACATCGCCGTGATCATGCGCGCCGGTCGGCGCGCATGATCACGGCACAAAAGGAGAAATTTTAGGATTCGCCCGAAGTGAGTGCGGCGTACTCCTCGGAGGACAGCAGGTCCTCCGTGTCGCCCTCGATCCGGACGCGGAACAGCCAGCCCTCGCCGTACGAGTCGCTGTTGACCAACGACGGGTCGTCCACGACCGCCTGGTTGACCTCGATGATCTCACCGGTCACCGGGGCGAAGATGTCGCTCACCGACTTGGTCGACTCGACCTCGCCGACGGCGTCGCCGGTGGTGACCGCCGACCCCACCTCGGGCACCTGCACGTAGACCACGTCACCCAGCGCCTCGGCGGCGTAGGCGGTGATGCCCACGGTCAGGGTCAGGCCGTCGTCGATGCCCGAGATCCACTCGTGTTCCTTGGTGTAGTGCAGGTCCTCGGGGATGTTGCTCACTTTTTCCTCCTGTAGAAAGGCAGTTCAACGACCTCGACCGGTTCGCGGCTACCCCGGATGTCCACGGCCAGGCCGGTGGACAGACCGGTGTCCACGTAGGCCATGGCGATGGGCCTGCCCAGTGACTGGGAAGGCGCCCCGCTGGTGACCTCCCCGACGACGGTGCCGTCGCCGGAGACCACCTGGTACCCGTGGCGGGGCACCCGGCGGCCGGTCGCGACCAGTCCGACCCGACGACGGGCCGGCGGGACGTCCTTGAGCGGCTCCAGGGCGGCCCGGCCGACGAAGTCGCCCGGCTTGTCAAACCTCACCACACGGCCGAGCCCCGCGTCGAACGGAGTGAGCTCCGCCGACAGCTCGTTTCCGTACAGCGGCATGCCCGCCTCCAGGCGGAGGGTGTCACGTGCGGAGAGCCCGGCGGGGAGCAGGCCGTACGGCTCGCCCGCCTTGGTGAGCGCGGTCCAGAGCGGCTCGGTGTCGCCGGCCGCGACGAACAGCTCGAAGCCGTCCTCGCCGGTGTATCCGGTGCGGGCGATGAGCGCCTCGCGCCCGGCCACGGTCGCGGGCAGGCCGGCGTAGTACTTGAGGCCGTTCAGGTCGGCGTCGGTGAGCTCGCTCAGGATCTCCAGGGAGCGGGGGCCCTGGACCGCGATCAGCCCGTACCGCTCGGAGCGGTCGTCCACCACGGCCTCGAAGCCCTGGGCGCGCTCGGTGAGCTCGGCGGCCACCCGGGGATAGTTGGAGGCGTTGGCGACGACCATGAACTCCTCGCCGGTCAGACGGTAGACGATCAGGTCGTCCAGCACGTGGCCCCGGCGATCGACGATCATCGTGTAGCGGGCGCGGCCCGGTTCGAGGGCGGAGATGTAGCCGACGAGCGCGTAGTCCAGGGCCTCGGCGGCCTGCGGGCCGGTCACGAAGATCTCGCCCATGTGGGACAGGTCGAACAGGCCCGCCGCCTGGCGGACCGCGTTGTGCTCGGCGGCCTCACTGCCGTAGCGGAGCGGCATCAGCCAGCCCGCGAAATCGGTCAGCGTCGCGCCGAGGGCCTCGTGGACGCCGCGTAGCGGCGTGGGTCGGGACATGTTCGCACCTCAGGCAGGGGTCAGATGAGAGCATCCTCCCCCTCTGTCGTGGATGCCTGAGAGCTTCGCCCGTTTTTTGCCGGACTTTCACCTTCGGCGAGGCCGTACGGCCTGCTTTCCAGAGGCACCTACCCGCACGGTCCTTTGCCTTGAGAGGTTCGCGGGGAGGGCTTGCTCCTTCAGGGGTCCTGGCCTGGATGTCAGGACGCTCTCCCGCGCGGGGTTCATCGGTGTCGTGGCCAGCCTAACCGTCCGCACCGGCCGAGCGAAATCCCCGTACTGTCACGGTTCCTCCCTGATTGTCATCTATCCCTGGTGTATGAGGGATCCATTCGGTCATCCGGTCATCCGGCCCCGGATGCCGGGGGCCGCCCCCGCGCGAAGGCCGGAGCCGGCGCCCCCGCGGCTCTCCTCGTCGAACCGCCATTGGGCTAAGATCAGACCATTGGAGTGTGCGGCGGGCGTCGGTCAAGGGGGTGGGGGCGGCGTGGACGAGTGGGCGCCCCTGGCCGCCGTGTTACGGCCCGTCCGGGCGGGCAACGCCTTCGAGGAGACGGTGGAGCGCCTGCTCCAGGCGATCAAGCTGGAGGTGGTGACCGAGAAGCTGCCGCCGGAGCGGGAGCTCGCCGCGCACCTCGGCATCAGCCGGGTCACCCTGCGCGAGGCCATCCGGGCGCTGCAACAGGCCGGCTACCTCGACGTACGGCGGGGCAGGTACGGCGGCGCCTTCGTCACCTACACCCCGCCGCGCCCTGGCCAGGGCGACCTGCGCAGGGCCGTGGTGGACATGGGCACCGACGACCTGGCCGACGCGCTCACCTTCCAGATGGCCGTGGAGCTCGGCGCGGCCCAGACGCTGGCCGGCACGGAGCTCGACCGGCCGCGCCGCGACGAGCTGCGGAGGCGGCTGAGGGAGGTCAACTCCGCGGGGCCGGGAGACTACCGCCGTCTCGACACCGCCTTCCACCTGGCCATCGCCGAGCTGACCGGCTCCCCGCTGCTCACCGCGGCCTGCGCCGACGCCTGGCTCAGGGTCGCCGGCCTGCTCAACGCCATCCCGCTGCTCCAGCACAACATCCGGCACGCCGCCGTCCAGCACGAGGAGATCGTGACGGCGATCTTGGCCGGAGACTCCGGCGCCGCGAGCCGTGCGGTGGCCGGGCATCTTGAGGGCACCGCGACCCTACTGCGAGGGTTCCTCGCATAGCCTGATGGGCCGTGGGGGATTTGTTCCGGCAAAGAATATTGGACACAGGGCGGCTGCCGCTGTTCTGTTTCTTTGTCGCGTTGATCGGCGCCTTCGTGTTCACCCGGATCAACGTCCGGCTCATCCGCGCCAAGCTCGGCTGGTTCCGCAACGTCAACATCGGTGAGATGCACATCCACCACGTGGTGTTCGGCGTGGTGCTGACCATGCTGGGCGGGGTGTCGGGGCTGATCGTGTCGGGCATCTCCCAGAGCTGGTACGCCGTCACCGCGGCGGTCTTCGGCATCGGCGCGGCCCTGGTCCTGGACGAGTTCGCGCTGATCCTGCACCTGCACGACGTCTACTGGGAGGAGGAGGGCCGTACCTCGGTCGACGCGGTGTTCATCGCGATCGCGATCACCGGCCTGCTCCTGCTCGGCCTGCGCCCACTCGGCTGGGAGGGGTCGGACGGCACGCCGCAGGGCACCTGGGTGACGGCCGGCGTCATCGTGGCCAACCTCGCGCTCGCCACGGTCACCCTGCTCAAGGGCAAGATCTGGACGGGCCTGGTCGGCCTGTTCGTCCCGCTCCTGCTGATCCCGGGCGCGATCCGGCTGGCCCGTCCGGGCTCGCCCTGGGCGTACTGGTTCTACGCCCCCGGCACCCGGCGCCCGGCGCCCCGCAAGATGGTCGGAGCCGAGCGCCGTGAGGAGCGGTGGCGCCGCCCGGCGATCCGCGCGAAGATCGCCTTCCAGGAGTTCGTCTCCGGGCGCCACGACCTTCCCTCCACCCGGAAGCGGTCGCGGCGATGAGGCGGCGGACGGGCCCGGGCGGGCATACTGAGAGGCGTGAGTGCGCTTCCGTCCCGCTGGGACGGTGTGGAGCAGCGGATCCCCGGCTCCCTGGCCGACCTGCGCGGTCCCGCCACGGGGGTGGTCGCCCTGCCCATCCACCTGGCCTGGTCCGGGCTCACCGAGTTCGATCTGGTCAACCCGCTGCTGCGGATGAGCCTGTATCGCATCGTCATCACCGGCGGCGGCCGGGCCGACGCCGAGTCGTATCTCAACGCCGGGCTCCTGGTGGCCGACTGGCCCACCCTGCGCCGGGGGCTCGGGCCGAGCTACCGGCGGGCCTGGGAGAGCAGGATCACCGATCTGGGGTGGGAATGATGACGCTGCCTCCCTTCCAGCAGCGGATGGTGCAGGCCGTACTGCCCGCCTGTGCCAGGTTCGGCCTGGTCCTGGCCGGCGGTCACGCCATGAACGCCCACGGTCTCACCGACCGTCCCAGCGACGACCTCGACTTCGCCACCGCCGCCGAGATCCCGCTGCCCGAGGTCGCGGACGGGGTGGCCCGGGCGTTCGGGGACGCCGGGCTGGAGGTCACCCTGATCGAGGTCACCCCCCGGATGGGGCGCATGGTCGTGCGCGACCCGGTGACGGAGCAGAGCTGCGAGTTCGACCTGCTCAGGGAGGCGTTCCAGCGTCAGCCCGTGACCCTCGGCGACCTGTCCGTCGTCTCCCTCGCCGACGCGGTGGGCCTGAAGATGCGCGCCCTGCACGAACGCAGCCTCGCCCGCGACGTCATCGACATCGCGTCGGTCTCCCACCTGTACGGCTTCCGCGAGCTGGAGCACCTGGCCCGGCTGCACAACGAGGAGTTCTCCCTCGCCGAGCTGGTGATGCGGCTGGAGTTCGTCGAGTTGATCGCCGACGAGGACTTCGAGTCCTACGGCGTGGACGGCGAGCGGATCGCGGAGATCCGCCGGTTCGCCTGGGCCTGGGTGGAGGACATCAAGCTCCGCAGGGCCGACGAGGGCGACGCCGAGTACGACGACGTTCCCGACCTCGACTGAGCCCCCTCGAAGGGGCCGGGCGCCCGGGCCGAGCGGGAAACACGGGGCGGGGACGCATATTCGGCCGCCTGCGGGGAAGCCGAGGGGCCTGCCTGCCGAAGGAGTGTGGACCATGGGTCTCGTCGAGAAGCTCAACCTGCGAGAGATGAGGGCTTGGGCCAAGCGGAGGCTGGGAAGGCGTACCGGGAACCGCCGGCTGGTGGCCGAGGGCCGTACCGAGGAGGCCGAGGCCAAGTTGCTCAGGACCCAGGACGAGATTTTGGACACCGTGGCCGAGCTGCGCAGGAAGTACGGCACCCGCCGCCGCTGAGCCGCCTCCGGGCGGCGGAGGGGGCGGGGTGCGGGCCGTCGGCACCCACGGGGAGCTGCTCGCCGACGACGACCTCTACCGTGAGCCGGCCGCCCCCCAGTTCCTGCTCCCCACCTGACGGCTCTCGTCCGCGCTGTGGAGCCAGGTCACGTTGATCTCCCTTATTTCCTACCAATCCCACAAATTGCAGTGGTGCGTAGCGGGATAGTTCGGGCACCGATCCGCTGGGCCGGTTGGCCGCCGGGAAATCGGGCATCCCGCCCTGTGCGGAGCCTCTTCTTCGCTCAAGGGCGCTCATCGGGCGCTCGCCGAGTTCGATCTCCGGTCCAGTCCGTGCGGGGCGGGGGCCAGGGCAAAGGTCGATGTGGCAACCGGAAAGGTGGGCGTCCCCGGGGGAGAGCCGGGGACGCCCACCCTTCTCCGGAGGGCGTGGACGTTCGCGGGGGACACGGCCGGGGCCGGGTGGGTTACCCGGCCAGCTTCCTGAGCGAGCGGACCGACCAGACCAGGGCGAGCGTGCCGAGCACGATGAACAGGCCGAAGGCCACCGGGATCGTGCCGTCGGACAGGCGCCCGGCGAACAGGGACCTGCCCGCCTCGACCGAGTAGTAGAGCGGGTTGAACTTGGCGGCCGTCTGCATCCACGCCGGGCCGAGGGAGACCGGGAGCAGCATCCCGGCCAGCAGGGTCAGCGGTAGCGCGAAGAACTGCACGATCTGCGACATGCCGCCCTCGTCGCGGACCGCCAGGGCCAGGCCGTAGGAGACGCTGGCGGCGAACAGGCCGGTCGCGGCCATCAGCAGCAGCATCAGCAGCACCGTGGCAAGGCTCAGCCGCAGGCCCATCAGCACGGCCACGCCCATCACCAGGAGCGCCTGGAGGACGAGGACGAGCATGTCCTTGATCACTCGGCCCAGGATGATCGCCGGCCGCCATGCCTGGCTGACCGCGAGCCGCTCCAGCACGCCGTTGCGGGTCTCGTTGATCATTGTGAAACCGGCGAACATCGAGCCGAACAGGGCGATCATCATCATGGTGCCGGGGGTGAACATCTGCAGCGCCTCGATCAGCGTCCCGCCCTTGGTCGTGGTGGTCAGCAACGGCGCGAACAGCAGCAGGTAGAGCACGGGTTGCAGGATGCCGAACAGGGGCCAGACCGGGTTACGGCGGACGTTGCCGAGCTCGTAGCCGAGAAACAGCATGGTGTGTCGGAACATGGGGGGTCCTATCGGAATCAGGCGGCGTCGCGGAGGGAGCGGCCGGTGTGCCGCAGGAAGACGTCGTCGAGCGTGGCCCTCTCAAGGGAGATGGACCGGATGGCCAGGCCCCCGACCTCCAGCGCGCGGAGCAGGGCGGGCAGATTGTGCTCGCCGTCGTCGAGGTAGGCGCGCAGGGTGTCACCCTCCTCCTGGACCTCCTTGATGTACGGCTGCGCGGCGAGGAGCTTCTGGGCCGAGGCCAGGTCGTCGAGCTTGAGCGTGACGACGTCGCCGGCCACCTCCTTCTTGAGTTCCTCGGCGGTGCCCTCGGCGACGACCATGCCGTTGTCGATGATGACGAGCCGGTCGCAGAGCGCGTCGGCCTCGTCCAGGTAGTGGGTGGTCAGCAGCACGCTGGTGCCCTGGTCGCGCAGGGCGCGGACCTCATCCCAGAGGTTGGCGCGGTTCTGCGGGTCCAGGCCGGTGGTGGGCTCGTCGAGAAAGATCAGCGGCGGCCGGTTCACCAGGCCGATGGCCAGTGCGAAGCGCCGTTTCTGGCCGCCGGAGAGCGTCTTGACCGGACGTCCGGCGATCTCGGTCAGGCTGAAGGCGGCCAGCAGCTCGTCCGCGCGGGTGAGCGCCTGCCTGCGGGAGTGCCCGGCCAGGCGCGCGGCCAGCAGCAGGCTCTCCAGACCCGGGGCGTTCTCGTCCACGCCGCCCGCCTGGCTGACGTAGCCGATCCTCTCCCGGACCTTGGCGGCCTCTTTCACCACGTCGTATCCGGCGACCCTGGCGGTGCCGGCTGTGGGGGTGGTGAAGGTGGCGAGCATTCGTACGGTGGTCGTCTTGCCCGCGCCGTTCGGGCCGAGGGCCGCGAAGATCTCGCCTTCGGCGACGGACAGGTCGACGCCCCGTACGGCCTCGACCTTCTCGGCCTTGCCCCGCCCGCGTTTGGCGGTGAAGGTTTTGCGCAGGCCGTGCGCTTCAATGATCATGACGCTCCGTTTCGGGGGGTGGTCCCGAGAGGTTCACGGGTCCGGAGTTCCAAAGGTTCAGGGAAAGACTGAAGCCTCTCCCCGCGAGAGGTTCAACAGGTTTTCAGGGAAGTTCGCCATTTTTGATCTTTTCGGGGGCGTGGATCCACGATTACCCGCACCGCGTCCACGCGCTCATCCTGGAGCGTCCCGGGCCCGGGACCTTCCGCCCGGAGTAGGGTGATCCACATGTCCGCATGCCCTATCGCACTGGTGACCGGAGCCTCCAAAGGGGTGGGAGCCGCCATCGCGCGGGCCCTGGCCCCCACCCACGACCTGCTGCTCGGCGGCCGGGACGTCGAGGCGCTGGCCGGGCTCGCAGCCGAGCTGCCGGGCTCGCTGCCGTGGCCGGTGGAGCTCACCGACGTCGTCGAGGCCGACGTCGCCGCGATCGACCGGCTCGACGTGCTGGTGCACAGCGCGGGCACCGTGACCCTGGGCCGGATCGCGCAGACCCCCGCCGAGGTCTGGCGGCGCACGATGGAGATCAACCTGATCGCGGTGGCCGAGCTGACCCGGCTGCTGCTGCCCGCGCTGCGCGTGGCCGGGGGGCAGGTCGTCCTGATCAACTCGGGGGCGGGGCAGCGGGCCAACCCGGACTGGGGCTCCTACGCGGCCAGCAAGTTCGCGCTGCGCGCCTTCGCCGACGCGCTCCGGCTGGAGGAGCCGGCGCTCCGGGTGACCTCGATCTATCCGGGGCGGGTGGACACCGACATGCAGCGCGGGGTGCGGGCCCAGGAGGGCGGGACCTACGAGCCGGAGAGGTATCTCCGCCCGGACTCGGTGGCGCGGGTGGTGCTCGCCGCGGTCACGGCCCCTCGGGACGCCCACGTCACCGAGATCGCCATCCGGCCGTCGGCGGGCCCGGTCACCTGAGGCGGTTCACCTGAGGTGGTGAGTCCCACCGAGGGGTACGAGGCGGGATCTCATCCGGACGTCATCGCGTTTTAGGCGCCTCTTTGGTGCTTCATGCCGGTGGCACGGCCCATTCGTGAACGCATTTATTCACATAATGGAAAGAATGGCGGCCGAGATGTCCGGCCGTCCCGCGGAAGTCGTCCTCGCCACCGCCCTGGAGGACCTGTGCCGGAGCTGAACTACTGGTGTGAGCTGGCCTGGTTGCCGCCCGGCGAGGTCGTCGCCGGGGTGCTCGTCACCGTCACGGGCTCCCGGATCTCCGAGATCGCCCCGGGCGTGGCCGCGCCTCCCCCGGGAGCCGTACGGCTCGCCGGACTGACCCTGCCGGGACTGGCCAACGCGCACTCCCACGCCTTCCACCGGGCCCTGCGGGGCACGACGCAGCGGAAGAGGGGCGGCGTCTGGACCTGGCGGGAGCAGATGTACGGCGTGGCCGCGACGCTGGACCCCGACTCCTACCGCAGGCTGGCCACGGCCGCGTTCGCCGAGATGGCGCTGGCCGGGATCACCTGCGTCGGGGAGTTCCACTATCTCCACCACGCTCCGGGCGGCAGGCCGTACGACGATCCGAACAGCATGGGTCACGCGCTCGTCCAGGCCGCGCGGGAGGCGGGCCTGCGCATCGCGCTGCTGGACACCTGTTATCTGAGCGGCGGCATCGGCGTCCCGCTGACCGGCACCCAGCTGCGGTTCGGTGACGGCGACGCCGGGAGGTGGACCGTCCGGGCCGAGGCGCTGCTGGAGGTCTACCGGGTGGCGGAGGACGTCGAGATCGGGGCGGCCGTCCACTCGGTGCACGCGGTTCCGGCGGAGCAGTTGCTGGCGGTCGGCGGGTTCTCCCATCACCACGCGGTCCCGCTGCACGTCCACGTCTCCGAGCAGCGCGCGGAGAACGCGGTCTGCGTGGAGGTCTACGCCGCCAGCCCGGTCCAGGTGCTCGGTGAGCACGGCATCCTCGGCCCCCGCTCGACGGCGGTGCACGCCGTCCACCTCTCCGACGTGGACATCGCCCTGCTCGCCCAGTCGGACACGTGTGTCTGCGTGTGCCCGACGACCGAACGCGACCTGGCGGACGGTCAGGGCCAGGCCGGGGTGCTGTTCGGCGAGGGGGCGCCGATCGCGCTGGGCTCCGGCAGTCACGCGGTCGTGGACCTGTTCGAGGAGGCGCGGGCGGTCGAGCTGAACGAGCGGCTGGTCACCGAGCGGCGCGGCCACTGGACGGCCGCCGAGCTGCTCCAGGCCGTCACCGCGGCCGGGCACGCCTCGCTGGGCTTTCCCGACGCGGGAACCCTCGTCCCGGGCGCCTGGGCCGATCTGGTCTCGGTGCGGCTCGACTCGATCCGCACGGCGGGGCCGTCCCGGGGAGACGCCCCGGAGGTGGTGGTCTTCGCCGCGACGGCCGCCGACGTCCACTCGGTGGTCTCGGGTGGCCGCCGGGTGGTGCGGGAGGGGCGGCACGTCCTCGGTGACGTGGGCGCGCTGCTCGGCGAGGCGATCGCCGAGGCGCGCGGGGAGTACGGATGAGGCGGGGCGCGGCGGGCGCGCTCCGCCTGGTTTGAGCCGGGCGGCGGCGGGAAGTGGCTTTCCCCATGACGTCGCGCCCATGGACATCCTCCTTGAGGAGGAAATCCAAAACCATTCTTCGGGCGTACTCCTTTAGGGAATCTTTGCCCTGATCCCGGCGTTGATTAGGCAAGCGGCACGTCCGCACGCACGGGGTCTTGAGCGAGCGTGCGGGCCTGCCATAAGCAGGCGGAGCGAGGTGCCATCGGATGGCAAGGCCGACGGGGAATCGGACGCAGGACCAGCACGTCTCTGATCGAGATCTGCTCGGGACCTACCTGGCTGAGATCGGGCGGGTCCCCCTGCTCACCGCGGAGGAGGAGGTCGAGCTCGCCAAGCGGATCGAGGCGGGTCTCTTCGCGGAGCAGTTGCTGGACGGCGGGTTGACGGAGCCGCGGGTCGCGGACGCCGCCGATGAGGAGCTTGAACGGCTGGCCGTTTCGGGGCAGCGGGCCAAAGACGGATTCATCCAGGCCAATCTACGTCTTGTGGTGGCGGTCGCGCGCAAATACTCCGGGCGGGGAATGCCGCTGATCGATCTGGTCCAGGAGGGAAACCTGGGCCTGGTGCGGGCGGTCGAGAAATTCGACTACCGGCGCGGCTACAAGTTCTCCACCTACGCCACCTGGTGGATCCGCCAGTCCGTGGGGCGCGCCATTCACGAGCAGGCCAGGCCGGTCCGCCTGCCCACCCACGCGGGTGAGCAGATGACCAGGCTGATGCGGGTCCGGCGCGACATGCTGGCCGAGTTCGACCAGGAGCCGACCGACGCCGACCTGGCGGAGGTGCTGGAGCTGCCGATCGAGCGGGTCCGTGAGCTCCGCCGCTGGGCCTCCGACCCGGTCTCCCTGCAGCTGGGGGTGGGCGACGACGACGAGACCGAGCTGGGCGACATGATCGCCGACGACACGTGGGCCGACCCCGAGCAGCAGGCGATGGACATCTTGGAGCGTGAGCGTCTGGAGGAGTGGCTGACCGGGCTGGAGGGCCAGACCCGCGAGATGCTGCGCTGGCGTTACGGCCTGATGGACGGCCGCGAGCACACGCTGACCGAGGTCGGCGAGCGTTACGGCATCGGCCGTGACCGTGCCCGCCGCATCGAGCGTGACGCCCTGGCCCGGCTCCGGAAGATGGCCTCGGCCGCCTGAGCCACCGTGGTCCGGTACGGCTTCCCCGTGGAGCCGTACCGGACCTTTTCGCGTTGAGCGGCTCCGCGTGGAGCCGTACCGGATCGCTCCACGCCGCGATGGACCGTTCCGCGGAGGGGCGCGCCGGGCCTTCGCGCCCTCGCGGGCCGGGGGGCGGACCCGCCCCGGGCGCCGGGGCGGGGCGCCCCCGGGCGTGGCCGCCGCCGTCTTCGGACCGTGACAGGTCCCCTCTGAAACACGGATGAAACACCGGGGGGCGGAGATTCACCGGGGCGAAACACGGCGGATCGCGCGGTGAAACCGCGGAAGAACACGCTGTGGCACATCGCCAGTGCGTGACCGGTCGACGGAGCCCAGGAAGCGTTCGCTGCGCGCCGAGATCGGTCTATGCCATACGCGACGGAGGGTCGTGCCGAATGAAGATCGACAGTGGCACCACTGCCTGGATGCTCACGGCCACCGCACTGGTGTTGCTCATGACTCCGGGGCTCGCGCTTTTCTACGGTGGGATGACCAGAGCGAAAAGCGTGCTCAACATGATGTTGATGTCGTTCGTCAGCATCATCACGGTCACCGTGGCCTGGGTGCTCTACGGTCACTCGCTGACCTTCACCGACAACGCCGACGGCCTGGTCAACATGTTCGTCGGCGGTTCCGGCGCCCTCGGCCTGCAGAGCCTGGTGGACACGGCCACCAAGCCCGACGGCACCGGAATGCCCAGCCTCGTCTTCTCCGCCTTCCAGCTGACCTTCGCGATCATCACCGTCGCGCTGATCAGCGGTGCCGTCGCCGACCGCGCCAGGTTCGGCGCCTGGGTGCTGTTCACGGTCGTGTGGGTCACCGTCGTCTACCTCCCCGTCGCCCACTGGGTCTGGGGCGGCGGCTGGCTGTTCAGCCTGGGCATCGAGGACTTCGCGGGCGGCACGGTGGTTCACATCAACGCCGGGGCGGCGGCACTCGCGCTCGCCCTGGTGCTCGGCAGGCGCGCCGGGTGGGGCCGGGAGCCGACGCGCCCGCACAACCTGCCCCTGGTGCTGCTCGGCGCGGGGCTGCTCTGGTTCGGCTGGTTCGGGTTCAACGCGGGCTCCGAGCTCGCCGTGGACGGGACCGCGGGCCTGGCCTTCATGAACACCCAGATCGCCGCCGCGGCCGCCGCCGGCGCCTGGCTTCTCGTCGAGAAGATGCGGGACGGCCACGCCACCAGCCTGGGCGTGGCCTCGGGCGCGGTGGCCGGCCTGGTCGCGATCACCCCGGCCTGCGGTTTCGTGGACCCCTGGGCCGCCCTCGTCATCGGCGCGGTCGCGGGCTCGGTCTGCGCCTGCGCGGTGGGCCTGAAGTACCGGCTCGGCTTCGACGACTCGCTCGACGTGGTCGGCGTGCACCTGGTGGGCGGGGTGCTCGGCGCGGTCTCGCTCGGCTTCCTCGCCGCACACCCCTTCCTGGAGCAGCAGAGCACCGGCCTGCTCTACGGCGGGGGCGTCGGGCAACTCGGCCCGCAGGTTCTCGGCCCGGTCGCGGTCGGCGTCTACTCGTTCGCCGTCACCTGGGTCATCGCCAAGATCATCGATAGGACGGTGGGCTTCCGGATCGGCGCCGAGGAGGAGCTCGCCGGCGTCGACATCACCTCCCACGCCGAGACCGGCTACGACCTCGGCACCGTGCACGCGTCCGGCGCGGCGTCCTCCCACGGCCCGGCGAACACCAGCACCGCGAGGAAGGTGGACGTATGAGACTCATCACCGCCGTCATCAAGCCCTTCAAACTCGATGACGTGAAGGCGGCCCTGGAACGGTTCGGGGTCAGGGGAATGACGGTCGGCGAGGCGAGCGGGTACGGCCGCCAGCGCGGCCACACCGAGGTCTACCGCGGCGCCGAGTACCGGGTGGACCTGGTGCCCAAGATCCGGCTTGAGGTGCTCGCCGAGGAGGACGACGCCGATGACGTCATCGACGTCATCGTCAAGGCCGCGCAGACCGGCAAGATCGGGGACGGCAAGGTCTGGTCGATCCCGGTGGACACCGTCGTGCGGGTCCGTACCGGGGAACGCGGCCCAGAGGCGCTCTGAGCCGGTGAGAGACGACGTCCACTCGTACGCCGCGGCCCGCAGGGAGCGGACCTCGGACATCGACCACTGGCTGGCGGACCTGCTCAGGGCCGCCTGCGGCACGCCGTACGGGCGCGCCGGCGGGGCCGGGCGGCGCGGGGGCGCCGGGGGCACAGACGGGCCCGGCGGCCCCGAGAGCGCCCTCAAGGACGCCCCCGGCCCTCCGCTCCGCCATGTGCCCGGCGGAGTCGCGCTTGTCGCTGTGGGGAGTCTGGGCCGCGCGGAACCGGCCCCCGGCAGCGATCTGGACCTGGTCCTGCTGCACCGGGGCCGTGACGACGTGGCGCGCGTCGCCGACCGCGTCTGGTATCCCGTCTGGGACTCGGGCATCGGCCTCGACCACTCGGTGCGGACCGTGGCCGAGGCCGTCGCGGTCGCCGGGGAGGATCTCAGGGCGGCGCTCGGGCTGATCCAGGCCCGGCACGTGGCCGGGGACCCCGAGCTGACCAGGGCCGCGCGGGAGGCCGTGCTCGCCGAGTGGCGGGCCGGCTCCCGGCGCCGCCTGGCCGAGCTGCGGGACGCCGTCGACAGGCGGGCGGAGACCGGCGGCGAGCTGGCGTTCCTGCTCGAACCCGACCTCAAGGACGCGCGCGGCGGCCTCCGCGACGTGCAGGCCATGCAGGCCGTGGCCGCCGCCTGGGTGGCCGCGGCTCCGGGGCCCCGGGTGCGCGAGGCGTACGAGCTCCTGCTCGACGTCCGGCACGGCCTGCACCTGGTGACCGCCCGCGGGGCCGACCGGCTGGTGCTCCAGGAGCAGGACGCGGTCGCCGGAGTCCTGGGGCTGCTCGACGCCGAGGCGTTGATGCGCAGGCTCGCCGAGTCCGGCCGGACGGTCGCGCACGCCTCCGACGCCACCTGGCGCGCCGTCGGCCGCCTGCTGTCGGGTCCGGCGCCGAGGGGCCGCCGTCCGCTCGCCGACGGGGTCGTCGAGCACGGCGGCGAGGTCGTGCTCGCCAGGGGCGTCAGCCCGCGAAAGGATCCCACGCTGCTGTTGCGCGCCGCCGCCGCGGCGGCCGAGGCGGGATTGCCGATCGCCCCCGCCACGGTGAACGCGCTGGCGGTCCAGGCTCCGCCGCTTCCGGTCCCCTGGCCCAGGGAGGCCAGGGACGCGCTGGTCGCGCTGCTCGGCGCCGGGCGGGCGGCGGTGCCCGTCTGGGAGGAGCTGGACCAGGCGGGCGTTCTGGTCCGGCTGCTGCCCGACTGGGAACGGGTACGGCACCGTCCGCAGCGTAACCCGGTGCACCGCTACACGGTGGATCGCCATCTCATCGAGACCGCGGCCGGAGCCGCCGCCTTCACCCGGGAGGTCTCCCGGCCCGACCTGCTGCTCATCTCGGCCCTCCTGCACGACATCGGCAAGGGCTGGCCCGGCGACCACTCGATCACCGGCGCGGTGGTGGCCAGGGACATCGGCACCAGAATAGGGCTGCCGCCCGCGGACGTGGAGACCGTGGAGAGCGTGGTCCGCCACCATCTGCTGCTCCCCGAGACGGCGACACGGCGCGATCTGGACGACCCGGTGACCGTCTCCCGGGTGGCGGAGGCCGTGGGCTCGCGGGAGACGCTCGAACTGCTGGCCGCGCTGGCCGTGGCCGACGGCCGGGCCGCCGGTCCCGCCGCCTGGAACTCCTGGAAGGCGGCCCTGGTCTCCGATCTGGTGCGCCGGGTGCGTTCGGTGCTGGCCGGTACCCCTCCGCCGCCCGTGCCCGCGCTCCCGGCCGCCCCGGCCGCGCCCGCCCGGCACGGCGGCGGTGCGGTACGGGTCGCCGGGGGAGTGGTCACCGTGGTCGCGCCGGACCGGGCCGGGCTGCTCTGGCGTGCGGCAGGGGTGCTCGCCGCGCACCGCTTGGTGGTCCGCGCCGCCTCCGCGGCTTCGGTGGGGGAGACTGCGGTAATTGAGTTTTCGGTCATGCCGGAGTACGGTTCGCCCCCGGATCCGGCGACACTGGAAGCTGATTTACGGTTGGCCCTAGCGGGCCGGCTTGACATCGAGCAGCGGCTGGCGAGGAGGGCCCGTTCGCTGCGCCGGGTCCAGGTTCCCACGGCGCCACCACGGGTTACTCTCGTGGACGACGCGTCCAATACGGCGACCGTTGTGGAGGTACGCGCTCATGACCGTCCGGGGCTATTGTGGCGAATTGGTAGAGCATTTGGAGATTGTGGTCTTGACGTGCGAGCCGCACGTGTGGAGACTCTCGGCGCAGAGGCGGTGGATGTCTTCTACGTTGTCGATAGAGCCGGGGGTCCTCTGACAGAGGGAGCCCAGCGGGCACAGGTACGGGACCAGGTGCTTGCCGCCTTGCGATAACCATGGCAATCGTTCCCTCGTCACCTTCGTAACGATTAAGTCCGGTTTGTCGGTTATGCCGATTGCGTCCCGTGACCTTGTGGTCTGATAAGGGCCACTCATGTCGTGATGGTGAGAGGTAGAGCGAGAGCGGTGACGACGGCGACAACCGAGAGCGGCGGTGCTCCGGCACCTGGCCGCGGCAAACGCCATGCCGCCCGGTTCGGTATGCGGAACTGGCGCGTGCGGTCGCGCCTCACGGCGTTGATCCTGGTGCCGACGGCGGTGGGGGTCGTGCTCGCCGGCACGCGGGTGGTCGCCTCCATCGACAGCGTGGCCGGATATCAGCGGACCGCGGCGGCGGCCGAATACTCGGGTGGGTTGCGTGAATTGGCACAGGCCCTGGGTTTGGAACGTGACCGGGTGGCATGGTCCTCGTTCCAGCCGACCAACGAAGGCTTGAAGGAAGCAGCCGACACACAGCAGAGAACGGTCGACGCGCTGATCAAGAAAGTCGCGCTCGATCTGCAGGGAATCGACGACTCCTACGGCCCCCGGGCCGTCGACGCGGCCAAGGACGTGGGCTACCAGCTCGCCGGTCTGCGGGAACTCCGCCAGCTGCCCGGGACGAACAGGGCCGAACGCTACAGTCTCATGATCTCTCCGCTGCTCCAGCTCCACGAGGAGCTCACGCTGGTCAGCGACGACCCGGAGATCATCGGTAACACCCGCGCGCTCAGCGCGCTGGCCCGCGCCAAGGAGGAGGTCTCCAGGCAGCGGGCCCGGCTGCTGGCCGGCTACTACGCGCCCTCGCTGGTCGACGCCCAGGAGATCGAGAAGTTCATCGCCTCCCGCTCGCGCATGGAGGAGTACAAGGCCGACTTCGGCATCGAGGCGAGCCCGGCCAACCGCCAGCTCCTCGTCAAGACCATGATGGACGAGAAGGTCTACCGCGCCGAGCTGACCAAGGCCAGGGCGATCGTGCTGGCCGGCGACACCCGGCGGGAGGGCCGCCTGCTCTCCGACTTCGCCGCCGTCAAACAGTGGTTCTCGGACAACGGGGCGACCCTCGACCGGATGAAGAAGGTCGAGAACAAGGTCGCCGGTGACGTGATCACTCGGGCCCGCGTGCTGGAGGACACCGAGCAGCGTAACGCGATCATCGCCTCCGGCCTGATCCTGCTCCTGCTGATCCTGGTCCTCGGCCTCACGGTCCTCATCGCCCGCTCGATGGTCCTGCCGCTGCGCCGCCTGCGGGGCGAGGCGCTGGACGTCGCCGGATTCAGGCTTCCCGAGGTGGTGCGCAACCTGCGGGTCTCCGGAGACAGCCGGGTGCCCGACATCGCCCCCATCTCGGTCGACGGCAAGGACGAGATCGGAGAGGTCGCCAAGGCGTTCGACGAGGTCCACCGGCAGGCCGTACGGCTGGCCGCCGAGGAGTCCGAGCTCCGCTCCAACATCAGCGCGATGTTCGTCAACCTGTCGCGCCGTACCCAGACGCTGGTCGAGCGCCAGATCTCGCTGATCGACGGCCTGGAGAAGGGCGAGGAGAACGGCGGCCGTCTCGCGGACCTGTTCAAGCTCGACCACCTCGCCACCCGCATGCGGCGCAACTCCGAGAACCTCCTGGTCCTCGCCGGTCACGAGCCGACCCGCAGGCGCAGCCAGCCGGCCAAGCTCGTCGACGTCGTGCGCGCCTCGCTGTCGGAGGTCGAGGACTACGAGCGGGTCCAGGTCAAGGTGCACCGCACGATCTCGGTCGCCGGGAGCGCCGCCAACGACATCGTCCACCTGGTCGCCGAGCTGGTGGAGAACGCCATCCAGTTCTCCCCCCGGGCCAGCCCGGTCGTGGTGTCCAGCAGCATGATCGAGGGCGGTGGCGCGCTGCTCGCGGTCAGCGACGCCGGCATCGGCATGACCAACGACGAACTGGTCGAGACCAACCGGCGCCTGGCGGACCCGCCCGTCGTGGACGTCTCGGTCTCCCGGCGGATGGGCCTGTTCGTGGTCGGCCGCCTGGCCCTGCGCCACGGCATCCGGGTCCAGCTCCGCCCCCAGGAGGCCGGCGGCCTCATCGCCATGGTCCTCTTCCCGCCGGAGCTCATCGTCCCCGAGGGGGCACAGCCGGGCCAGACACCGTCGTGGGGCGTCGAGGCGCACGGCAGACAGGTCCCGTCGCCCCGAGGCTCCTTCGCGCAGAGCTCGTTCGGCCAGAGCTCCTTCGGGCAGAGCTCCTTCGGGCAGGGCTCCTTCGGGGAGCCGCTCGTTCAGCCGGCACCCTCGTTCGGCTTCGCCTCCTTCCCCGGGGAGCACCCGGTTCCCTCGGCCTCACTCGGCGCCCCGCCGCCGAGCGCCGAGTACCCCCTGCCCAAACGTCAGGTGCAGGGGACGAGCGGTAACGGGATCTCCTCCGCCGAGGTGTTCTCCCCCTGGGGGCAGACATCTCGCGATCAGACCTCCCGCGAGTGGGGACAGACCTCCCGGGATCAGACCTCCCGTGAGTGGGGACAGACCTCCCGGGACCAGACCTCCCGAGACTGGGGACAGAGCTCCCGAGACTGGGGGCAGACCTCCCGGGAGGATCCGGCGACCGCGTCGATGCCCGCCGTACGGGTCTCCCCGCTCGAACCCGAGGAGGAGGAGTTCCTGCCGATCTTCGCCTCCGTCGAGTCGGCCTGGTTCCGCAGGGCGGACGGCAGCGGCGGGTACGCGTCCATCACCGACGAGTCCGGGGGGCAGACGGAGTCTCCGCGGCCGGCGGTGCCGGACGGGCCCGCGCCGGTCGCCTCGGCCGTGGATGACACGCCGATCCGCCGGCCGGCCGGGGAGGAGCCCGCTCCGGCGCGTGCGGTACAGAACTGGGAGACCCCGGCCGACGCCGGGTGGCAGGCGGCTCAGGCGGTGAGCGATCCCAGCCTTGGCGGGGTCACCTCGGCGGGACTGCCCAAGCGCACCCCCAAGGCCAACCTGGTGCCGGGCGCCGCGGCCTCCGCGCCGTCCACCCCGATGCCACCCATCTCGCCCGAGCGCGTCCGCAGCCGCCTGTCGAGTTTCCAGCAGGGGATACGGCGAGGTCGCGCCGAACTATACGAGGACACCGCCAGAGACGTGGCGGACAGGGAGGAGAACTCGTGACGACCCTGAGCCAAGAGGCGCGTAGGTTCGACTGGCTGATCACCGAGTTCGTCCGGGGCACCCCCGGAGTCGCGCACGCCGTGTGTGTCTCGGCGGACGGTCTGCGGATCGCCAGTTCCGACGGGTTCCCGGACGACCGTGCCGACCAGCTCGCCGCCGTCGCCGCCGGCCTGCTCAGCCTGACCGTGGGCGCGTCCCGTGTGTTCGAGGGCGGGGCCGTCACCCAGACCGTGGTCGAGATGGAGCGCGGTCTGCTGCTGGTCATGGCGATCAGCGACGGCTCGGTGCTCGCGGTACTGGCCTCTTCCGAATGCGACATGGGGCTTGTGGCCTATCAGATGACCCTGCTCGTCGACCGGGCCGGCCAGGTGCTCACCCCGGCGCTCAGAGCCGAGCTGCAGTCCTCCCGGGGGCGATGATGACCGCACCTTCCCCAGGAGAGGGTTGTGCTGGGAAGTGACGGAACCGGGGATGAAGAGCCCCTGTTCCGTCCTTACACGGTCACCGGCGGCCGATCCGAGCCGCGCTATCACATGGCGATGGAGACGCTGGTCTCCTCCTCGTTCATCAGGGACGAGGAGCTGGTTCTGCTCACCCCCGAGCAGGACGCCATCATCAGATTGTGCCGGTCGTTCCGGTCGGTCGCCGAGATCTCGGCGCTGCTGAGGGTCCCGCTCGGCGTGGCCCGCGTGCTGGTGGCGGACATGGCCGACGAGGGCCTCGTCCGGCTGCACCAGCCGAGCCTTGACAAGGGACAACCAGACCTCAACATGCTCGAAAGGGTTCTCAGTGGACTACGCAGGCTCTAACCATAGCGGCCTGACGTCGACGAAGATCGTCGTTGCCGGCGGGTTCGGCGTCGGCAAGACCACGTTCGTGGGCGCCGTCTCGGAGATCCTCCCGCTGACCACGGAGGCGGTGATGACCGACGCCAGCGCCGGCATCGACGACCTCGGTCTCACCCCGAACAAGGTGACGACCACGGTCGCGATGGACTTCGGCCGTGTCTCGCTGGACCGTGACCTGATCCTGTACCTGTTCGGGACCCCCGGCCAGCACCGGTTCTGGTTCATGTGGGACGACCTGGTCCGCGGCGCGATCGGCGCGGTGGTCCTGGTCGACACCCGGCGGCTGGCCGACGGCTTCCCGGCGATCGACTACTTCGAGGAGGCCAAACTCCCCTTCGTGATCGGCGTCAACGGCTGGGACGGGCACTTCATCCACGCGCAGGATGAGGTGCGGGAGGCGCTGGCGCTCGCCCCGCACGTTCCCATCGTGCGCACCGACGCCCGCTCCCGTGAGTCCGTCAAGAGCACGCTGATCACGCTGGTCGAGTACGTCCTGCGGGTCCGCGCCGCCTACGGCATGTCCACCTGAGCCGTGGTCCTCACCGGGCACGGGATGCCGGCGGGGCGGTGGCGCGGACGGGTGTCAGCCCGGCATCCAGTCCTTCCACACGATCCTGTTCGCCTCGATCCACTTCCGGGCGGCCTGGTCCGCGGTCATGCCGTTGTTGGTGATGTCGTTGGCCACCGCGTTCTGGTCGGCGTTGGTCCAGGAGAAGTTCCTGACCAGCTCGTAGGCCTTGCCGCCGGTGGCCGCGAACCTCTTGCTCACGATCTTGTCGAGCAGGTAGGGCGGATAGTCGCACGCCACCTTCCGGGGGACGGCGTCGCAGCCGATCGAGTAGGGGGGAAGGCTGATCTTGGCCAGCTTGATCTCGGTGAACAGCCACTGCGGTTCATAGAAGTACAGTAGAAGCGGGATACGCCGCTCGGCCGCCAACTTCGCCGCCTTTATCAGGGCCTTTTCACTTCCCGCGTACACCACTTTGTAGTCAAGGTGGAGATTGCGCACCAGGGCCTCGTCATTGGTGGCGTATGACGCATCGCCGTCGAGAAGTTGACCGAGGTCACCTGATTTTTCGGTCTTGAAAAGGTAGGCGTATTTGTTGAGCCGCCGCCAGTCGGTGATGCCGGGATACTTTTCCGCCATCCACTGAGGGATGTACCATCCGATAACACCTCTGTTGCCGTTTTTCCCGGCAGAAACCGCGACCTTCTTCTCCTCGATGTAGGTCTTCTTCTCCGCCTCCCGGCCCCAGTTCTCGACGATGACGTCCACCGTGCCCTTCGCGAGGCCTTTCCAGGACTGGGTCTCGGTGAGTCTTACCTTGCGCACCGCGTAGCCGAGGTGTTCCTGCAGCAACTGGCTCAGGACCGTGGCGCTCGCCTGGTAGCCCACCTCTGAGGTGATGGCGATCCTCACGGTGCCGCCGCCGGTCTCCGCCGGCACCTCCTGCCGCCTGTCGCAGGCGGACAGCAGGAGAAGTACCGCGCAGGCGCCGGCGAGCCGCCTTTTCAACGATCTTTTCATGGGTGGTGGCCGATCGGTCATCGGGGGGTGATCCAAGCGGTCCGGACGGCCTCGCCGGTCTCGATCCGCTTCCGGACGGCCTGGTCCGCGGCCATGTCGCGGCCGGCGGTGCCGGGGTGTCCGTCCACCGTCCACGCCGTGCCGCCGCCGGTCGCGGACCGCGGCGCCGGGCCGGTGCCGGTCTTCGCTCCGCCGTCGCGGCACGCGACCGGCGGTGCGGGTGCCGGAACCCCGGCGGGCGGGCGGACTCTACGTCCGATCCTCATGCGATCCTCTTCTTTCGCGAGAACTTCCAGGAAGACGTGCGGGAAGACCTTGTGGAACCTCGCGGGCGGCGGGCGCCCGCCGGCCCCCGGGTGACTCGGCCGAACATGGTTCCGGCGAGTACGGCGGTCACCCCGGCGGCGAGTCCCATGCCGGAGCCGGCGCGCCGGGAGAACCCGGAGACGACCGCCGGCCGGCGGGGTCGCAGGACCGCGCGACCTCGACCGCGGAGGGGGAGTGTTCCTGGTGCGGCCGGCCACGCGGTTGTCGGACGGGGGCCGGAGATCTTCCACGGTCCGTGCACCTCGATCGCGGCGGCGCCGGACGCGGCCACTGTCTCCTCCGGAGCGGGACGCTCGGATTTGGTGAGGCTACGGACACAGTGAGCCAAGATATGGGGGAAATATCATGAATCACAATGATCTGCCCCATAGAGAACGTCGCGCTTCCGGTACGTTACCTTCCGTGCATTTCGCTGGACCGATGTAAACGGTCATACGTACCCATGAACGATTGATGGTGTTAGAGGGTGTCCGCGCGGGAGGCCCCGCCCCTAAAGTGGAACCCCCGTCCCTACCCCTTATTGCCTTATAAGTGGGTATTTGTGGATATCTGTTCGATTGGCCCTGCGCGTTGAGATGTGCTCGAATTACCGGGAACCAGGAAATTCGGGCAGAGGGTTCATGCACCGAGAGGTAGCGTTCGGTGAGTACACACAAAATCCACGATGTAGGAAGCGCCTTTCGCCTGCGGAACTGGCGAGTGCGCTCCAGACTGATCGCGCTCATCGTGGTTCCCACGGCCGCGGCGGTACTGCTTGGCGGCCTCCAGGTCCTCACCTCGATGCGCGCCGCCACCGAGTACCAGCAGGTCAACGAACTGGCCCGGCTCTCGGACCACATCGGCGCGCTCACCCACGAGCTGGCCCAGGAGCGTGACCGCACCGCCTGGTACATCGCCCGGGGCCGCCCGGAAAACGAGGCGCAGGCCATACGGCAGCAGATGAACGCGGTGGACACGGCGGCCGCGCACGTTCGCGAGAGCGGCGCCCTGCTCAGGCAGACGGTGACCGGCCGGACCTGGGACGGGATCGAGACCGTGCTCACCCGGCTGGAGGAACTCGGGCCGCTGCGGCAGCAGGTGCTGGGACCGTCGCTGCTCTCCGACGCGGCCATCGACGCCTACTCGCGGGTGATCGACGACCTGCTCTCCCTCCACGACGAGCTGGGCAAGGGCAGCGACGACGACGTGCTGTTCAGCCAGGCCCTGACGCTCAGGGCGCTCGCCCGCGCCAAGGACGCCCTCTCGACGCAGCGGGCGCTGCTCTCGGCCGTCCTGGTCGAGGGCCGGTTCGGGCAGGAGCAGATGGAGAGGTTCCTCGGCGCGATCTCCGCCGAGCGCAACGAGCGCAGAACCTTCATCGCCGAGGCCGGAAGCGCCGAGCGCCGCCTCTTCGACGAGACCGTCAACGGCCGGACCGCCGACCGAGCCGAGTTCCTGCGGGAACTGGTCCTGCTCCGCGCGGACTCCGGGACCTCGCTGAAGGGCCTCGACCGGTCGAAGAAGGACGACGCCAAGGAGTGGTACAGCGCGGTGACGGTCACGATCGACCGAATGCGCGAGGTCGAACGGCGGCACACCCAGGCCATCGTCACCCGCAGCGAGGAACTCGGCCAGGCCGAGCAGACCCACGCCCTGCTGGTCGCCGCGGCCGTCGTGGGCCTGCTGCTGATCGTGCTGCTGATCACCACGGGGGTGGCCCGCTCGCTGGTCAAGCCGTTGCGGCGGCTGCGCAGGGAGGCGCTTCAGGTCGCGGGGGAGCGGCTGCCCGCCTACGTCCAGCAGGTCCGGGAGTCGCGCGACGGCGAGATCGTCGCCGACGTGGCCCCCATCGGGGTCCTGTCCCGCGACGAGATCGGCGAGGTCGCCAGGGCCTTCGACGAGGTCCACCGCGAGGCCGTCCGGCTGGCGGGCGACGAGGCCAGGCTGCGCACCACGGTCAACGCGATGTTCGTCAACCTCTCCCGCCGGAGCCAGACCCTGGTGGAGCGCCAGCTCTCCCTGGTCGAACGGCTGGAGCGCGGGGAACGCGACGACCAGCGGCTGGCCGACCTCTTCAAGCTCGACCACCTCGCCACCCGGATGCGCCGCAACAGTGAGAGCCTGCTCGTCCTCGCAGGTCAGGAGGTGACGCGACGCAGGCGCCGGCCGGTCGAGCTGATGGACGTGGTCCGGGCCTCGCTGTCGGAGGTGGAGAACTACGAGCGGGTGGTGACCCGGATGCAGTCCGAGGTCGCCGTCGTGGGGCCCGCGGTGAGCGACGTGGTCCATCTCCTCGCCGAGCTGGTGGAGAACGCGCTGTCGTTCTCCCCGTCGGAGAGCAAGGTCGCGGTCGCCAGCAGCCCGGTCGAGGGCGAGGGCGTCATGGTCCTGGTGACCGACCAGGGCATCGGCATACCGCCCGACGAGCTCTCCCGGGTGAACTGGCGGCTGGCCAACCCGCAGGCGGCCGACGCCTCGGTCGCCCGTCGCATGGGCCTGTTCGTGGTGGGGCGGCTCGCGCTCAAACACGGAATCCGCGTCCGGCTCCGTCCCCAGGAGACCGGGCTGACCGCCATGGTCCTGCTCCCCGACGCGATCCTCGTCTCCGCCGCGTCCCAGACCGGCGCACCCCAGCTCGGCGGGTCCACGCAGCCCGGCAGGCTCTCCCCGGCGGCCGGCGGAAGGTCCCCGGCGGCCGGCGAGCCGGGGAGCACGGCCGGTCCGGCGCTTCCGGGCGACTCCGGCGCGCCCACGCCGTCGGAGTCCACGGCGCCGACGCTCCCCGCCCTGTCGGCGTCCGTCGCACGGCGGACACGCGTCGTACCGTCGCAGACCAGGCCCGAGCGGCCCGCCAGGAAGAGCGAGCGAGGGGCGCTGCCGAAGCGGCAGAACACCCCCTCCCGGCAGGACGACCGGCCCTCCCGATCTCCCCGGAGGGAGGAGGGCCCGGCCCACCGGCCGTCCCCGGTACCGCTCGGCCGTCCCCCCGTCCCCGGCCCGCCCGCCCCCGACGTCGCCGAATCACTGCCGGGGGTGGGGACCTCGGCACTGGATCCGGGGGAGGAGTTCCTGCCGATCTTCGCCTCGGTCGAGTCGGGCTGGTTCCGCATCGCCGACTCCGCCGGGGACCCCGGCCGGTCCGGAGAGCCCAAACGCCCGGGCGACTCCACCTCCGTCACGTCCGAGCCCGCCACGTGGTCGTCCCCGGGCGACAGCGGCTGGCAGGCCGCCCGGGCCGTGAGCGCCCCGGTGCTCGGCGGGACGACCGTCGCGGGACTGCCCAAACGCACTCCGAGGGCCAACCTGGTTCCCGGCTCGGCGGTCTCCGACTCGCCTCAGCCGGAGCACCCTCCGATCCGCATGACGCCGGAGCATGCCCGTAGCCGGCTGGCGAGCTTCCAGCAGGGCGTGCGCAGGGCTCGTAACGAGATCCCGAAGAGGGAGAGCTGAGCCGTGAAAGGAGAACACCGGGGCGGCTGGGGCGGCTACGGCGCGCCGCAGGGCGGGTTCGAGGGGTACGGCCCGCCGGGGAACCTGCCCTCAGGGTACAGCCCCCTGCAGGGGGGAACCGCGGGGTACGACCCCTCGCGGGAGGGGGCGGAGGGGTACGGCCCGCCGGGGAACGGGTCTTCCGGTTACGGGGCGTCGCGGGATGAGCGCTCACCGTACGAGTGGCTGTACGAACCGTCGTACGGTGGGCCGCCCGGCGAGCCGGACGACGAGCCTGACGAGGAATCGGACGACGAGCCGTACGAGGAGGAGAGCTCGCTGGTCAGGCTCTACACCGTCACCGGGGGACGGACCGTGCCACGTAGCCGGCTCGCGATGGAGGCCCTGGTCTCCTCCACGACCTCCGCGGGGCTCGGCCTGTCCTACGTCCGGGAGTACCGCGCCATCAACGAGCTCTGCGGCCAGGTCCGCTCGATCGCCGAGATCTCCGCTCTGCTCGGCATCCCCCTCGGCGTGGTCCGCGTCCTGATCTCCGACATGGAGTCCGAGGGGCTGGTCCGGGTCCACCAGCCCCGCCTCAACGGGAACGGCCCCGATCTCGGACTGCTCGAACGCGTCCTCAGCGGCCTGCACCGGCTGTGACCGCCCGGTGGTGGTCCGACCACCACCGGGCGGCGATCAACTCGGCCACCAGGGTCTCGGTGAGCAGGGCGACGCCGGGATCGTCGTCGTGGCGGTAGCGGACGGCGCCCCCGGTGCCGGGCGGTTCGCCGCCGACGGTCAGCACCGTGGAGCCGCGCCGCCGGATCCACTCCATGGCCTGCTCGTCGTAGCGGGAGCCGGGGAAGATCAGGGCGCGGTAGTCGAGGGTCTTGGTGAGGTAGACGTCCACGTGGGACCAGTCGCCGGTCTCGCAGGCGTCGGCCGCCCTGCGGGGACCCTCGCGGAACATCAGCGCCGACTGCTCGGCGGAGGAGAGGCGCTCCGCGGGGGCGATCGTGTACACGCCGTCCGGGCCGTCGAGCAGGGCCGCCGCGGCCTCCAGCCACCGCTCGCGGCGTTCCAGCAGGTCGTCGGTCGCCTCGGCGGTACGGCGGAGCAGCGCCGGCACGTCCAAGCCGGCGCCGGTGAGACGGTTCCGCAGGGCCAGCAGCAGGCCCAGGGTGTGCTGGAAGGTCCGGCAGGCCACGCCGCCGCGCTCCTCGCCGGCGAGCATCGGCACCACCAGGTCGGCGCCCTCGGTGATCGCCGAACCGGCCCTGTTGGTCATCGCCAGCACGAAGGACCGGCCGCGATGGCGGGCGAGCGCGTCCAGGGTCTCCCGGCTTCCGCCGGTCGCGGAGATCGCGACGACCAGGGTGTCCGGGCTCGCGGGAGAGGAGACGGAGGCCGAGGCGTACTCGGCCACGGCGTCCACCCCCGCCGCCCGCAGGCGGAGCGCGGCGGCCCCGGCGGCGTACCGGGAGCTGCCCATGCCGAGGAGGACCACCCGCCGGATGTCGTCGGGGAGAGCGGCGAACGGGTCGCCGGTCTCCAGGGTGGCCGCCAGGCCGGTCAGCGAGGCGGGCTTGGCCTCCAGGTCGGCGAGGTACAGCTCGGGGTCCACTTTTTTCTCTCTCCTTCGGGTTGGGGCGCCGGTCCCCTTCATGCCGGGGTCGCCGGTCCGGGACGCCGGCGCTCCGTCACGGATACCAGGACCGCAGGACGCCCATCGGGGCGTAGCGCCAGCGGGGAAGGTGCCGGGCGGCGTAGACGAGCTCCCGGCACTCCTGCTCGATCTCGAACGGGCGGATCAGGGAACGGTCCAGCAGTGCCCCGTGGCCGAGTTCGGCCAGCCGGGCCAGGTAGCCGGTCTCCAGGGCGGCGCGGGCGGCGGCGGCCCACGTCCCGATCCGGGCGGGGGCGGCGCCCCGGCGCTTGATCGCGACCTGGCCGACGTGTTCGAGGCTGGTGGTGAGCTGCGCGAGGTCCCGGGCGGCCGGTTGGAAGGGGCCGGCTCCGGTGACCGTGGGGTTGCCGTCGAAGTCGATCACCGCGTAGCCGCTCCGCAGGCGGAGTATCTGGCCCACATGCAGGTCGCCGTGGATGCGGATGAGGGGGGTGGCCTCAGCCGGGGCCGGTGCGGTGAGCTCGGCGCGGAGCTCGGCGGCGTGGGCCGAGAGCCACTCGCCGTCCGGGCCGCCGGTCAGTGCGAGCGCCTCGTCCACCGCGTCCGCGGCGCGGGCCGCCCAGGGTGCCGGTCCCGGTCCCCGGTGGGCCGGCGCGTGCCGTACCGGGTCGGGGAAGGTCGTGGACGGCGTGGCCATCGCCGCGTGCAGGTCGGCGGCGAGGGAGCCCAGGTCGGCGGCGAAACCCGTGCCGCCGGACACGGCCTCGTCCACGCACCACCTCCAGCCGTCCTCGGCCCCCGGCAGATAGGCGGTGACCAGGGCGAGCAACAGCTCACCGTCATCACCGCCACGCCGTACGCGGCGTGAGATCGCCGCGTACGGCGTGGCGGTGGCGGTGAAGCCGACCGAGGTGAGGTGGGCGAACACGTCGGGGGCCGGGTGGGGGAGCGGCGCGGGCGGGGTGAGCCATTTGACGACCACGCTCTCGCCGACCACCACGGAGCGATTGGTCTGGTCCACGTCGAATCCCCGTTCGCCGGGGTGAGAGGTTCCGGGGGATGCCGTTAGTTGAACTCCGGTTGAAAGGTCTGAGGACGCGGCTGCGGGGAGTGGATGGAATCGGCGGACGGTGAACGGGGCGGGAACATCACAGGTAAGAGCGTTGACAAGCTCGCTGGTCCGCCCGTCACCGGCATGTGGCGCGGTGTCGAGCCGGTTCCATATTGAATCTTGACTCAACTGTCTAACCAAACTTTCCATGGGTGATGTCGCGCAAAGTCTTGCCCAAGTTATGGTTGGCTGCAACACTCCTGATTTGGTCTGCCGTGTCCGTAACGGCCGGTCTGCCCCACTTACGCTGAATTCAGAAGGAGTAGCGGCCGTGTTCAGTGCCCGGTACCCCCGTTCCTCGCCGGCTGCCGCCCTGGTGGCCGGTCTCGCGCTCGCGGTCTCGGCCTGCGGCGGGGGATCCACCGGCGCGGACTCCGCCGCCGACGCCCCCGCCGCCCAGCTCAACCCGAACGCGGACCTGTCCAAACAGGGCCTGACCATCTCGGTCTGGCCGGGTTACACCCCGGAGGACCTGCCCAAGCGGGTCAAGGACAGGCTCAAGGTCGACGTCAAGATCACGCTCCATGACACCAACGAGATCATCATGGGCAAGCTGACCGGGGGAGCCGACACCGGCCTCGACGTGGCCTTCGTCTCCGGTCAGTACGCCCAGGCGCTCAACGAGGCCGGCCTGCTGGAGCCGATCCACCCCGAGCTCATCCCCAACCTGGTCAACCTCTACCCCGAGGCCAAGGAACTCTCCTACGACAAGGGCAACGCCTTCTCGGTCCCCTACACCTGGGGCACCACCGGCATCTGCTATCGGACCGACCTGGTGAAGACGCCGCCGACGAGCTGGAACGACATCCTCGACCCGCCGGCCGACGCCAGGAAGAAGGTCACCATGATGACCACTGAGCGCTGGCTGGCCCTGCCCGCCGTCAAGGCGCTCGGCATGTCGGTCAACACCAGGAGCGACGAGGACCTGGCCAAGGTCAAGGAGAAGCTGATCGCGGCCAAGCCGAACCTGCTCGGCTACGACGACGTCACCTTCGGCGACCGTCTCAAGAGCGGCGAGGCCGTGATGGTCGAGGCGTGGGACGGCTGGTGCCCCACGACTGAGAAGAACATCGCCTTCACGGTGCCCAAGGAGGGCAGCGACCTCTGGGTGGACACGATGGTCGTGCTGAAGGGCTCCAAGAACAAGGAGGCCGCGCACGCGTTCATCAACTTCATCCTGGACCCGGAGATCCACAGCTGGGCCGCGCGGAACATCCTCTACAAGGTCCCGAACAAGGCCGCCATGGACGCCCTCCCCGCGGACCTCAAGGAGAAGAACGCGCCGCTGCGGATGACCCCCTCGCAGCTGCTCGCCGGAGAGTCCATCGTCGACCTGGGTGAGGACTCCACCAAGTTCACCCGACTCGCCACCGAGGTCAAGGCCGCGAAGTGACAGACCCCACCGTGACCGGCGGGACCGTGCGATCGCGGTCCCGCCGGTCACGTGTGCTGGGACGGCTGTTCTTCCTCGGGCCGGGCCTGACCTACCTGATCGCCTTCCTGCTGATCCCGCTGGTGCTGGTCCTCAGCTACTCGTTCTTCCGCAGGGGGCGTTTCGGCGGTGTCGTCCACGACCTGACCGGGGAGAACCTCACCCGGTTGTTCGACCCGCTCTACCTCGACGTCGTGCTCGGCTCGCTGAAGCTGGCCACCGCCGCGACGCTGATCTCCATCCTGGCCGGCTACCCGACGGCCTATCTGATCGCCGGGCTTCCGCGGCGGTGGAAGACGATCGCGCTGATCGCGATCGTGCTGCCCTTCTGGACGAACTTCCTGGTCCGCATCTACGCCTGGATCGTGCTGCTGAGTGGTCCGGGACTGGTCAACAGCGCGCTGGGAGAGCTCGGCCTGGGCCCGTTCGAGTTCCTCTACAACGACGGCACGATCGTCACCGGCCTGGTCTACTCCTACCTGCCGCTCATGGTGCTCCCGCTGTACGCGGCGATCGAGAGGCTGGACCCGCAGCTCCGCGAGGCCTCGGCCAACCTCGGTGCCAGGCCCGCCCGCACGTTCCTGTCGGTGACGCTGCCGCTGACCCTGCCGGGCGTCCTCACCGGCTGCATGTTCGTCTTCGTGCCGAGCTTCGGCAACTTCGTCATCCCCGAACTTCTCGGCGGCGGCCGTTCGATCATGGTCGGCAACCTGATCAGGGACCAGTTCCTCACGGCACGCGACTGGCCGTTCGGGTCCGCTCTCGCGCTGGCGCTGCTCGCCATGCTGATCGTCCTGCTCCTCCTGCAGGCATGGAGTGCCCGCCGTGCGTAGATCCCCCCTGCTGTACGTCCCCTTCTGGGCGACCTACGTGTTCCTCTACACGCCGATTCTGGTGCTCGTCGTCATGTCGTTCAACTCCGGCAGGTCGCCCTACTCCTTCACCGGCCTCAGCCTGAAGTGGTACGGCGAGCTCGCCGGAAACGCGGCCATCCGCGAGGGCCTGCTCAACACGCTGGTCGTGGCGGCCGGATCCACGGCGCTGGCCACCGTGCTCGGCACCCTGCTGGCGGTCGGGCTCGCCAGGCACACCAGGTCACGGCTGCTGGACGCGCTCGGCGTGCTGCCGGCCATCCTGCCCGACCTGGTGCTGGCCATCGGCCTGCTGGTGTTCTACGCCGCGGTCAAGATGACCCTCGGCCTGCACTCGGTGCTGCTGGCCCACACGGTGTTCGGCACGGCGTTCGTGACCGCGGTGGTCCGCACCCGGCTCACCCAGTCCGACACCTCCCTGGAGGAGGCGTCCAGAGACCTCGGCGCGACGCCGCTCACCACGTTCGTCCGTGTCACGCTGCCCCAGCTCGCACCGGGTATCGCGGCGGGTGCCCTGCTGGCGTTCACGCTCTCCATCGACGAGTTCGTGATCGCCTTCTTCACCGCGGCGCCGACCACGCCGACCCTGCCCATCGTCATTTACTCAATGGTCCGCTTCGGGGTCACCCCGGAGATCAACGCGCTGGCGACCCTGTTGCTGGCCGTGAGCTTCACCGTGGTGATCGTGGCCCAGCGGATGACCCGACTGACGGAGTCGCTGTCCTAATGCTGCAGATCACAGGTGTCAGCCGCCGGTTCGGCGACGTCATGGCGCTGTCGAAGGTCTCCCTGGAGATCCGGCAGGGCGAGTTCTTCGCGTTGCTCGGCCCCAGCGGCTGTGGCAAGACCACTCTCCTGCGCATCCTGGCGGGCTTCGAGTTTCCCGACTCGGGCACCGTCACACTCGACGGCGCCGACCTGCTCGGCCAGGCCGCGCACCGCCGCCCGGTCAACCTCATGTTCCAGTCGTACGCGCTGTTCCCTCACATGACCGTGGCCAAGAACGTCGCCTACGGCCTGGAACGGGAGAAACTGCCCAGGACCGAGATCCGCGAGCGGGTCGCCGAGGTCCTGGAGAAGGTCGGCCTGAACGCCATGGCCACCCGCAAACCGCAGCAGCTCTCCGGCGGCCAGCGGCAGCGGGTCGCGCTGGCCCGCGCGATCGTGAAGCGTCCGCGCGTGCTGCTGCTGGACGAGCCGCTGTCCGCCCTGGACAAGAAGGTCCGCGCGGAGATGCAGCTTGAGCTCAAGCGGCTCCAGAACGAGGTCGGCATCACCTTCGTCGTGGTCACCCACGACCAGGAGGAGGCCATGTCGCTGGCCGACCGGATCGCCGTCTTCAACGCCGGCCGGGTGGAGCAGGTGGACGCGCCGGTGGAGCTCTACGAACGGCCGCGCACCCCGTTCGTCGCCGGGTTCGTGGGGGCCGGCAACCTCTTTCCGGGCACGGTGCGCGCCGGCGGGCTCTCCTGCGAGGGACTCGGCGTGCTTCCCGGGGTGTCGGACCTGGCGGAGGGGGCGTCCGCGCTGCTGGCCGTACGGCCGGAGCGGATCGGCCTGGCCGGCGAGGACGCGTCGGCGCGGGGCGAGGGCGTGCTGCGGGGGAAGGTCGCCGACGTCAGTTTCTACGGCGGCGTCTCGCACATCTCGGTCCTCGTGGCCGGGCACCCGACCCCGATCCTGGTGGCCACCCAGGGGGCCACCCAGGTTGAGGTGGGGTCCTCGGTGGCCCTCACCTGGGCTCCCGAGGACGGGGTGCTGATTCCTCAATGAGCTCAATGAGACGTCTTGAGCGGGTTGCCGGTGGCGGTCCTGGCGTAGGCCAGGATCAGCTCCACCGCCTCATCCGGGCCGATCACCGGGTGGCGGGCCGTTATGCGGTAGCCGTACGCGTCCTCAAGCGCGACCAGGTTGCGCGCGATGACAAGGGAGTCGCCGGACAGCTTGAAGATCTCCAGCGCGGCTCCGGTCTCCAGGACGCTCTGGTAGAGCGAGACCTGACGGTCGTAGAGCGTGGTGAGCAGCAGCGCGTACATCCGGTTGCGGGAGGCGGCTCCGCCGAGCTCGTTGAGCAGCCGCACGTCAGGGTCGTCCGGCCCGTGGGGCAGGCCCGAGCGGATGGTCACGACGAGCTTCTCCACGGGGTCGCGCATGCCGCTGATCCGCTTGAGGCGCTGCTCGTAGAAGCGCTCCATCCCGGCGTGGTGGGCGTCCACCAGCAACTCGCCGAGCTGGGGATAGTGGTAGAGCACGGCGCCGGAGGTCAGACCGGCCTCCTCGGCGACATGGTTGAGGTGCACCCCCTCGGTGCCGTGCCGGATGATCGCCCGGTGTGCGGCTGCGATGAGATCCAGGCGCCGGTCCGCCCGCCTCTTGCGCGTCATAATCCCCTACTTGTTGAAGGCCACGCTCTCTGCCGGGGTCCATAGTGACCGTTTTTCAGGGTTTTAGCTAGACCGGGAATTGAACCCCTCTTCAAAGTCGTCAACCACCAGACCATGGAGGCGTCATGTCTCTCACGATCTTGTTCATGCCGGAAAGCGCCTACGGGCCGACGAACAACTGCATCGGCATCGGTGACATTCTTCGCAAGCGCGGGCACCGAGTCGTTTTCGCAGCCGAAGCCTCTTGGAAGGGGAAATTGGCCGCCCTCGGATTCGAGGAGGACCTCGTCGACCTCGCCCCGCCCTCCGAGGAGGAGCAGGACGCCGGCCAGTTCTGGAAGGACTTCATCCGGGACACCGCCCCGGAATACCGCAAGTCCACCGTGGAGCAGCTTGAGACGGTGACCAAGCCGATCTGGGAGGCGCTCATCGAGGGCGCGAAGTACTGCGAGCCGCGGTTGAAGGCGATTGTCGAGCGCGTTCAGCCGGACGTGATCGTCGAGGACAATGTGATCACTTTCCCGGCGCTGCTCACCGCGGGCAAGCCGTTCGTCCGGATCGTCTCCTGCAACCCGCTGGAGGTGCGCGGCGAGGGGGTGGCCCCGGTCTTCTCCGGCCTGCCCGCCGGCGACCGGTCCGAGTGGGGCGCCTTCCGCGCCGAGTACGACCGGACACACCGCGAGATCTGGACCGCCTTCAACGAGTGGGTCGTCGCCCAGGGGGCCGAACCGCTGCCCGACCTGGACTTCATCCACCGGGGCGACCTGAGCATGTACGTCTTCCCGGAGATCGCCGACTACACCGGCGCCCGGCCGCTGGGCGACACCTGGCACCGCCTGGACTCCTCGGTCCGCGAGACCGACGGCGGCTTCGAGGTGCCGGCGTCGCTGGCCGGCGGGGAGGGCGAGCTGATCTACTTCTCGCTCGGCTCCCTCGGCTCGGCGGACGTCTCACTGATGCGGCGGGTCATCGACGTGCTGGCCACCACCCCGTACCGCTTCATCGTCTCCAAGGGGCCGCTGCACGAGGAGATCAAGCTCGCCGGCAACATGTGGGGCGCCGAGTTCGTCCCGCAGACCAAGATCATCCCGCTGGTGGACCTGGTCATCACGCACGGCGGCAACAACACCGTCACCGAGGCGCTGCACTTCGGCAAGCCGATGGTCCTGCTGCCCCTTTTCTGGGACCAGTACGACAACGCGCAGCGCATCGACGAGCTCGGCTACGGCGTGCGCCTGGCCACCTACACGTTCACCGAAGAGGAGCTGACCGGCGCGCTGGCCAGACTGCTCGGCGACACCGGGCTCCGCGAGCGCCTGGCCGCCGCGGGCGAGGAGATCCGCCGCCGCGACGGCCTGCGCGGGGCGGCCGACCTGATCGAGCGGGCCGGGGCCTGACGGCTTTTCGCACCATCACCACGAGGGATGCTTCATGGGCAAGTTGATCAATCCGGCCGACGGCGGACTCCTGCCGGAGGTGCCCGACACCCCTGTGGGGGAGGTGGCGGACGCCGTACGGCGGGCACGGGTGGCGCAGGAGGAGTGGAGCGGGGCCACCGCGGCCGAGCGGGCCAGGGTGCTGCTCCGCTTCGCCGACCTCGTCGAGGCCGACGCCGAGGAGCTCACCCGGCTGGAGGTGGCCGAGACCGGCAAGCCGGCGGCGGTGTTCCGCGACGGCGAGCTGCCCTTCGCGGCCGACAACCTCCGCTTCTTCGCCGGGGCGGCCCGCTCGCTGGAGGGCACCGGGGCCGGGGTGCTCAGCTCGGGCTACACCTCGGTGCTGGTCCGCCGCCCGGTCGGCGTGGTCGGCTCGATCGCCCCGTGGAACTTCCCGCTGGTGATGGCCGTCTGGAAGCTCGGCCCCGCGCTGGCCGCGGGCAACGCGACGGTCATCAAGCCCGCGCCCCGGACGCCGGGCACCACGCTACGGCTGGCCGAGCTGTTCGCCGGGGCAGGGGCGCCGGAGGGGCTGCTCCAGGTCGTCCTCGGCGACGCCGAGGTGGGGGAGGCCCTGGTCACCGACCCCGGGGTGGACATGGTGAGCGTCACCGGCTCCACCGAGACCGGCCGCGCCGTCATGCGCGGGGCCGCGGGTTCGCTGAAGCGGGTCCACCTGGAGCTCGGCGGCAAGGCGCCGGCCCTGGTCTTCGCCGACGCGAACCTGGCCGAGATGGCCAGGGGCGTGGCGATGGGCGCGACCTACAACACGGGCCAGGACTGCACCGCGGCGACCCGCGTCTACATCTCCCGTGACGTGTACGGCGAGGCCGTCGAGGCGCTGCGCGCGACGCTGGAGCGGATCACGGTGGGCGACCCCTGGGACCCGGCCACCGACATCGGCCCGCTGATCTCCGCGGAGCACCGGGCCCGCGTGCACGGCTCCGTGGAGCGGTCGGTCGCGGCCGGAGCCTCGGTGCTCTGCGGCGGCTCCCCGCTCGACGGTCCCGGCTTCTACTATCCGCCGACCCTGGTCGCCGGCGCCCGCCAGGAGAGCGAAATCGTGCAAAGTGAGCTTTTTGGTCCGGTTCTTGTGGCTCTGCCGTTCGACGGTGAGGACGAGGCGGTCCGGCTGGCCGACGACACCCCCTACGGCCTGGCCTCCTCGGTCTGGTCCACCGACGTGGCGCGGGCGCTGCGCGTCTCCCACCGGCTCGACGTGGGCGTGACCTGGGTGAACGATCATCTGCCCATCGCGTCCGAGGCGCCGCACGGCGGGGTCAAGGGGAGTGGTTTCGGCAAGGACATGAGCCAGGAGGCGGTCCAGGAGTACTCGGTGACGCGTCATTTGATGATCAAACACCAGGCTCCCGAGGCCAGGGAGTCGTTTCGGCCCGCCTGACCTTTGATGCCAAATATCCCTTTTATGGTGATATGTCGGCACACACTCCATTCGAAGTGCCATATAAGGATGTGCTCAAATTGCTACCGCCGTATCCAAAACCGGCGAGGGGTTGTCAAGGCCAGTGAAGAAACAAGACCGTCGGGGTCACCGCGCGTCAGCGGTGGGCAGCCGACTCCTGCCTTCGAACTGGCGGGTGCGTCCTCGTCTGGTCGCGCTCATCCTGCTCCCCACGGCGGCGGCGGTGGTGCTGACCGGGCTCCAGCTCACCAGTTCGCTCACCCGTGCCGCGGAGTACCGCAGGACGGCCGAGGTCGCCTCGCTCATCGAGCGGCTCGGCACGCTCTCCCACGAGATCGCCGAGGAACGCGACCTCACCGCCTGGTACATCGCCGAGGGGCGCAGCCCGGCCCGGCTCGCCAAGGTCACCCAGCAGCGCGAGAGCGTCGACCGGATCCGTGCGAAGGTGACGACCTCCATCGAGGGGCTCGAAGACGGGCAGCCGAGTCGCGTCGGCACCGAGACCGCCCAGATCCGCAACTGGCTGAACGGCCTGCCCGGCCTGCGCAAACCCCTCACCGAGGGCGGTGTGCTCCCGCGCGCCTCCCTCGGCATGTACTCGCGGATGATCGCCGACCTCATCACCCTCCACGACGACCTCGGCCGGAGCGGCGGCGACGACCGCCTCACCGGTGACGCGCTCGCGCTGGGCGCGCTGACCAGGGCCAAGGAGCAGGTCGCCCGGCAGCGGGGCATCCTGCTCGTCGGCCGGATCGAGGGCCGTTTCGACTTCGACGACCCCGCCGACTACCTGGGCGCGTACAAGAGCCAGCTGAGCGAGCAGGCCGCCTTCCAGGCGACCGCCTCCCCCGCCGACGTCAAGCGCCTGCGCGACGTGCTCGGCGGGCAGAAGGCCGACCGGGCCGACGCCATGCGCGCCCTGGTCATGTCGCGCATGCGCGAGGGCCTGGGCCTGCCCAGGGTGGGGATCAACGCCTGGTTCGACTCCGCCACGGCGATCGTGGACGGGATGCGGAGCGTCGAACGAGGCCTGGCCGCCTCGGTCGTCACCCGCAGCCAGGAGCTGCAGAGCTCCGAGCAGCGCAGCGCCGTGATCTCCGGTGCCGCGCTTCTCGTCCTGCTGGTCCTGATCCTGCTGATCACCGGCTGGGTGGCGGGCACGCTGATCCGGCCGCTGCGCAGGCTGCGGAGCGAGGCACTTGAGGTGGCCGGTGCCCGGCTGCCCGAGACCGTCCGCGTGCTGCGGGAGTCCGGTGAGCTCGCCCCGAACGTGGAGGTGTCCTCCATCGGGGTGGTCTCCCGCGACGAGGTCGGGGAGGTCGCCAGGGCCTTCGACGAGGTCCACCGCGAGGCCATCCGGCTGGCGGGCGACGAGGCCCGGCTGCGGAACAACGTCAACGCGATGTTCGTCAACCTCTCCAGGCGCACCCAGTCGCTGGTGGAGCGGCAGATCGACCTCATCGACGACCTGGAGCAGGGCGAGCAGGACGACGCCCGGCTGAGCAGCCTCTTCAAGCTGGACCACCTGGCCACCCGCATGCGCCGCAACTCCGAGAACCTGCTGGTCCTCGCGGGCCAGGAGCAGAGCCGCCGGTGGAGCGAGCCGATCCCGCTGAGCGACGTCGTCCGCGCCTCACTGTCGGAGGTGGAGAACTACGAACGGGTGACCCTGCGCGTCGAGTCGGGCGTCTCGATCCTCGGTTCGGCCGTCAACGACATCGTCCACCTGATCGCGGAGCTCGTCGAGAACGCCATCTTCTTCTCGCCGCAGGACACCAAGGTCACGGTGACCGGCAACGCCAACGAGACGGGAGCCGTCATGCTGGCGGTCACCGACATGGGCATCGGCATGAGCGACGAGGAACTGGCCGAGGCCAACCGGCGGCTGGCCGAGCCACCGGCGGTGGACCTGTCGGTCTCCCGCCGGATGGGCCTGTTCGTGGTCGGCCGCCTGGCCCTGCGCCACGGCATCCGAGTCCAGCTCCGCCGCCCGGAGTCCGGCGGCCTGAGCGCCGTCGTCCTGTTCCCGGCCGAGGTGGTGGACCAGCCGCGGATGGTGCCCGAGATGGCGATGGCCGCGCGGAACACGTCCGCCCCGCCGAGCCACGACCCGTTCGGCGCGTCGCCGGACCACGACCCGTTCGGGAGTCTCCCCGCGCACGGCGGTTTTGCCCACGCGCCCGCCGGGCCGGACGCCGGAGCGGGGCGGCCCCCGGCTCCGGCGGTGGCCGACCTGTGGTCGGCGCAGGTGGTGTCCGCCTCCATGCTGGAGGACCTGTGGTCGTCCCCGCTGACGCCGACCCCGTCGCCGCCCTTCCCCGCGCACCCGTCGCCTCCGGCGGGGGGCCCGCCGTCGCCGCCGGTCACCCCGCCCTTCCCGGTGGCGGATCCCGCCGCGTCGGCCCCGAACCCCTCGTTCCCGCAGTCGTGGCCGGAGATCCCGCCGGTCGACCCCTGGACGCCGCGGTCTCAGGGATCGGCGGACGACTTCCGGGCGCTGCCCGAGGTGGAGGTGTCACCGGCGGAGTCGGATCCGGAGGAGTTCCTGCCGATCTTCGCGGCGGTCGGGTCCGACTGGTTCCGCAACGGTTCCGCCGAAGCGGAGGCCGAGGCCGGAGACGAGATCGGAGACGAGAGCGGAGACGAGAGCGGGGCCGGAGCCGATGAGGCGCCCACCGGGCACGAGGCCGGACTCCGGCCGCCCGTGCGGGATCAGCCCGTGCGGGACCGTTCGGCCCTGCCCGTCCGGCGGCCGGGCCGGACGGGCATGGGGAGGCAACCGTGGAGCACCCCCGCCGACCAGGGCTGGGCCGCCGCCGAGGTGGTCAGGACGCCGGTGGAGGGCGGGGTGACCGGAGTGGGCCTGCCCAAGCGGGTGCCCAGGGCCAACCTCGTCCCCGGATCCGCCTCCGCGACACCGGCGGCACAGGCCGCCCCGGTGCCCCCGGTCTCGGCGGAACGGGTGCGCAGTCGTCTGTCCAGTTTCCAGCAAGGCGTACGGCAGGGCCGCGCTGAGATGAGCCGGCGGTCGAACGCCGCCGAGGGGGAGAACCAGTGAACCACCAACTCAGTCAGGCCGCTCGCGGCTTCAATTGGCTGATCACCGAGTTCGTCAAGGAGATGCCGGGGGTCGCCCACGCGGTGATCGTCTCCGCCGACGGCCTTTCACTGGCCTACTCGGAGAGTTTCCCCAGGGACCGCGCCGACCAGCTCGCCGCGATCACCGCCGGTCTGATCAGCCTGACCCAGGGCGCCTCCCGGGTCTTCGAGGGCGGTCCGGTCGTCCAGACCGTCATCGAGATGCAGCGGGGCCTGCTGCTGACCATGTCGATCAGCGACGGCTCCGCGCTCGCCGTACTGGCCTCGCCCGACTGCGACATGGGCCTGGTGGCCTATCAGATGACGTTGCTGGCGGAGCGTGCCGGTCAGGCGCTCACGCCCGCACTCCGAGCCGAACTGCAGTCGGCTCAGCGATAGGGGGGTGGTATGGACGCACCGGGTTGGCGTGGACCGGGGGAGGAATCCCCTCTCGCGCCGCAGGTCAAGAGCGGGCGAGATCGTCTGATCCGCCCGTACGCGGTGACCGGGGGGAGAACGGTTCCCCGGACGCGGCTCGCACTTGAGGCGCTGGTCTCCTCGGCGACGTTCGTGAGCGTGGATTCGGCCACGCTCTCCACGGAGTATCAGGCGATCATCTCGCTGTCCCAGCAGGTACGTTCGGTGGCGGAGCTCTCAGCCCTGCTGCGCATGCCACTGGGGGTGACCCGGGTCCTGATCGCGGATATGGCGGCCGAGGGCCTGGTACAGATTCATCAGCCGTCCCTGGACGCCGGAAAGCCGGATCTCAACTTGCTGGAAAGGGTGCTCAGTGGGCTTCGCAGGCTCTGACGCCGGAATGACCTCGACGAAGATCGTTGTCGCCGGGGGGTTCGGTGTCGGCAAGACGACCTTCGTCGGCGCGGTCTCCGAGATCATGCCGCTGACCACGGAGGCGGTGATGACGGAGGCCAGCGCCGAGGTGGACGACCTCTCGCACATCCCCTCCAAGCGGACCACCACGGTGGCCATGGACTTCGGTCGTGTCTCGCTGGACCGTGATCTGATCCTGTACCTGTTCGGTACACCGGGTCAGCATCGCTTCTGGTTCATGTGGGACGACCTGGTGAAGGGCGCGATCGGCGCGATCGTGCTGGTCGACACCCGGCGGCTGGCCGACAGCTTCCCGGCGATCGACTACTTCGAGGAGGCCGGACTGCCGTTCATCGTGGCTCTGAACGGCTTCGGCGGCACGCACTTCCACGGTGAGGCGGAGGTGCGGGAGGCTCTGACGATCTCCCCGCACATTCCGGTCGTCCGGACCGACGCCCGGTCCCGTGAGTCGGTGAAGTCGACTCTGATCACCCTGGTGGAGCACGTCCTCACCCTCCGGGGCTGACGGGCGGGGCGCGGGATCCGCCCTCGGGTCCCGCACGCGCCCACCGCCCCGGACGCTTCCCCGTTCCGGAATAGCCATCCGGCCCATCCGAAATTACCTATTTAGTTACGACTTAATCCGATAAGTTATGATCATCGGCCTGGGGTGCCGTGAATTGCCTGGCCGGAGTGTGAGGAAACATGCGCGCGTTGATCGTCGGAGCGGGAATAGGCGGTCTCACCACCGCCCTCAGCCTCCATGCCGCGGGAATCGAATGCGTCGTCGCCGACTCGGTCGCGGAGTTACGCCCGCTCGGTGTGGGAATCAACATTCAGCCGCACGCGGTCAGGGAGCTCACTGAACTCGGCCTGGCGGAGAAACTCGCGGAGATCGGCGTTCCGACCAGCTTCCAGATCTACACCGACTGTTTCGGCGGCACGATTCTCCTCCTGCCCAGGGGCAGGGGCGCCGGATATCGCTGGCCGCAGTACTCGGTCCACCGGGGCGTGTTGCAGATGGCGCTCTTCGACGCGGTGCGCGAGCGGCTCGGCGACGGAGCGGTCAGGACCGGGCTCACCTTCCAGGACGTCGTCGAGGGGCCGGGCGGGATCGTCGCCTCGCTGCGGGACGCCCGTACCGGCGAGCCGGTCGAGCTGGCGGCCGACGTGCTGGTGGGCGCCGACGGCGTCCACTCCACCGTGCGGGCACGCCTCCACCCGGACGAGGGACCGCTGCTCTGGGGCGGGGTGCGGATGTGGCGCGGCATCACCGGCAGCCGGCCGTTCCTGGACGGGGCGACCCTGGCCATCGCGGGTTCCAACGACTCGCGCAAGTTCGTGGCCTACCCCCTCTCGCCGGACGGGACCCGCATCAACTGGGTCGCCGAGGTGAAGGTGGCCGAGGGCGGGGCGGTTCCCCCGGCGGACTGGTCACGGCGGGGGCGGCTGGAGGACGTGCTGCCGCACTTCGCGCGGTGGAGTCACGCCTGGCTGGACGTGCCGGGGCTGCTCGCCGGCGCGGAGCGGATCCTGGAGTATCCGATGGTGGACAGGGATCCGCTCCCGTGGTGGGGCCGGGGCCGGGTGACGCTGCTCGGCGACGCCGCCCACCCGATGTATCCGGTCGGGTCCAACGGCGGCTCACAGGCCGTGCTCGACGCCCGGGCGCTGGCCCGCCACCTGGCCGAGTCAGGGCCGGTGGAGGGGATGACCGCCTACGAGGAGGAGAGAAGGACGGCCACCACGCCGCTCGTGCTCGCCAACCGGGAGATGCCGATGGAGCGGACCGTCGCGCTGGTGGCCGAGCGCGCGCCACTGGGTTTCGACGACGTCTCCCAGGTGCTCACCCCCGACGAGCTGGCCGCGATGGCGGCCGACCAGCGGCGGATCACCGACATGGACGTCAGTTTCCTCAACGAGCGCGCCTCCTGGAGCGTCTGCTGACGGGGTGTCCGCGCCTTCGGTGACGCCGGCGGCCGGTGACGCGGGAACCTCCGCGTCACCGGCCGCCCTGACGCCCGGCCCGGCCGGGTGCCGCCGGGTGCTCAGATCGGCAGAGCCTCGACGACACCGGCCCCGCCGGGCAGCTCGACCAGGTCGCCGATCCGGAATCCGGCCTCGCCCAGCAGCTCGCCGTACTCGGAGACGCTGCGCTCCATGCCCTCGCCGAACAGGGCGAGCATCCGCATGTCCACGTCCTTGCTGATGTGCGGCGCGTCGTCGTCCGGCACGACGAGCTCGACCAGCAGCACCCGGCCGTCGTCCGCCATGACGTCCCTGATGTTGCGCAGGATCCGCACGGCGTCCTCGTCGGACCAGTTGTGGATCACACTTCCCAGCAGGTAGGCGTCCGCCCCCGCGGGCACCGAGACGAAGAAGTCGCCGGCGACGCAGCTGCACCGGTCTTCAAGGCCGGCCTCGGCGAAGAACTCCCGCGCGGCGGGGACCACGTGTTCCTGGTCGAACAGGACTCCCCGGGGTTTTGAATGGGCCTTCAGGATCGCGGCCAGGATGTGCCCCTTGCCTCCGGCCACGTCCACCAGGGTGCGCACACCGGAGAAGTCGTAGCGGGAGGCCACGGCCTCGGCGAACGGCCGGGCCCTGGCCACCATGTAGTCGTCGAACAGCCGCCGGGCGGCGGGGTTGCCCCCGAGATAGCCGTACACCGAGCCGTGGCGTTCGGCGAAGGCCGACCTGCCGGCGCGTACGGTCTGCGGCACCGTGCCCATGCCGTACCAGAACCCCTCCTCGGCGATCATCCGTACGGCGGGCCGCAGCGAGTCGGGTGTGTCCTCGCACAGTGTGGTCCCCGCCTCGGTCAGCCGGTAGACCCCCGGGCCCGTCGGCGCCACCATGCCCATGGAGGTGAGCTGACGGAGCACCCTGCCGAGCGCGGCGGGGTCGGCCCCGCAGCGTGACGCGAGCTCGCCGACGCTCAGGGGGCCGTCCCATAGATGGTCGGCGCAGCCCAGCTCGGCCATCGCCGCCAGGGCCGCGAAGCGGGAGACCCCGCCGATCGCATCCCAGACCGGTGCCTGTGGGTTGCTCATTCACAATCCTCTCGTTGTACGGTTCTCGTTCCGCGGGCCGGAAGGCCGGTGCCCCTCGTGGGATCGCCGCGGATCACGGGGTGGCGGCCGACGGGTTGCGCAGGCCGCGGACCAGGCGGCCGACCTCGGCGCGCAGGTGCACGAAGCCGGGGTGCTCGCGGGTGGTGATCTGGTCGCGCGGGCAGGGGAGGTCCACCCGCAGGTCGCCCACCACCTTCGCCGGGGCCTTGGACAAGACCACGACGCGGTCGCCGACGTAGACGCTCTCGTCGATGTCGTGGGTGATGAGCAGGATGGTCATGTTGTGGTGGCCGCGGACCCGCAGGGTCAGGTCCTCCAGGTCCTCGCGGGTCTGGGCGTCCACCGAGCCGAAGGGCTCGTCCATCAGCAGCAGGGCGGGCCGGTAGGCGAGCGCGCGGGCGATGGACACCCGCTGCTGCATGCCTCCGGACAGCTGCCACGGGTACTTTCCCTCGGCTCCGCCCAGCCCGACCTGGGCCAGGGCCTCCATCGCGGCCTCCCTGCGCCGCCTTCTGTCCAGCTTTCTGCGGCGCAGCGGGAGGGAGACGTTGTCGGCCACCGACATCCAGGGGAACAGCGAGCGGCTGTAGTCCTGGAAGACCACGGCCAGGTTGTCCGGTGCCTGATCGACGGGGGTGCCGTTGAGCAGCACCTCGCCGCCGCCGGGCCGCAGCAGGCCGGCGACGGAGCGCAGCAGGGTGGACTTGCCGCACCCCGAGGGGCCGACGATGCACACCAGTTCGCCCTTGGCGACCGACAGGTCGACGCCGCCCAGCGCGTGGTGGGCGGCCGGCCCGCTGCCGTAGGTGTGGGTCAGATTCGAGATCTCAAGCACAGCAGGTCCTCAGGTCGTCTGCTTGGCGGACCGGTGCCAGGACAGGATGCGCCGTTCGGCCGCGAGGAACGCCGAGTTGAACACGTATCCCAAGACACCGAGTAACACGATCGTCGCCCACACGCCGGGCAGGTCGTAAGACCTCTGCGCGTCCAGAAGCTGGAAGCCGATCCCGTCGGTGCTGCCCACCAGTTCGGAGATGACCATCAGGATCAGCGCCAGGGACAGGCTGAGCCGCAGACCGGCGAAGATCTTCGGCATCGCCGAGGGCAGGATGACCCGGAGCAGGCGCTGTCCGCGCGACAGCCCGAAGACCTCGGCGGTCTCCAGGTGCCGGCGGTCGACGTGGCGTGCCCCCTCCGCGGAGTTGATCAAGATCGGCCAGATGACGCCGAACACGATCACGTTGATCTGCATCCGCGCCCCGATGGCGAACAGCGCCATGAAGAACGGCAGCAGCATCGGCGGGGGGATGGCCCGGGCGAACTGAACCAGCGGATCCACGAGGCGGAAGAGCAGCGGGGACCGGCCCAGCGCGATGCCCAGCGCGGTCCCGGCGACTCCGGCCAGCGCCCATCCGGCCAGCAGCCGGCCGACGCTCGTGGGAATGTTGGCCAGCGCCGCGTCGCTGAGCCAGAGCCGGTCGGCCGGCCCGGACAGCCACATCGCGCGCATGGCGGCGGCGATCCGGGTCGGCGCGGGAAAGGAGAGGTCGCCGACGGCGCGGGTGACGAGCTCCCACACCACCAGCACCGCCGGCACCGGCCAGAGCCGGGCCGCGGCGCGCGGGGCCCGGCCCATCAGGCCGCCTCCGTCCGTGCGCCGTACCAGCGGAACATCCGCCGCTCCGCCAGCACGAACAGGCCGTTGGAGACGTAGCCGATGACCCCGGCCCAGATGGCGGCGGCGACGATGTACTCCACCGCCTCGACGCTGCCCCCGGCCTTGATGAGGAAGACCCCGATGCCGCTGGAGCCGCCGGCGAGCAGTTCCGCGCTGATCGCCACGATGAGCGCGACCGCCGCGGCCAGCCGTACGCCGGTAGCGATGAACGGCGCCGTACTGGGCAGCGACACCCGCCACAGCACGGCCAGCGGGCCGAACCCGAAGCTGCGCAGTGTCTCCTTGGCAAGCGGGTCGACATCCTTGAGGCCGTACATCGTGTTGATCAGGACCGGCCAGGTGGCCGCGTAGACGATCAACGTGACCTCCATCTCGAACTTGTCGGAGAACAGCACGAGCGCCAGGGGGATCAGCGCGACCGAGGGGATGGGGCGGAGGAACTCCAGCAGCGGCCGGAGCGCCCGCTCCACCCTCGGCAGGGTGCCGAGCAGGAATCCGGCGGGCACCGCGACCACTACGGTGAGCAGCAGCCCGAAGAGCCAGGCGCCGAGGGTCGAGACGACGTCGGCGCGGAAGTCCGGGTCGGCGGCGAGCCCCGCCGCGCGGGTGAGCACGGTCGACGCGAGGGGGAACACGGCCGGGCTGATCACCCCGGTACGGCCCAGCGCCTCCAGGAGGCAGAACAGCCCCGCGGCGCCGAGGGCGCCGCAGAACAGTCTGCTGCCGAGCAGTCCTCTCACGATCACCCGGAGGTTCCGGGCAGCATGGCCTTGACGTCGATCTTCTCCGACAGGTAACCCTGCTCCACCATCAGGTCGACCACCCGCTGCAGGCGGGTCTGGTCGAGGCTGGTGGGGAAGCCGCCGAGCGTGATGACGGCCGCGGTGGCGGCGTCGATCTTGGTGTAGGTCGGCAGGATCTCCTCCACGGCCTTGCGGTCGGTGGCGGCGATCTCCTGGCCCTTGGCGAGCGCACGCTGCATGGCGGCGACCGTCTTGGGGTTCCTGCTCGCGAACTCCTCGGTGACGACCACTCCGGCGATGGGGAAGTCGGAGGTGGCGGCGGTCATGGTGTCGGCGAGCTTCTGGGCGCCGATGTTCTTCTGGACGGCGGTCAGGTGCGGCTCGGGCATCCAGGCGGCGTCGACCACGCCCTGCTCAAGCTTGCCCGCCATGTCGGGGAAGGGGAACTCCACGAACTGGACGTCCTTGTCGGTGAGCCCGTGGGTCTTCAGCACCGAGGTGATCGACAGTGTCCCGATGTTCCTGAGGCTGTTGACCGCGACCTTCTTGCCCTTCAGGTCGGCGGGCGACTTGATCGAGGAGTTCTTGGCGACCATGATGACGAAGGCGTTGGGAGCCGCCTGGTAGAGGTCGGCAATGATCTTCAACTTGTTCCCGGCCGCCTGGGCGAGGAAGGTCGAGACATAGTTGGTCTGCGTGGCGTCCAGGGAGCCGCCCAGGAGGCTCTGCTGCGCCTGCGCGCCGCCCTGGACCATCTGGATGTCCACCGTCAGGCCCTCTTCCTTGAAGAAGCCCCTCTTGTTGGCTATGTAGAGCGAGGCCGAGTCGGGGATGGGCAGCGCGCCGACAGCGATCTTGCTCTTCTCAAGTCCGCTCGCGCCGGGGGTCTCGGCCTTGGTGCCGGAACCGCCGCAGGCGCTGAGCGCCAGCATCGCGGTGAGTCCCGCGATGACCGCCCGGCTCGCAAGTCTGAACCTCACAGGGTCTCCTTAGCTGCGTTTGACCGCCCCTGCCGGAACTCGCTGGAGTTGTCAAGCGAAACGGAGAAAGTCCCGGAAGGAACGTGACCAAAGGGGGGTGTGCTGATCGCGGATCAGAGTAGCGGAGCGGATCGGTCAAATTACAATTATCGACCTAAGGGCTCAAAATGGTCACAATCGGGCTTAGTTCCCCCGTGCCCCCGAAGTGGTGATCCAATTTTGTCTAGTGCTCTCACTCTTGGCTGTCAAGGACGGTGTTTCATAGCTTTGTGAAAGTTTGCGTACTGACTTAGAGGGGAACTGTCCGGTTGCAGATGCCGTGTGTCGGTTGCGTCTTGAAAGCGAGTTATGTGCGGTTGGCTGAAGTCATCCGGCTGTGCTCCAATAACCCCTACCCCATGGATGCGTCGGCGTCACTTGCCCCTGTTGCGTGACGCGATCCCCTCCAAGCAGACGATCCGAGGAGAGGCAGCGGAGGCCAGTGAGGACAGCTTCAATCCCCGGCGAACGCGAAGCCGGGTCGGTACCCGCCCCGGCATTCGGCGCCGAGGGGGGGCCGCCGCGGAGCGGCCGGCCCCCGGCCCCCGGAGGGCGCGGATCCCGTAAGGGGGGTTCCCGCAGGAGCGGCGGCAAGCTCGCACTCAAGAACTGGCGGGTACGATCGCGACTCGTCGCGCTGATCGTCATCCCCACCACGGCCGCGATCGTCCTGGGCGGCCTGAGGGTGACCGCCTCGATCAACACCGCCGCCGAGTACGAACGCGCGCACACCAGCGCCGAGCTCACCGCGGCGCTCAGCGAGCTGGCCCACCACATGGAGACCGAGCGCGACCTGTCGGCCAGATTCGTCGCCCAGGGGCGCGGCGGCACCGGACGGGCGAAGCTGCAAGAGCAGTACAGAACCGTCGACCAGCTGGTCAAGGGCGTGCGCGACCGGATCGACATCATCACGGCGGGCGACGCCGTGGAGAGCCTCGGCGAACAGGGCAAGGCCGAGCTCGACCAGGTGCGCGACCGCCTCGACGAGCTGGCGAGCGTGCGCAAGACGGCGATCAACACCCAGTTCCCCGCGCTGTCCACGATCAGCATGTACACCGGGACCATCTCCGACCTGCTGGCCCTGCACGACGAGTTCCAGAGCGTCGCCGACCAGTCCCTCGCCGGCGGTGCCACCGCGTTCGGCGCGCTCACCAGGGCCAAGGAGCAGGCGTCCAGGGAGCGGGCCTACCTCGCGGTCGGCCTCGCCGCCAGGAGCTTCACCCCCGAGGGACTGAACGCCCTCCTGGCCGCCAGGGCGCAGCGCGACAGCGAGCTGGCCGCGTTCCGCGCCGAGGCCTCGATCACCCAGCGCCAGCTCTACGACGACATCGTGAGCAGCCAGAAGAAGGACCGGGCGGAGTCCATCCGAGCCCGTTCCCTCGTCCTCGCCCTCAACGGTCAGCCGCTCATCCGGGTCGACGCCTCGGGGAGCGGGGCCGGTGACCAGACGAGCTGGTTCGACGCCTCCTCGGACGCCGTCGACCGGATGCGCGCGGTGGAGAAGCAGATCGCCGACACCCTGATCGAGCAGAGCCGCGCCCTCCAGGAGTCCGAGCAGCGCGGCGCGCTGATCACCGCGGGGCTGAGCATGCTGCTCCTCCTCCTGGTCCTGACCGTCACCGCGATCATGGCGCGGTCGCTGGTCAGCCCGCTGCGCAGGCTCCGCACCGAGGCGCTGTCCATCGCCGGGCACCGCCTTCCCGAGACCGTGCAGAACATGCGGGAGGCCGGTGAGGGCGCGGACGCCGAGGTCGCCCCGATCGGAGTGGTCTCCGACGACGAGATCGGCGAGGTGGCCAGGGCCTTCGACGAGGTCCACCGCGAGGCCGTCCGGCTGGCGGGCCAGGAGGCCACGCTGCGGAGCAACGTCAACGCGATGTTCGTCAACCTCTCCCGGCGCAGTCAGACGCTGGTGGAACGCCAGCTGTCGCTGATCGAGAACCTGGAGCAGGGCGAGCAGGACGAGAACCGGCTGGGCAGCCTGTTCCGGCTCGACCACCTGGCCACCCGCATGCGCCGCAACAGCGAGAACCTCCTGGTCCTCGCCGGGCAGGAACCGGCCCGCCGGTGGAGCCAGCCGGTCGCGATGATCGACGTGGCCCGCGCCGCGCTCTCGGAGGTCGAGAACTACGAGCGGGTCGACCTGAGGCTCTCCAGCGGCGTGTCCGTGGTCGGCACCTCCGTCAACGACGTGGTGCACCTGATCGCCGAGCTGATGGAGAACGCGATCTCCTTCTCCCCCAGGGAGACCAAGGTCGTCGTGTCCAGCAACCGCATCGACGGCGGCGGCGTGATGGTCTCGGTCACCGACATCGGCATCGGCATGACCACCGACGAACTCACCCAGGCGAACTGGCGACTGGCCAACCCGCCGGTGGTGGACGTGTCGGTGTCCCGCCGGATGGGCCTTTTCGTGGTCGGCCGGCTGGCCCTGCGGCACGGTATCCGAGTCCAGCTCAGGCAGCAGGACAACGGCGGCCTGACCGCCATGGTGCTGCTCCCCGAGAACCTGCTCTCCGTTACCGGCGTCCCTCAGATGCCGGGCGTTCCCGGCCATTCCGGCGTTCCGGGGGGCGACTGGCCCTCGGCCCCGGGCTCGGGAGACCGGGCGGCGGTGCTGTCCAGTCCCACCACGCTCGACCCCGCGCAGTCCGCGTTCACCTCGTTCGAGGCCGCCCAGCAGTCCTTCAACTCCTTCGACGTGCGGCGGCACCTCGCCTCCTTCGAAACCCGGCAGCCCCCCGGCGGAGGCCACGCCGGCCAGGCGCCGGTGGACACCCCCTGGCCCGACCACCTGCCGCCGCCCGGCGCCGGTCCGGCCTGGCCGGCCGCGCCCCAGGCCGACACGGGGACACCGTGGCCCGGCACGCCGGCACGCGGCGAAGAGGCCGCGGCCTGGCCGGACACCTCCCAGGCGGAGACGTCGGTCTGGCCCGACGCGCCCGTACGCGGCGGGGACTCCGGCGTCTGGACGAGCACCCCCGTCCGCGACGGGGACGCCATGGGATGGCCGTCCACCGACCGCAGGGGCCCCTTCGAGAGCCGGGGGTTCGACATCGCGGACAGCACCGGCCCGCTGCCGGTGGTCTCCGACCCCTCTCCCATGGAGGAGGCGAAGGAGGAGTTCCTGCCGATCTTCGCCGCGGTCGAGTCCGACTGGTTCAAGAAGGTCGACGCCTCCGCCCCGGACGAGGACCCCGCCAGGGAGACCATGGGCGCCGCGGGAACCGGGGCCGCCGAGGCCGAACCCTCCCCGGCGTATCCGGTCTCCGACGCCTGGTCCTCGCCCGCGGACGCGGGCTGGCAGGCGGCCCAGGCGGCCAGTGAGCCCACCCTCGGCGGGCTCACCGGCTCGGGGTTGCCCAAACGGGTGCCGAAGGCGAATCTGGTGCCCGGTACGGCCGCCCCCGACCCGGGGGCGGCACCCCAGACCCCCCTCCGGCCGACCGTCTCCCCGGAGGCGGTGCGCAACCGGCTGTCGAGCTTCCAGCAGGGAGTACGGCAGGGCCGCGCGGCGGCCAGGGGTGAGCTAGGCGACGGTCAGCCGTATCCCGACTTCGGCCGGGACGTTGAAGAGAGCAAGGAGGACCGGTGAGCGAGCTCATCATGGTCGCCAAGGAGGATGACACGTGCGCGAAATGAGCCAGGCCGCTCGGGGGGTCAATTGGCTGATCACCGACTTTGTGAACAACGTCCCAGGCGTGGCGCACACGGTCGTGGTGTCGGCGGACGGTCTGCCGTTGGCGTTTTCCGATGGATTTCCCCGGGACCGCGCCGACCAGCTCGCGGCGGTCGCCGCCGGGCTGATCAGCCTGACCCAGGGCGCCTCCAGGGTCTTCGAGGGCGGGGCGGTCACCCAGACGGTGGTGGAGATGCAGCGAGGGCTGCTGCTCATCATGTCGGTCAGTGACGGGTCCTGCCTGGCGGTACTGGCCGCCGCCGACTGTGACATGGGCTTGGTCGCCTACCAGATGACCCTACTTGTCGAACGAGCGGGCCAGGTGCTCACGCCGGCCGTCCGCGCCGAACTCCAGGCCTCCCACCCCCGGTGATGGCGATGATCATAGGAGGATGCCGTGGCAGGCCGCGGCTGGCCAGGTGAGAGCGGCCCGTTAAGCGGGCCGCCCTACCAGTCGATGGAGGATCCCCGCCGACATAGGGGGGATCCCGCACATCTCATGCAACCGGTACCCGGGGAGCAGAGCTCCCTGGTCCGGCCGTATGCCGTGACCGGGGGACGGACCGTCCCCCGGACCCAGCTCGCCATGGAGGCCCTGGTCTCCTCGGCGACGTCCGTACACCACGATCTATCCACCCGCACCCCGGAGTATCAGGCGATCAGCGCCCTGTGCCGGCAAGTGCGTTCGGTCGCTGAGATCTCCGCGATGCTCCGCATCCCGCTCGGCGTTACCCGGATCCTGGTGGCGGACATGGCGGCCGAGGGTCTGCTCCAGTTGCATCAGCCGCAGCTGGACGCGGGCAAGCCGGATCTCAACCTGCTGGAAAGGGTGCTCAGTGGACTTCGCAGGCTCTAGCCGCGCCGGCGGCCTGACATCGACGAAGATCGTCGTCGCCGGTGGATTCGGTGTTGGTAAGACCACCTTCGTGGGGGCGGTGTCTGAGATTCTCCCCCTGACCACGGAGGCGGTGATGACCGACGCCAGCGCCGGCATCGACGACCTCGGCCTCACTCCGAACAAGACCACCACCACGGTCGCGATGGACTTCGGCCGTGTCTCGCTGGACCGTGATCTCATCCTGTATCTGTTCGGCACGCCGGGTCAGCACCGGTTCTGGTTCATGTGGGACGACCTCGTGCGCGGCGCCATCGGCGCCGTCGTGCTGGTCGACACCCGGCGGCTGGCCGACAGCTTTCCGGCGATCGACTACTTCGAGGAGGCCAAACTCCCCTTCGTGGTGGCGGTCAACGGCTGGGACGGGACCTACATGCACGGTGAGGAGGAGGTACGGGAGGCGCTGACACTGGCGCCGCACATCCCGATCTCGCGAACCGACGCGCGTTCCCGCGACGCGGTGAAGGCCACCCTCATCACGCTGGTGGAGCACGCCCTCACCATGAGGATGGCCGTTCCCGGCTGGGGCCGCTGACCGCCGGGGCATAATTCGCGCCGCCCAGCGGATAGGCTGGGTGGTCGAGTCGCAGACCTGTAGCGCAGAGGCTGGCCAATCACGTGTTCGAGACGCTTTCCGACCGGCTCACATCGGTCTTCTCCTCCCTCCGTTCCAAGGGTCGGCTGTCCGAGGCCGACATCGACGCAACCTGCCGCGAGATCCGCATCGCGCTGCTTGAGGCCGACGTCGCGCTGCCGGTGGTCAAGACGTTCGTCGCCCAGGTCAAGGAGCGTGCCCGGGGGAGCGAGGTCTCCCAGGCGCTGAACCCCGCGCAGCAGGTCGTCAAGATCGTCAATGACGAGCTGGTCGAGATCCTGGGCGGCGAGACCCGGCGGCTCCGCCATGCCAAGACCCCGCCGACCGTCATCATGCTCGCCGGTCTCCAGGGCGCCGGTAAGACCACCCTGGCGGGCAAGCTCGCCCGCTGGCTGCGCGACCAGAACCACACACCGCTGCTGGTCGCCGCCGACCTGCAACGTCCCAACGCGGTCCAGCAGCTCTCGGTCGTGGCCGAGCGCGCGGGCGTCCCGGTCTACGCCCCCGAGCCCGGCAACGGCGTCGGCGACCCGGTCGCGGTGGCCCGCCAGTCGCTGGAGCACGCCCGGCGCCAGCAGCACGACACCGTCATCATCGACACCGCGGGCCGCCTGGGCATCGACCAGGAGCTGATGAGGCAGGCCGCCGACATCCGCGACGCGGTCTCCCCCGACGAGGTCCTGTTCGTCGTCGACGCCATGATCGGCCAGGACGCCGTCTCCACGGCCCAGGCGTTCATGGAGGGGGTCGGCTTCGACGGCGTCGTGCTCACCAAGCTCGACGGCGACGCCCGCGGTGGTGCCGCCCTGTCGGTCCGCCACATCACCGGCAAGCCGATCATGTTCGCGTCCACCGGGGAGAAGCTGGAGGACTTCGACGCCTTCCACCCGGATCGGATGGCCTCCCGCATCCTCGACATGGGTGACATCCTCACCCTGATCGAGCAGGCGCAGAAGACCTTCGACGAGCAGGAAGCCGCCAGGATGGCGGGCAAACTCACCTCGGGTGAGGGCTTCACGCTCGAAGACTTCCTTGAGCAGATGATGATGGTCCGCAAGATGGGCCCCATCAAGAACCTGCTCGGCATGATGCCCGGCATGGGGCAGATGCGCGACCAGCTCAACCAGGTCGACGACCGTGACCTGGACCGTGTCGCCGCCATCATCCGCTCCATGACCCCGGGCGAGCGCCAGAACCCCAAGATGATCGACGGTTCTCGCAGGGCCCGCATCGCCAAGGGGTCCGGCGTGACGGTGACCGAGGTCAACAGCCTGGTCATCCGCTTCTTCGACGCGCAGAAGATGATGAAGCGCATGGCCGGCGGGATGGGCATCCCCGGCATGCCCGGCGGGCGCAAGGCGGGCAAGGCCGCGCAGAAGAAGGCCGCCAAGGGGCGCAGGGTCAGCGGTGACCCGCGGAAGGCGTCACTCGCCAAGGGCGCCTCCGGCACGGCGGCCTCGGACGACCCCCCGAGCGCGAAGGGCGCCCTCGGCAGACTGGGGGCCGGTCAGCTTCCGCCCGGCCTGGAGCTGCCGCCGGGCTTCGACCCCTCGAAATTCAAGCTCCCCGGGCAGAAGTGAGTGACGGCGGATTCCACGGACGGGCCCGCTGGATCTGGTTGATCATCATGGTGGGCTTCATCGCCGTGGCGGTGCTGGAACTGCTGGGGGTACGGCCCAAGTAGCACCCACGGGGGCGGCGGGAGGATCCGCCGCCCCCGCCCCCGCCCCCGCCGCCGTGTTCGGGTGCCCCGCTGTCTCCCTCCGATCGCCCCGTGCCGCCTTCCCACCGGGATCGGCCCGCCGGGCCGGCCGCGCCTGCCGGAGGGCGGTGGCGCCGGGGGCGGCGCGGGGATCGCCGACGGTGCGGAGGCCGTCGGCGTCAGCGCGGTGGCGGTGAGCAGCCGGGCGGCTGGACCAGCGTTCTCAGCAGCGCCGCCAGCAGCGGCGACATGCCGTCGGGGGTCCCGGCGCCCTCAGTGGGGGCCGCCGGACGCCGGAGTGCGCCGCCGTCGCACGCACCGATCTCCGGGGGCGGCGCGAGTTCGCCGGTGGCCGAGGCCGTTCTCAGGGTGAGCGCGATGCCCAGCACCGCGAGGGATCCGATCGCGGCCGGCAGCAGGGATCTCAAGGTGGTTGCCACGGCGGCCAATTAGCGCAGCAGGGGAAGCCGCCTGGCGTGCCGGACACACGGGAATTACCGAGATTTGCCCTCCGCCGGCCGTACGGGATGGGTGCTCGACGGCCGGGCACCTCCGTGAGTCTGGCACAATGACATGTTGGAACATCGTGACTACACGGGTGCCCTCTCACCCCCGCGTACCGCGCCTGTCCCTTGGGCGTCCTCTCCTCGTGCCCCACTCGATGAGATGCCGTTCACCCACGCTCTAATGCAGGAGAGACCACACCAGTGGCAGTCAAGATCAAGCTCAAGCGGCTCGGCATGATCCGCAACCCGCAGTACCGCATCGTCATCGCCGACAGCCGCACCAAGCGTGACGGCCGGGCGATCGAGGAGATCGGCCTGTACCACCCGAAGGAGCACCCCTCGCGCATCGAGGTCGACTCCGAGCGGGCGGCCTACTGGCTGGGCGTCGGCGCGCAGCCGACCGGCCCCGTGCTGAAGCTCCTCAAGCTCACCGGCGACTGGCAGAAGTTCAAGGGCGAGCCCGCCCCCGCTCCGCTGCTGGTCGCCGAGCCCAAGGCCGACCGGCACGCCGTCTACGAGGCCGCGGCCAAGGAGACGCTCTCTCTGGAGAGCGCCGCCACCACGCCGAAGAAGTCGGCCAAGAAGGCCGTGAAGGTCGAGGAACCCGCCGCCGAGACGCCGGCCGAGTCGGTCGCGGAGGAGAAGCCGGAAGGCGAGGCCTGAGGTGCTTGAGGAGGCCCTCGAGCACCTGGTGAAGGGCATCGTCGAATACCCCGACGAGGTCCAGGTTCACGCTCGCCGCATCCGCAGCGGACGTGTGCTTGAGGTCCGGGTCCACCCCGAGGACCTCGGCAAGGTCATCGGCCGTGGAGGCCGTACGGCCAAAGCGCTCCGCACCGTGGTGAACGCTCTGGGCGACGGTAAGTACGTCCGGGTCGATCTGCTCGACCTGAACGAGGCCCGCTAGGCCGTATTGTGTGGATCTTCGTTCTGACGGGGGTTCGCGCGACACGGTCTGGGCCCCTCCCGTGGATCTCGCCGCGGCGACGCGGCGGATAGAGGATCCAACGGGCGGGGCCGAGCCGACACGAGATCCATCGAGTGAACGGGTCACCCACCCACGGTGGGTGACCCGTTCGCCTTCCACCCCACGACCACCCTGGGAGGCGGACGTGCAGCTTGTCGTAGGCCGGATCGGCCGCCCGCACGGACTCCGCGGCGATGTGTCCGTGGAGGTCCGCACCGACGACCCGGAGGAGCGTTTCACTCCGGGGTCGGCCCTCGCCACCAACCCCGCGTCCGCCGGTCCGCTCGTCGTCGGTTCCCGGCGGTGGCACTCCGGTGTCCTGCTGGTCAGGTTCGAGGGCGTCGACGACCGCGACCGCGCCGAGGCGCTCCGCGGCGTCATGCTCGTCATCGACTCGGCGGACATTCCGCCGCCCGAGGACCCCGACGAGTTCTACGACCACCAGCTCATCGGCCTGACGGTCCTCACCCCCGAGGGCGAGCGGGTCGGCGAGGTGTCCGACGTGCTCCACCACGGCCAGGACCTGCTCGTGGTACGGCGCCCCGCCGGTGAGGCGTACGTGCCGTTCGTCAAGGCGCTGGTCCCCGTGATCGACCTGGACGGGGGCACCCTCGTGGTGGACGCGCCGGCCGGCCTGCTCGACCCGGACACGGCCGTCTGACATGCGCGTCGACATCATCTCGATCTTCCCCGAGTACTTCGCCCCGCTCGACGTCTCCCTCATCGGCAAGGCGCGCGAGCGGGGCACCCTGGACGTCCGTCTCCACCAGCTCCGCGACTGGGCTCACGACGTGCACCGCACCGTGGACGACACCCCCTACGGCGGCGGCCCCGGCATGGTCATGAAGCCCGGCCCGTGGGGTGAGGCCATCGACGCCGTCCTCGCGACCGGGCGGGGCGCCCCGCCCAGGATCGTCGTGCCGACCCCGAGCGGGGTGCCCTTCACCCAGAGGCTGGCCATGGAGTACGCCGCCGAGCCCTGGCTGCTGTTCACGCCCGCCCGCTACGAGGGCATCGACTCCCGGGTCATGGCCGAGTACGGCACGCGGACGCGGGTGGACGAGGTCAGCATCGGTGACTACGTGCTGGCCGGGGGCGAGGCGGCCGTGCTGGTGATGGTCGAGGCCGTCGGGCGGCTGCTGCCCGGGGTGCTCGGCAACGCCCGCTCGGCCGTGGACGACTCGTTCGCGCCGGGGGCGATGGAGAACCTCCTCGAAGGTCCGGTCTACACCAAGCCGCCCGAGTGGCGGGGGCACGAGGTCCCGGAGATCCTGCTCTCCGGGCACCACGGCAGGATCGCCCGGTGGCGGCGGGACCAGGCGCTCCGCCGTACCGCGAAGAACCGCGCCGAACTGCTGGCCGCGCTCGACCAGGAGAGCCTGGACCTCCACGATCGGCAGGTCCTGGCCGAACCCGACCTCCCCGTCTGACCTCAGGCCCGGCCGGTTCCCCGGAACCTCCCCGCGGTCTCTGCCCGCCTCCGGAGCGGCCGGCCCGCGTGCCCTGACCCGTTGATTTCCGGTCGGTCGTGAAAATATGGCAGACTGAAGCGTTGCCGCTTACTGTCCACGGGTTGGCGCGCGCCGCCGGGCAGACGGGCCCGACGTCAAGACACATCCACTTCAGCATGTGTGTCCGCCGCGATGTCGCCTCACGGCGGCCGGGCGAACCTCCGCATGCTCGCTCAGATGAGGTACCACTGTCATGCACACGCTGATCACCGAGCTCGAAAAGTCCTCGCTCCGCACCGATGTCCCGGACTTCCGCCCCGGTGACACGCTTGAGGTTCACGTCCGAGTGATCGAGGGCAGCCGCTCCCGCGTCCAGGTGTTCAAGGGCTTCGTCCTTCGCCGTCAGGGCAGTGGCGCCCGCGAGACCTTCACCGTCCGCAAGGTCAGCTACAGCGTCGGCGTCGAGCGCACCTTCCCGGTGCACAGCCCGGTCATCGAGAAGATCACCCTGGTGACCCGTGGCGACGTCCGCCGCGCCAAGCTCTACTACATGCGTGACCTGCGCGGCAAGGCCGCCCGCATCCGCGAGAAGCGCGAAGCCCGCTAAGGCCCTCCGCGCCGTGCCTGTCTGGCCCGTTCCCCGCCCGGGGATACGGGCCAGTCGCATGCAGGCGGGTTTGACCTCTTATGGCGTACCCATAGCTCTCAGGTAACCAGGCGGGCGACCGGTTGGCGCCCATCATCATCTAGGCTCGTCAACGATGACTAGCGAAGACCGGGAGTCCGGCGCAGCCTCGCGTCGACCTGTCGAGGACGAGGTGGACGTGGTCGCCGAAGAAACCCAGAAGACCGCCAAGGGCGGCAGGGACAAGAAGAAGGGCTCCTTCTGGAAGGAGCTTCCCGTCCTGATCGTCGTCGCGCTGGTCCTCGCGTTCGTCATCAAGACCTTCGTCATCCAGGCGTTCTACATCCCGTCGGAGTCGATGGAGAACACGCTCCTGACGAACGACCGGGTCCTGGTCAACAAGCTCGTCTACCACGTCCGAGGCATCGAGCGCGGGGACGTGGTGGTCTTCTCCGGGGTGGACTCCTGGGACGGCGAGGTGAAGCTCCAGGAACCGTCCAACCCGGTCGCCGCGTTCTTCCGCTGGGTCGGCACCGCGTTCGGCGTGGTGCCCGGCGAGAAGGACTACATCAAGCGGGTCATCGGGGTGCCGGGCGACACGGTGAGATGCTGTGACGCCCAGGGGCGGATCACCGTCAACGGGGTGCCCCTCGACGAGAGGGCCTACCTCCACCCCAACGACGAGCCGGCCCGTGACCCCTTCGAGGTCAAGGTTCCGCCGGGTCGTCTCTGGGTGATGGGCGACCACCGCTCGGTCTCCCTCGACTCCCGCTCCCACCTGGGCGACCCCGGAGGCGGGACCATCCCGGTGGACAAGGTGATCGGCCGGGCCTTCGTGATCGTCTGGCCGTTCTCCAGGGCCGAGATCATCCCCATTCCCGACACCTTCAACCAGCCGGCGCTCAGAGCCGCCGTCGCGGTGGGAGAGGCCGCCCCGTTCGCCGCAGGGCTCGCGGGGGCCGTGCCACTGCTGCTGTGGCGTCGCCGCCAGCGTTCGAGGCGGTAGCCGTACCCCATGACCGTGGAACCCCCCAACGAGTCCGTGACCCCCGACGCCGAGCCCGTCGTTCCTCCCGGCGCGGACCCCGGCGGTGACGGGAGGGGCAAGAAGAGGAACGACGCGAAGGCCCCCCGTAAGGGGGGCGGCCTCCGCGAGTCGCTGTTCCTGCTCGTGTCCGGTGTGCTCGTGGCCCTGCTGCTGCAGGCTTTCGTCTTCCGGTCCTTCTACATCCCCTCGGAGTCGATGGAGAACACCCTCATCGAGGGTGATCGCGTGATCGTCAACAAGCTGTACGGCGAGACCGAGCGCGGTGACATCGTGGTCTTCAAGGGCTGGCGGGGTGACGACACCATCAAACGGGTCATCGCGGTAGGCGGTGACACGGTGAGATGCTGTGACGCGCAGGGGCGGATCACCGTCAACGGGGTGCCCCTCGACGAGAAGGCGTACCTCCACCCCGACGACTTCCCCTCCGGGGACAAGTTCGAGAAGGTCGTCCCCAAGGGACGGCTCTGGGTGATGGGCGACCACCGCTCGGCCTCCTCCGACTCGCGGACACACGAGGAGATGGAGGGGGAGGGCACCATCTCGACGGCGGCGGTGATCGGCCGGGCCTTCGCGATCTACTGGCCGTTCTCCAGGGCGACCCTCCTGTCGACGCCGGAGACCTTCGTCAAGGTGCGATAGCAGTACCGAACGGTGAAGATGGGGCGTACTCTCGGCTCATGGTCGCTATGTCTGCCGTGGTGCCATGACAATCGCGTTCCGCCCCGCTCCCAGCGTGGTCCGGCGAGATTCGGGACTGTACGGTTATGAGCGTGCTCTCGCGCGCCGAGGGCTGGGGCCCGTGGCCGGGGTCGACGAGGCGGGCCGGGGGGCCTGCGCCGGGCCGCTGGTGGTCGCCGCGGTGGTGCTCGGACGCCCCGTCGACGGCTTGAACGACTCCAAGTCCCTGGCGGCCTCCCGGCGCGAGTCGCTGTACCGGCGGATCACGGCGACCGCGGAGGCGGTCGGCGTGGTGGTGATCCCGCCGGGCGAGATCGACGCGCGCGGCCTGCACCGGTCCAACATCGAGGGGATGCGCCGGGCCGTGGCACGGCTATCCTGTGATCTTGGCTATGTGCTCACCGACGGTTTTCCCGTCCCCGGCCTGCCCGTGCCGTCACTCGGCATGTGGAAGGGGGACCAGGTCGTGGCCTGTGTCGCGGCGGCCTCGATTGTGGCGAAGGTGACGCGGGACAGGATGATGATCGAGCTCGACGGCCGCCACCCCCGGTACGGCTTCGCCGTGCACAAGGGATATGGCACCCTGGGGCACCGCAGGGCACTTGAGACGTACGGCCCGTGTCCGGACCACCGATTCTCGTTCGCGACGGTGGCGCGGTCCAGGCCGGGGGAGGCGATGGGTGAGAATGAAGTGGGGGCCGGCATCGCCTGATCGGGCGGGCCGGGAAGGGCGTGCAACAGGAGGACCGGTATGAGCGCAGAGGATCTCGAAAAATACGAAACCGAGATGGAGCTGCAGCTTTACCGTGAGTACCGCGACGTGGTCGGACTGTTCACCTACGTCGTGGAGACCGAGCGGCGCTTCTATCTCACCAACTCCGTGGATCTGGACGTCCGCACCGCGGAGAACGGTGACGTGTTCTTCGACGTGAAGATGCAGGACGCCTGGGTCTGGGACATGTATCGGCCGGCCAGGTTCGTGAAGAACGTCCGCGTGGTGACCTTCAAGGATGTGAACGTGGAGGAACTGGCCAAGCCCGACCTGGAGATGCCCAAGGAGGGCTTCTCAGGCTGAGGACTCCGATCCGGAGGCAACCGCCCCGGCAGACCACCGGACCGGGGACCCCTCGCCCCAAGGAGCCGCCGGCCCGAGTTCCCCCGAACCGGGCCGCCGGCTTGAGGTCTCTCCGGGGTGGTTCGCCGGGGCGGGGGTCTTCCCGAGTTTCGGGCAACGCTTGGGGCGGGTCCTCTTGGACCGGAAGGTCGTTGGACCGAGACACCCCGAACCGGCCATCTGCTGGACTGAGAATCAGCCGGCCCGGGATATCCCGGGCCGGGTGCCTTGCTGAGGCTCCGGGGCAGGTTCTGGACTGGGTTTTCCACAGGTGTCCTCCGCGCCCGGCCGGATGTCCACAGAATCCGGTTCGGTCCGCCGGAGGCGGGGTGAGCTGAGCGAAAGTCTGGAACCGGAGGTGGTTCCATGGCCGCGAAGGACGAGCTCGGCAAGCATGGCGAGCAGATCGCCGTCGACTATCTGCTGGCCCACGACATGCAGATTCTGGATCGTAACTGGCGGTGTTCCGACGGCGAGATCGACGTGGTCGCCCGTGAGGGGCGGACGCTCGTCGTGGTGGAGGTGAAGACCCGCTCCGGCCGCACCCACGGGACCGCCTTGGAGGCGGTGACCTGGGCGAAGCTCGCCCGGCTGCGCAGGCTCGCCACCAGATGGCGAGGAGAGCGCCGTGACCGGTGCGAGCGGTTCGACGCGATCCGCGTTGACGTCGTCGCGCTGGAGCGGTTCGCCGGAGACTTCGTCATCCGTCACGAGCGGGGGATGTCCTAGATGCGCCCCGGGCCGTTCCTGACCGTTCGCCACGTCCGGGAGGTGGCCTGGTGACCGTGGCACGCACGCGCTGTGTCGCCCTGCTCGGAGTGACCGGCCATCCGGTCGGCGTTGAGGCCGACGTGGGCAGCGGCATGGCCGGCATGCATCTGATCGGCATGCTGGACACCGCGCTGAGCGAGGCCCGCGACCGGGTCCGCTCGGCGGTGGTCAACAGTCGCCATGCCTGGCCCGACGCCCGGATCACCGTCAGCCTGTTCCCCGCCAGCCTGCCCAAGAGGGGGAGCATGTTCGACCTCGCGATCGCGGTGGCATTGCTCGCGGCGGCCGGGTTCGTGCCCGCGGCGAGGGTCGCCACGCCGTTCTTCCTGGGCGAGCTCGGCCTCGACGGTTCGGTGCGTCCCTTACGGGGCGTTCTCCCCGCCGTGCTGGCGGCCGTCGCGGCCGGTGCCCGTATGGTCGTGGTCCCCGCGCTCAACGCCGCCGAGGCCGGCCTCGTGCCGGAGGTGACGGTGATTCCCGCCTCCAATCTGGGGGAGCTGGTGAGCTGGCTGCGCAGCGACAATCCGGTGAACATTCCCATGGCCGAAGGCGTCGCGCGGAGCGGGGCCGGGCTCGGCGGCGCGTTGCCGCCTTCTCCGGGGGAGGCCGGGGAGATCGTCCCCGACCTGGGCGACGTGGCGGGCCAGCCCTTCGCCCGCCGGGCGCTGGAGGTCTGTGCCGCAGGAGGACACAACTTCTGGATGCTGGGGCCGCCCGGCACCGGCAAGACGATGCTCGCCGAGCGGTTGCCCACCCTGCTGCCGCCTTTGGAGCGGGAGCAGGCGCTGGAGGTCACCGCGATCCACTCGGTCGCCGGGACGCTGCCCCTGGACCGCCCGCTGCTTACCCGTCCACCGTTTGTGGCGCCCCATCACACCGCGACGGTCGCGGCCGTGATCGGCGGGGGCAGCGGCATGATCCGTCCGGGCGCGGTCTCGCTCGCCCACCGGGGAGTCCTGTTCCTCGACGAGGCGCCCGAATATCCGGCGATCGTTCTCGACTCGCTCAGGCAGCCGCTCGAATCGGGCAAGGTGACCGTCTGCAGGGCATTGGGCTCGGTGACGTTCCCGGCCAGGTTCATGCTGGTGCTGGCCGCCAACCAGTGCCCGTGCGCGCGGCCGTCCAGCCCCGAGGACCCGTGCCGATGCACCCCCACGGCCCGGCGCCGCTACCTCGCCAGGCTGTCCGGTCCGCTGCTGGACCGCATCGACGTCAAGACCATGCTGTATCGCTCGACCCGTCGTGAGCTTCTCGCCGACCGCCGATTCATCGAGCCGAGCCGGGTGGTGGCCGAGCGGGTACGCGCCGCCCGCGCAAGTGCCGCGGAACGCTTCGCGGGCAGGCCCTGGCGGTGCAACGCGGAGATGCCGTCGCGGGCGCTCCACACCGACTACCGGCCGGCGCCGAAGGCGATGTCCCCGCTCCTTCGCTGCCTGGACAGCGGGGAGCTGAGCGCTCGCGGACTCGATCGCGTGCTCAGGGTCGCCTGGAGCCTGGCCGACCTCGGAGGCCGGAGGGTGCCCGAGATCACGGAGACCAACGCCGCCCTCGGACTGTGGCTGGGGGAGGAGCGGTGAGCGAACGGCTCGCGCGGGTCACGTTGATGCGGTTGGCCGAGCCGGGTGACGCGGTGATGGGCAGGCTCGTCGCCGTCCACGGCCCGGAGGCCGCCGTCGAGCGGATTCGCCGGGGGCGCGTGGACCCGGAGTTCGTCCGCTGGTTCGCGAGATCCCGCGACCGTGGCTCGCCCGAGCCCCGAAAGAACAGATTTCCGGCCGTCGGTGACCCGTTCCCGGTCGGACGCGACCGACCTCCGGCTATGAGCGATCAACTCCCGTTCACGAACGATCCGCCTCCGGCTGGGAGTGATCAATTCCCGGCTGGGAGCGGTCCGCGTCGTGTCGCGTGCGACCGGTCCCCGGCCGTCGGCGATCCGTTTCCGGTCGAGGGTGACCGGCCCCCGGCTATGAGCGACCGGCTCCTGCCCAAGCTCGAACGGCTGCTCGCCTCCTGGACGGCTCGGCTGGAGACGGCCGACCCCGGCCGGGATCTGGCCGAAGGGGAGTGGAGCGGGGCCCGGCTGCTGATTCCCGGCGACTCCGAGTGGCCCACCCAGCTGGACGACCTCGGAGATTCCCGCCCGTATGCCCTCTGGCTCCATGGGCAGGCGAACCTGCGGTTCTCCTGCCTGCGCTCCGTCGCGATCGTCGGCTCCCGGGCCGCCACGCCGTACGGCACGCATGTCGCGGCGGAGTTCGGGGCCGGGTTGAGCCAGCGAGGCTGGAGTGTCGTGTCAGGCGGCGCGTACGGCATCGACGGAGCGGCCCATCGGGGTGCCCTCGCCTGCGGGACGCCAACCGTCGCTGTGCTCGCCTGCGGCACCGATGTCACCTATCCCAGCGCCCACCATGACCTGTTCGCGATTGTGCGGTCCCAGGGCGTCCTGGTGAGCGAGTGTCCGATGGGCACCCGTCCGACCCGGCCGCGTTTCCTGGTCCGTAACCGGCTCATCGCCGCCCTGTCCAGGGGGACCCTGGTGGTCGAGGCGGCTGTGCGCAGCGGGGCACTCAACACCGCCGGGCACGCGACCTCGTTGAACCGTCTCCTGGCAGCCGTTCCGGGGCCGGTGACCTCTGAGACCTCGGCCGGATGCCACCGGTTGATCCGTCAAGGGGCGGCGATCTGCGTCACCACCTCCGAAGAGGTGATCGATCTCGTGGGCGCGCTGGGAGACGACCTGGCCCCCGAAGCACGTGGTCCGGTCTTCCCCCGTGATCGGCTGGAGCCGGAGACGCGCCGGGTTCTGGAGGCCGTCCCCGTCCGGACCGGGGTGGGCCCGGCCACCATAGCCGTGGCCGCGGGTGTCGACCTGCAGACCGTGCTGTCCTGCCTGGGGGGTCTGGCCGCCGCCGGATACGTCGAGCGAGTCCCCCGAGGCTGGCGCCTGCGCCCCGACAGACCTCCCGCCCTGTAGAGGCCCCGCTCCCGGTTCCAGTCGGACTACCCACGGAGGCGGGTGACAACGACCCCATACCTTTATCGGGTTGACCGCCCGTTCCGTACGCGGCTGAGCTGATTTCTCGTTCTTTTTTCATCGGGTTGGCCGGTGGGGCTCCGGCAAGTTAGGGGTTTCCCGATTCGTGTCACACGTATGAGCGTGTGCGGAGGCCGAGAGACCGGGGCGACCAAGGGGGGGCGGTCACTGCGATGCTCAGGGGCCATGCCGGCGAAACAGATAAAATGGTAAATTTCCGAGATCCTGGGGCGACTACCGGTTTCTCGGGCGATCGTGTGCTTCGCTCTTCATGTCTTGACCGGGCTGGCCGTTCGCTTCGCTTCTTCGCCGAGTTGGTCACCTGCCCTGCTTTTTCTGAGTCGTCTGCCCTGCTTTTTCTGAGTCACCTACGCTGTTTTTCCTGAGTTGATCTCCCATATGCTCGCGGGATTGGTTGTCATCCATTTGTCCGTCAGGTTGACCGTCCACTGGGGTGGTCGCCCACTTATCTGTGGGGTTGGTTTTCCGCTTACCGGGCCGGTGCGGTGAGGGGGTCACCGGCCCGACCGGCGCCGGTGGATGATGCGTAACCCGGTGTACATCATCGAAAAGTCCTGCGGGGCGGCCTCCCCGGTTTATTCATGGTTCTCTGGCCGGAGAGGCAGCAGTCTGACCTGACCTTGGCCCAGCAGGAGCAGCGGGTCGAGGTACAGGTGGTCGCGGAGCAGACCCCAGTGCAGGCAGGTGGCCGGGCAGTGGCCGGGAGCGTCCTGAACGACGCCGATGACCTCGCCCCGGTCCACCGCCTGGCCGCGCCGTACGGACGGCTGGACAGGTAGGTAGGTCGTACGCAGGCCACCGGGGTGGAGCACGGTCACCACACCCCGCTCCGCGAGCGGTCCCGCGTAGCCGACCATTCCGGCACCCGCCGCCCGAACCTCCGCGCCGGGCGTCGTGGTCAGATCGACTCCACGGTGGCCGGTCAGCCACGGCTGCGCGGGAGGCGCGAAGCGGCGGAGCACGCTGAGGCTGCCTTCGAGCGGCCGGCCCCAGCGAGCCGGGGTTGCCGGAGGTGCCGGGGATGGCGAGAGCGCCGCGGACGCAGGGGGTGTGAGGGGTGTGGGGGGTTTCGAAGGTGCTGAAGGTGCTGAAGGTGCTGAAGGTGCTGAAGGTGCTGAAGGTGCTGAAGATGTTGAAAGTGCTGGGAGTGACAGGCGTGCCGGAGCCGCTGGAGACATCGGATCGGCTTGGGATGCCGGGGCCTTTTGACGGCGTACCGGGGCCTGACTCATCCGGGTGCCCGTGTCGTGTGCGCCTTCGGCGCCCGGAACGGTGAGCAGCATTGTGGACAGCAGGGCTCGCGCCCCGAAGAGGCGTAGGAAACTCACCTGTCCGAGGGTGGGGGACCCGCGCCGGCTGTGAGTGGGCCGAACCGGATTCTGTGGATGGGCCGTACGGCCCCGCGGATTCTGGGGACAGGGGATGTGAGGTTGGAATCTCTGGGGGCGCTGCGAGGCCGGGGACGGAGGACGTTACCCGTCTACGGACGTCATGGAGTTTCGGCCGCTTGAGGTGAGGCTGATTGATCGAAGGCGAGAGGTGGTGGGTGCTCGCCGGTTTCACCGTCCCGCCGGTTTCACCGTCGTCCCACTGCGCCGGAACGGCCCAGCGGGGAGAGCCGGATCCACGGGGCCGTGAGCAGGACCCCGGCCCCGCCGATCCACAGCACCGGCCGTAGCCCCAGCAGTTCGCCGAGTACACCGCCGGTGAGGCCGCCGAGGGCGAGAACGCCCTGGATCACGAAGGTGTTGGTGGCGTTGACGCGGCCCTGCAGTTCGGCCGCGTTCAAGCCCTCGCGGATCTCGGTCCACATGCCGCGCGGGGGAGCGGGGGTGTGCCGCTCCGGCGCGGCGTCGGCGCGGAGGGGAATCGGCTGACGCGCTGAGGTCGTCGGGGTCCTGTTGAGGTCAGGGCGCGGTCCGGCTGAGGGTAGACTTTTCGATGGCCTGTTACTCACGGGCCAACTTCGCATGCCCCTTCGAGAATCGTCCCCTCGGTCCGGGTGAGAGCCCGGCAGGAGCCGGTTCGGAGCATCAGGGCGGCGACCGCGGGTCGCCGCGCCAACCGAGAACAGCGCCCAGAGATGGGCGCTCCGACCTGGAGGACAATCACATGTCCACCCCCGTCGTCACCATGCGGCAGCTGCTGGAAAGCGGCGTCCACTTCGGTCACCAGACGCGTCGCTGGAACCCGAAGATGAAGCGCTTCATCTTCACCGAGCGCAACGGCATCTACATCATCGACCTCCAGAAGTCGCTGGCCTTCATCGACAGGGCCTACGACTTCGTCAAGGAGACCGTCGCGCACGGCGGCACGATCATGTTCATCGGCACGAAGAAGCAGGCCCAGGAGGCCATCGCCGAGCAGGCCGCCCGGGTCGGCATGCCGTACGTCAACCAGCGCTGGCTGGGTGGCATGCTCACCAACTTCTCCACCGTGCACAAGAGGCTCCAGCGTCTGAAGGAGCTTGAGGAGCTCGACTTCGACAACGTGGCCGCGTCGGGGCTCACCAAGAAGGAGCTCCTCATGCGCCGCCGCGAGAAGGAGAAGCTGGAGCGCACCCTCGGCGGTATCCGCGACATGTCCCGTGTTCCCAGCGCGGTGTGGGTCGTCGACACCAAGAAGGAGCACATCGGGATCAGCGAGGCCCGCAAGCTCAACATCCCGGTCGTCGCGATCCTCGACACCAACTGCGACCCGGACGAGGTCGACTACCCGATCCCGGGTAACGACGACGCCATCCGCGCCGTCGGCCTGCTGACCCGCGTCGTCGCCGACGCCGTCGCCGCCGGCCTCATGGCCCGCGCCGGTGCCGGCCGTGGCGACGACAAGCCGGCCGTCGCCGGTGGCGCCGAGCCGCTGGCCGAGTGGGAGCAGGAGCTGCTCGCCCGGGTTGAGACCGCCCCGGCCGCCGCCGCTGCCGAGGCTCCGGCCGCCGAGGCCCCCGCGGCCGAGACGGTCGAGGCCGCCGAGGTCGTCGAGGTGGCTGAAAGCGCCGAGGCCGCCCCGGCCGCCGAGAACGACGCCGCCGCTGCCGAGGCTCCGGCCGCCGAGGTCGCGGACGCCGGCAAGTAGGTCCAGGCCCTTCTCGTACGGCGCAGCCGTACGACCCGCAAGGCCCTTTCCGGGTGGGTGCGCTCGTCACGAGCGCACCCACCCGATCCACGACGATTCCCACGAGGAAAAGACAATGGCTTCCGTGAACATGGCCGACGTCAAGCGGCTTCGTGAGCTGACCGCCGCCGGCATGATGGACTGTAAGAAGGCTCTTGAGGAGTCCACCGGCGACTTCGACCGCGCCGTCGAGCTTCTGCGCCTCAAGGGCGCCAAGGATGTCGGCAAGCGTGAGGCCCGCACCGCCTCCAACGGCCTGGTCGCCCTGAAGCAGGACGGCGACTCCGCCGCCGCGCTGCTTGAGCTCAACTGCGAGACCGACTTCGTCGCCAAGGGTGAGCGTTTCCAGGAGCTCGCGGCCCAGGTCGTCGCGCACATCCTGGCCGCCAAGCCGGCCGACGTGCCCTCCCTGCTGGAGTCCGAGCTCGACGGCAAGACCGTCAAGGAGCACCTGGACGAGGCCAACGCCGCGCTCGGCGAGAAGATCGAGATTCGCCGGTTCGCGCTGCTTGAGGGCGGCTTCGTCGGCGCCTACATGCACAAGACCGACCCGCAGCTCCCGCCGACGGTCGGCGTGCTCGTCCAGCTCGACAGCGCGAACGCCGAGGTCGCCAAGGACATCGCCCAGCACGCCGCCGCGATGGCCCCCAAGTATCTCAGCTCCGCCGAGGTCCCCGCCGACGTCATCGAGAAGGAGCGCGCGCTCTTCGAGGAGATGACCCGGGAGGAGGGCAAGCCCGAGGCCGCCGTCGGTAAGATCGTCGATGGCCGGATCAACGGCTGGTACAAGGACTTCACCCTGCTTGAGCAGGCGTTCGTCAAGGACAACAAGAAGTCCGTTGCGAAGTTCGCCGACGAGAACGGTGTTCAGGTCCAGGCCTTCGTCCGCTTCAAGGTCGGCCAGGCCTAGGTTTGACCCAGCTTCTCTCATCAGAGTGCTAAACGAGGAGGCCGCCGCCGTGCAGGAGAATCCAGGACCCGCTACGTCGGCGGTTTCGTCGTATTCGGGTCCGCTCCGCTGGAAACGCGTCATGCTGAAGCTGTCCGGCGAGGCCTTCGCCGGCGGTGAGCCACTGGGCATCGATCCCGGTGTCGTCGGCCATCTGGCCGACTCGATCGCCGAGGCGGTCCGCGAGGGCGTTCAGGTCTCGGTCGTGGTCGGCGGTGGCAACATGTTCCGCGGCGCCGCTCTGTCCGAGCGGGGTATGGACCGCGCCAGGGCCGACTACATGGGCATGCTCGGTACGGTCATCAACTGCCTGGCCCTCCAGGACTTCCTGGAGAAGCGCGGCATCGACACCCGCGTCCAGACGGCGATCACCATGCAGCAGGTCGCCGAGCCCTTTCTGCCCCGCCGCGCCATCCGCCACCTTGAGAAGGGGCGCGTGGTCATCTTCGGGGCAGGGCTCGGCTCGCCCTTCTTCTCCACCGACACCTGCGCCGCGCAGCGCGCGCTGGAGATCGGCGCCGAGGCGTTGCTCAAGGGCACCCAGGTGGACGGTGTCTACGACGCCGACCCCCGGAAGAACCCCGATGCCGTCCGGTTCGACCACCTCGAATATGGTGAGGTGCTGACCCGTGGTCTCGGCGTCATGGACGCCACCGCGATCAGCCTGTGCATGGACAACGGTCTGCCGATCGTGGTCTTCGACCTCATGGGTGAGGGCAACATCCTGCGGGCGGTGCGTGGTGAGAAGATCGGCACGCTGGTGAGTCCGGCAGGGAAATAGGAAGCGAGCCCGACCGCGGCGAGCGGAGCGGGGGCGATACGTGTCCGCCGGGGGAGTGCCTCCGGTGGGAGGACACCCCGCGAAGCCGCCGGGGAACGGCGCGCGACCCAAAAGACGGGGAGCGAGCCTGACCACGGTGAGCGGAGTGGGGGAGACGCGTGTCCGCCGGAGCGTGCCTCCGGCCGGAGAACACCCCGCGAAGCGAGTGTGCAATGGTGAGTGACCGAGAAGGCAGGGAGCCGCTGTGATCGACGAAACCCTCCTCGAAGCCGAGGAAAAGATGGAGAAGGCCGTTGTGGTGGCGAAGGAGGACTTCGCAGCCATCCGCACGGGCCGAGTCACCCCGTCGATGTTCAACAAGATCAGCGCTGAATACTACGGGACACCCACTCCCATTCAGCAGCTGGCCTCGTTCCACGTCCCCGAGGCTCGCATGGTCATCATCCAGCCCTTCGACAGGAGCTCGATGGCCGCGATCGAGAAGGCGATCCGCAACTCCGACCTGGGCGTTAATCCCGGCAACGACGGTCAGGTCATCCGGGTGGCCTTCCCCGAGCTGTCGGAGGAGCGCCGCAAGGAGTACATCAAGGTCGCCCGGACCAAGGCGGAGCAGTCCAAGGTCTCCATCCGGAACATCCGCCGCCATGCCAAGGAGACCCTCGACAAGATGGTCAAGGACGGCGAGGCCGGTGAGGACGAGGTGCGTCGCGCCGAGAAGGAACTCGACGACCTCACCCAGAAGCATGTCGCCAAGATCGACGAGCTGCTCAAGCACAAGGAAACCGAGCTGCTCGAAGTCTGAGCCGTGATCCTTGTCCCGTGCGGGTCCTTCCGCGCGGGACAGGGATTTCGCGTATGAGAGTAGGACCCCTTGGAATCTGCGGCGGGCGGTAGCCGAACCGGCCGGAACCTTCCCGTCGCGATCGCGGTGGGCGCCGGTCTGGGAGCGGTCATCATCGCCTCCCTCTATCTCGTCAAGGTCCTCTTCCTGGCCGTGCTGGTCGCGGCGGTGGGCATCGGCGTGACGGAGCTGGTCAGATCGTTCGAGGCCAGGGACATCAAGGTGCCGATGATCCCGGTCCTGGCCGGGATGGCCGCCATGATCGTCGGCGCCTACCTGGGCGGGGCCGCCTGGCTGCTCGGCGTCTTCGCGGCGACCGCGCTGGTGATGATGGTCTGGCGGATGTTCCAGGGCACCGAGGGCTACGTCCGGGACGTCTCGGCCACCCTCCTGGTCACGATCTACCCCTCCATGCTCGCCGGGTTCGTGGCGCTTCTGCTCGCTGACCCGCACCACGGCGCGGATCTGGTGGTCGTCTTCATCGCCACCACGGTCGCGAGTGACATAGGTGGATATTTCGCAGGAATATCCCTCGGTAAGCACAAGATGTCCCCGCTGATCAGCCCCAAGAAGACCTGGGAGGGCTTCGCCGGGTCGGCGCTGGCCTGCATGGCCGTGGGCGGCTGGCTGGTGGCGTGGCTGCTGCACGGCGCGGTCTGGAAGGGCGTGCTGGTCGGCGCGGTCGTGGTGGTCTTCGCCACCCTCGGCGACCTCGTCGAGTCGGTGATCAAGCGGGACCTCGGCGTCAAGGACATGGGCAGCGTGCTCCCGGGCCACGGCGGTCTGATGGACCGCCTCGACTCCCTCGTCGCCGCGCTGGTCCCGGTCTGGGCGCTGCTCACCCTCTTGCTCTGAGCCCTCACGCCCCGAGCTCCGAAGGATTCCGAGCTCCGAAGGGGCCCGGTCTGGAGGTTTCGCCTTCTCGCCGCGCGCGGGGCCGGTCCTGACCGGGAGCCCCATCCCCATCGCGAGCGGGGCGGCCGTCACCGGCGCCGAGGCCCCGAGGCGGATGACTCACCTCCTCGCCGCGAGCCGGGAAGGTCCGGCCCGGTGGCCTCACCCTCCCGGTGTGAGCCGGTCGGCCGACAGCCGGGGGAGCAGCGCCCGGTAGTCGGACTCGGCGACCAGGCGCAGCTCCTCCGCGGTGATCGGGACCAGCCAGAGCCACTGCACGGCCTCCCCTCCGAAGGCGAAGCCCGACAGGTCGGGCAGGCCCGGCAGCCCGGTCAGCATGACGACGCCGCTGTAGCCGGAGCCCAGCGGGAACGTCTCGGGCCGGTGATACCACTTCGCGGTGTGCCCGTGACCCAGCCAGGTGACCGAGTGCCAGGGATACTGGCCCAGCCACAGGAAGAGCCTGGCCGCGTCGCGGGGGTCGCCGGGGGTGGCCACGGCCAGCTCCACCCGGGCGTGAGCCTCCGGCTGCTCGATGTACTGCTCCACGGTGGGCATTCGCTGGCAGCTCATTCCCACGGTGGACAGGATCGTGTGCTCGCGCCCCCGCTCCGGCGGCCGTTCGGTGATGCCCACTGTGGGCATCCGCTCGCCGCCCGCGTCCCAGAACCTGCCCGCCGTACCGACCTTCCGGTCCAGATGACCCATCACGAACTGCTGGAACGTCGCCCAGGTGCCGTCGCCGCCACGCCAGTCCCAGTAGGCCCGCGCCTTGGCCAGCCGGGGCGCCAGCCCTTCCAGGGCGTCCTCCAGCGACCAGGCGAAGGGCCACTCACCCACCGCGTCGAGGGAGTAACCCGGCATGTCCCTGCTCATGTCGGCCCAGCCGGGAATGACCGCCAGCAGCTCGTCGTTCTCGTACAGGGCGACGCCGTCGCCCTCCTCGAACCAGAGCGTCCGCAGCCCGGCGGGCGGCGGCCTGCCGCCGGGACGCCTGGTGTTCGCCCGGGGAGCCACCGGGGGCAGCCCGGAGGCCAGGCGGCTCGGGTCGGCGGTCTCCGGGGCCTGACCGTGATTGGCCAGCCACACGGCTCCGTGCACCGTGCCCTCCGGCCCGCACAGGTAAGCTACCGATGAGGTCTCGTCGCCTTCGACCACCAGGGTGCGGCTCCCATAGGGATTGACGTCGGTGAGCACGATCTCGACGCCGTCTCCCCGCTCACCCCTGGAGCGGATTGTCGCCATACCTCCGGACTCTAGAGCAGGGGCGAGCGCCGCTCCGAGTATTCGCACAACCGTCGAGAGAAGGCTTTTGGACGTGTCGACTGCCAGCCCGACCGGGGCCCCCGTACCCGGCCAGCTCACTTTTGTGGCGCCCCGCAGGGCCAAGCCCGCGCGTCACCTGGCCGACCTGACCATGGCCGAGCGGCGGGCGGCCGTCGCCGAGCTGGGCGAGAAGCCGTTCCGCGCGGACCAGCTCTCCCGGCACTACTTCGAGAAGCTCAACGGCGACCCCGAGCTCATGACGGACCTTCCGGCCGCGGCCAGGGAGAAGTTCGCCACCGCGCTCTTCCCCAGGCTGCTGACCTCCGTCCGGGAGATGACGACCGACGGCGGCACCACGCGCAAGACGCTCTGGCGGCTGTTCGACGGTGCGCTGGTCGAGTCCGTCCTCATGCGCTACACCGATCGCACCACCATGTGCGTGTCCTCCCAGGCCGGCTGTGGCATGAACTGCCCGTTCTGCGCCACCGGCCAGGCGGGCCTGACCCGGAACATGACCACCGCCGAGATCGTCGAGCAGGTCGTCGCCGGGGCGCGGGCCCTGGGCGCCGGAGAGGTTCCGGGCGGTCCCGGCCGGGTCGGCAACGTGGTCTTCATGGGCATGGGCGAGCCGCTCGCCAACTACCGGGCCGTGATCGGCGCCGTGCGCCGGATGGTCGAACCCGTCCCCCACGGCCTGGGCATCTCCGCCCGGGGCGTCACGGTCTCCACCGTCGGCCTGGTCCCCGCGATCGGCAAGCTCGCGGACGAGGGCCTGCCGGTGACGCTGGCGCTCTCCCTGCACGCGCCCGACGACGAACTGCGCGACACCCTGGTGCCGATCAACACTCGCTGGAAGGTCGCCGAGGTCCTCGAAGCGGCCTGGGGATACGCCGCCAAGACCGGGCGCCGGGTCTCCATCGAGTACGCCCTGATCAAGGACATCAACGACCAGGAGTGGCGGGCCGACCTGCTGGGCAGGTTGATCAGGAACAGGCTCGTGCACGTCAACCTGATCCCGCTCAACCCGACCCCGGGTTCGAAGTGGACCGCCTCCCGCCCCGAGGACGAGCGGGCCTTCGTCCGCCGCCTGGAGTTCCACGGCGTCCCGGTCACCGTCCGCGACACCCGGGGCCGCGAGATCGACGGCGCCTGCGGCCAGCTCGCCGCCGCCGAGTAGGCCCCGGTAAACCGCATAACCCGCGCGGGACACCGATCAGGGGCGGGTACGGCGCAGCCGTGCATAGAGGGTCATCCCCGCCGAGGCCCAGAAGAGTGTCGCGGCGGTGAGCGGGAGCAGGGCCGCGTCGAGTCCGCCGGTGTTGGCCGCGCGCATCCACGGCATGATCGGCACCGTGAAACCGCCCACCGGAGTCAGGCTGAGCAGCAGCATGGCGAGATAGCCGCCGAACAGCACCAGCAGCGAGACGGCGGGGGAGGGCATGATCGGCTTGCTGGTCAGCGCGCCCAGAGCCGTCCCGACGCTCAGGCCGAGCAGGTGCAGCCCGAGGCCGCGCAGCAGGTCACCCGGGGTCGGCAGGGCGGTGAAGCCGTGGACCAGGGGCAGCGCCACCGCGATCGCCGTCAGGCCGAGGTTGACGGCGAGGGCGGCGAGCAGTCCGGCCCCCACCTCCCGGCCAGGCCGACCGGCGGCCGTCATCGAGATCAGCCGTTGGGTGGGCGGCTCGGTGTCGAGCAGACTCCGGGCGGCCCAGGCGAAGACGAGGATGAGCAGCCCGGCCGAGTCGCCGTAGGAGGACAGCTCCTTGCCCGCGGGGATGGGCGAGGAGTAGAAGACGACCATCATCGCGAACAGTGCGATCACCGGCTGGAGCAGGCGGTGCGACCGCGCGTAGGCGGCCAGCTTGAAGCGGACGAGGGGGATCATTTTCCTCCGGCCTCCTCCAGCACGGAGACTTTCGGCAGCGGGGAGGAGGTCACGCCGTCCACCGTGCGGTCCGCCGGGTGGTGTAGCCGTCCGCCTGGAGCCGCTGCTCGACCTCGTCGGCCCGGTCGGCGTCGACGAGCACCTCGATGACCGCCTGCCGGGGCCGTTCCCCGGCCTCGACGGCGACCGTGCCACCGCCGACCAGCCAGTGCTCGGCGCCGGGGAAGGTGTCAAGCTGATTCTGGTGGTCGCTCACCACGACCGTTCCGCCGGCCGCCGCGATCTCGCCGATGATCGCGGGGAGTTCGCCACGGGTGTGCGCGTCCAGCCCGGCGAAGGGTTCGTCCAGGATCAGCAGGTCCGGCCGGGCCAGCAGCGACTGGATCAGCCCGACCTTCTGGGCACTGCCCTTGGACAGGTCGCCGAGCTGCCGGTCCAGCAGCGGGGCCGCGTCCAGCCGCCCGGCCAACTCTCCTATCCTCGTGGGCGAGACGTCCCGGATCCCGGCCAGATGGGTCAGGTAGGCCATGGCCGTGAACGGCTGGTTCACCGGGAAGACATCGGGGGCGTAGCCGACGGTCCGGGGCTGTCCGAAGATCGAGCCTCTGGACGGCGGGACGATCCCGGCCAGCAGCCGCAGCAGCGTTGACTTACCGGCACCGTTGCAGCCGGTGACCTCGACCACGGAACCGGGACGGAGCGCGAGCTCGACGTCCCGAAGAACCCAGGGATCCCGGCGGGAGTACCGGAAGCAGACCTCGGAGAGCCGCATGTGTGGAAACCCTACCGTGATCACCCATTCTGTCGCCGACACTTTCCGACCCGGAGAGAGGGGGCGGATCCCACCGAGGTCCCCGGCGGCCCCTGGTCGCCCTCGCGGACCGCCCGGATGGGGATGCGCGGCGATCCCGTGGTCAGGGCCGGGTGGTCGACCTCCCGGGCATGGTGATCTGGACACGGTGGAGTCTGGTCGGGTACGGCGACGCGGAACGGGGGAAGGCCACGCCGCCGTACCGGCTCCATGGGGTGGGCCGCCTCACCCGGTTCCGCAGTCGGCCCAGCCCAGCCCAGTCCAGCCCGGTCTGGTCTGGCTCAGCTCGGCTTGACCCGGCTGAGCCTGGCGTGAGCCGCCTCGGTCATATCGGGTCCGCGCGGAGGGGTCGCGGGTGGGGGTAGGGGTGCTGGGTGCGGAGCCGGGCGTAGTGGCGGGCGATCCGGCCGGCGGCCTGTTCCGGTTCGCTCGCCCGGTGGGAGGCGTAGATCGGCCGGTGCCGCCGGGTGTCCCGGCCCGCGCACCACCAGAAGCGGTCGCCGTTGGACCAGACCACCAGGCCCGTCCAGACCGAGACCAGCGCCAGGCCGTACCCGCCGTGCACGTCCACCGTGATGTGGTGGGGTAGGAGTGCGGGTATGACACGACGACCCTTTCCACCCCTCTGATCTGACCGATGAGCGGTGGGCGCTGATCGAGCCGCTGCTTCCCGCGCCGCACTGGGACGGCCGCAAGGAGAAACACCCGCGCCGGGAGGTCGTGGACGCGATCGTGTACGCGGTGCGGACCGGCTGTTCCTGGCGGCAACTGCCGGCCGACTTCCCGCCCTGGCAGACGGTGTACCGGCATTTCGTGCGCTGGGAGGACCAGGGCGTGACCCAGCAGATCCTGGACATGCTGCGCCGGCGCGCCCGCAAACGAGCCGGTCGTGATCCGGAGCCGTCGGCGGCGGTCATCGACAGCCGGAGCGTCAAGGGCGCCAGCACCTCCCGCAGCCGCTCCACATCGCCCGCCGAATAGGTCCGGTACCCGGCCGCGGTCCCCGCCGACGGCCGAACGAGCCTGATCTCGTCATAGTGATGCAGCGTGCGGACGCTCACGCCGGCCAGCTCGGCCACGCGTCCCACGGTCCAGTGATCCTCCACGGCACCGACTATGCAACCTGACGCCACGTGAGGGTCAAGAACGCACTCACGGCAGCAAGAGCCGAAGCGGAGGCCATAGCCGCACTCCGCGTTACCGTCAGAAACGGTCCTTTTCCGGAGCAAAATCGGAAACGGTCCGCGTCGGCGGCCCGGACTGCCGATCCGCTGTCACAACTCGTTCTCACTCAAAAGTAGAGCGGGGCAAGTTTCGGGAATGGTTTGTGACGACATCCGGAGTCATGACGGACCCTCAAACCGCACACCCGAGCGACGCGGACGACGTCGAGCGCCACCCGTGCCCGCGCTGCACGGCCCAGCCCGGATCACCGTGTCGCTCACGCTCCGGCGCGGTCGCCGGCACCTACCACACCGGCCGCTTCACGAAGGTGCCCCGGCTCGCCAAGCTCCTGCGCGTGCCGACCCCGGCCGACCGCGCCCCGGGGCAGCCGTGGCGGCCTGGCACCCCCGCGCCGGTGCCGGTCGCCCCGGACACCCCCAGCGGACATTCGTATCGGCTACGCTCGCTGCTCAACCCTGACCCAAGAACTCCAGACGCAGCTGGACGCGCTCGCCGCGAAGAACATCCCCCGGGACAAGATCTTCGCCGAGAAGATCAGCACCCGCGTGCGGGGCCGGCCGAAGTTCGAGGCCGCGCTCGACGCCGCCCGCGAGATCAAGGCGCATGCCCCGCACTGCCGGGTCATCTTCACCGTGTACGAGATGAAGCGGCTCGGACGCGATGCAGCCGAGCTCACCGCGCTCGCCGACCACCTCGCAGCCCACGGCCTGGTCCTGGAGATGCTCGCCGGGCCCCTGGCCGGGATCTACGACCCGAGCGGGCACGGCCGCCTACTGTTCGCGTTCTTCGCGGCGATGGCGGAGACCGAGCGGGAGAACATCCGGGAGTCGACACTGGAAGGGCTCGACACCGCGGCCCGCAAGGGCAAGCACGGCGGCCGGCCGCCGGTCATCACCGACGACATGCTGCACACCGTGCTCCGCCGCCGCATGGGCGGCGAAGCCGTCGAGCAGATCCAGTCCGACCTGATCATCCCCACCGGCAAGCGCAAGGGGCAGAACCCGAGCCTGTCCAGCATCTACCGAGCCCTGGCCGAACATGAGAAGCGAGCCGCGTACCCCGAAGCCGTCACTGCGGCGCACATCGACTTCGCCGCCCTCCAGGCCGCTGGGGGCCTTCCGGGACAGGGAAGCACGAAGGAGTCGGCCAACCTCTCCGGGCCAGCTCAGAGACCATGATCAATCTCAGCGCCAACCACGGTTTCATTGATCCCCGGGGCCGCTGTAGCGGGAAGCCTGAGCCGCGCGATGTTCCCGCTCGGACGTGTCGGGCCGCACAGGGGGCGAAGCGAGTCGTTACCGTGCTGGGGTGGCACGCCCTGCGAAGTTCGACCCCGACCAGATCCTCGACGTCGCGGCGGCCGTCGCCGCCGAGAGCGGGCACGAGGCGGTGACGATCACCGCGATCGCGGCCCGGCTCGGCGCGCCCAGCGGCTCGATCTACCACCGGTACGGCTCGCGCGACCTGCTGCTGGCCCACCTGTGGGTCAGGACCGTGCGCCGTTTCCAGGAGGGCTTCCTCCAAGCGATTGCGACCCAAGACCTGGAGCAGGCCGTACGGCTGGCAACCGCGCACACCGTGCGATGGTCGGCGGCCTACCCCGACGAGGCGAGGCTGCTGCTTACGCAACACGTGCGCGACCTGAGCGCACGCTGGCCGGACGAGCTCGGTGAGGAGCTGTCCAGGCTCAACGACGCGATGACGAGGGCGATGGCCGAGCTCGCCAGGCGCAGCGACTGCGACCTGGAGCGCATGGTGTTCGCACTGGTCGACGTGCCGCTCGCCGCGGTGCGGCGGCACCTGCAGGCAAGGAAGCCCATCCCGGATTCGGCCGCGGAGATGGCGGAAACCGCCGCCCTTGCCGTAGTTTTAGCGACATGTCTCTAAAACTGGTGGAAAAGTTCTACGAGGGATTCGAGAAGGCCGACGTTGAGCTGATGCTCTCGGCACTCCACCCCGACTTCGTGTTGCGGGTCAGCGAGGGCATGCCCCTCGGGGTCGGCGGCGTGCACCACGGCCCGCAGGCGGCCTTTCGCGACTGCTGGGGCATCATCTTCACCGCCTACGACACCAGGCCGGTACCTGAGGAGTACCTCTGGGCGGATGCCGGGCGCTGCGTCGTGCTCGGCCATTACCGCGGTACGGCCCGCGCCGGAGGGCAGGCCTTCGACGCGGCTTTCACCCACACGCTCACGCTGCGCGAAGGCCGCATCGCCGAACTGGTCCAGATCACCGACACCGCGAGCTGGGCGCCGCCAGGATCCTAGG
>NZ_JBEXUG010000012.1:0-163473 GCF_040614315.1 Streptosporangium sp. NPDC006007 | reverse complement strand
CGCCGACAACCGCACCATGTTCATGTTCTACGCCGTCGCCATGGTCCCGTTCATGATCTTGGCCATCGTCCTCGCCGCCGGACTGATCATCGGCCGCGCGGTCGCGGGGGTCGCCGCCCACCGGTCCGTGCCCAGCCGCAGGGCGGTCGGGGCCACGCTGGTCGGCGGCTTCATGTTTCTGGTGCTGATCAACTTCTGGTGGCTCTACCCCGTGCTCGCCGCCGAGGTCATTCCGCACTCGCAGTGGTGGGCGCGGATGCTGTTTCCCCGGTGGGTCTAGCCGCTCCGGCGGAGCCGCCGAACCCGTGACGCAGTGAGATCGCGGCGGCGACGCACGCCAGCGGCACGGCCGGCAGCACGTAGCGGTAGTCGAACTCGGCGGTCGCGGCGGGGGCCAGGATGAGCCCGAAGGCCCCCAGCCACGGCAGCAGCACCGGACCGCCCAGTTTGCGCCAGCGCGCCAGCACCCCGGCCAGGCCGGCCAGCAGCAGCAGGCCGACCACGATGCCGGGGAGCCTGATCGTCTGCTGGTAGCCCCGGATGATCGCGGCCCACGGGTCGTGGACCTCGGTGCCGATCACGCTGGGCTTGCCGCGGATCTGCGCGCTCGGCAGGCTCGGATCGTAGGTCTGGGCGTCGCGGTCGGTGGTGCCGCGGTAGGAGGACCAGGCGGGCAAAACCTTGCCCTCGGCGAGGAACTCGTACTGCCGGTAGGTGTTGGCGTCGGGGAACTGCGGCCGGTCCCAGCGGAAGGCGCGGAAGAAGTCACCGGTCACGATGGCGAGATAGTCGAGCGGCTGGGCGAGGATGGCCCGTTTGGCGAACGTCCCCGCGGCCCGGTTCATGTCGGGGGTGAAGGTGGTGCCGGGCCCGAAGGCGTGGAACCGCTGGCCGGGCTGGGCCCACCACAGATACTTCTGTCCCGAGAAGTGACGCTCGCTCGGCGGGGCGCTGATGCACAGCAGCGCGAGCTCAAGCTCCTTGCGCGGGTCGACCCTCATCGTCGTGCAGTCGGCGAACAGCGCGGTCCGCATGTAGAGGATCGCGCCGTCGCTGTTGGTCATCGCGAAGTTGCCGTACGCGGAGGCGAACCAGGCCATGTAACCGAGCACCGGGACCGCGCACGCGGTCACCATCGCCGTGATCGGCCGCCAGCCGGTCCGCTTGACGAACATGTAGGCCACCACCAGGGCCAGGATCGGCAGGCCGATCGACCTGGTCAGCGCGGTGAACGCGAGCAGCAGCCCGATCACGGCGCCCAGCCGCCACGACATCCTCCGATGCCAGAGGACCAGCGTCACGACCCCCACGACCAGCAGCATGAACATCGCGTCGGACATGACCAGATGCTCAAGCTGGATCTGGTAGGCGTCGAAGAGCACCGGTATGGTGGCCAGCGTCGCCCCCCAGCCGGGCAGCCCGAACCTCACGCGCAGCAGCGCGTAGATCAGCACCGCGATACCCAGGCCCATCAGATGCTGGGTGAGGGCCACCAGGCCGAAGCTGTGGAAGGGCCTCAGCAGCAGCAGCCAGAAGGAGTAACCGTTCGGGCGCAGGGCACTTGGCCGGTCGGGGTTGACCGCCCCCGACACGTACTCGAAGGAGTCGTTGAACCACAGTGCGGGGCCGTAGCCGAGCATGGTGACGACCCGGAGCAGGAAGGCCAGCGCCAGGGCGGTCACGAACAGCCGATGGCGGCCCAGGAACTCCCGGGTGCGCGCGAGCGCGCCTGTCACGGGTATGTCCAGGCGCGGTGGGTCGGTGACGGTCACCATGCACTACAGGATGCCAGCCGTTTCATGGAGTTGACCCGCACGCTAGACGATAGAGGGCATCATGATGAGATTGGGCTGTGCCGTGACTGAAGGGTTGAGACGTGGAACTGACCGTGGTCATGCCTTGTTTGAACGAGGCGGAGACCGTGGAGACCTGCGTACGCAAGGCACTGGCCTGCATGCGGGAGCACGGGATCGAGGGAGAAGTCCTGATAGCCGACAACGGCAGCACGGACGGCTCGCAGCAGCTCGCGCGTGACGCGGGAGCCCGCGTGGTGCACGTGGACGCCAAGGGGTACGGCAACGCCCTGATGGGCGGTATCCGGGCGGCCCGCGGCAAGTACGTCATCATGGGCGACGCCGACGACTCCTACGACTTCACCGGGCTGCTGCCGTTCGTCGAGCAGTTGCGCGACGGAGCCGACCTGGTGATGGGCAACCGCTTCAAGGGCGGCATCGCCCCGGGCGCCATGCCCCCGCTCCACCGCTATCTCGGCAACCCGGTGCTCTCCTTCATCGGCCGGCTGTTCTTCCCCAGCGCCATCGGCGACTTCCACTGCGGCCTGCGCGGCTTCCGGCGCGACTCGATCCTCAGGCTCGGCCTGCAGACCGGGGGCATGGAGTTCGCCAGCGAGATGGTGGTGCGCTCGACGCTGTCCGGACTGGACGTGCGCGAGGTGCCCACCACGCTCTCGCCCGACGGCCGCTCCCGCCCGCCGCACCTGCGCTCCTGGCGCGACGGCTGGCGTCACCTGCGTTTCCTGCTGCTGTACAGCCCGCGCTGGCTGTTCTTCATCCCGGGTCTGCTGCTGATGACCCTCGGCCTCGTGGCGGGCGCGGCCCTCACCTTCGGCCCGGTCTACATCGGCAAACTCGCCTTCGACGTCGACACCCTGGTCGGCGCCTCGGCCGCGGTGGTGATCGGCTTCCAGGCCGTGCTGTTCGCCCTGTTCACCAAGGTGTACGCCGCGGAGGAGGGCTTTCTGCCCGAGGACAGGCGGGTGCGCAAGCTCGTCGACATCGTCACCCTGGAGAAGGGGCTGATCGCCGGCGGCCTGCTGGCCCTGGCCGGTCTCGGCGGCCTGGTCGCCTCGCTGGTCCACTGGCAGACGCGTAGTTTCGGCCCGCTGATCCCGTCGGAGTCGCTGCGCATCGTCGTGCCCTCGGCGGCCGCACTGATCATGAGCTTCCAGACCATCTTCGCGGCGCTGTTCATCAGCATCCTCGGCATCCGCCGTACCAGGGAGGCGCCGATCGACGTGGCCGCCTCCGCGGCCGAGGAGGCGGCCGAGGCTGTCACCCGGGAGAGCAGCAAGACCTGAGCCCGCGTCCCTTAGGCTTGGCACCATGTCCCACCACATCTTGACCGCGGTCGCGTGGCCCTATGCCAACGGTCCTCGCCACATCGGGCACGTCTCCGGATTCGGCGTGCCGTCCGACATCTTCAGCCGCTACCAGCGGATGGTGGGCAACAAGGTCCTGATGGTGAGCGGGACCGACGAGCACGGCACACCCATCCAGGTGCAGGCCGACAAGGAGGGGCTGACCGCCCGCGGGCTCGCCGACCGCTACAACCGGGTGATCGCCGAGGACCTGCAGGCGCTCGGTCTCTCCTACGACCTGTTCACCCGGACCACCACGGCGAATCACTACGCCGTGGCTCAGGAGATCTTCAAGGGTCTCCACGACAACGGCTACATCTTCCCCAAGACCACGATGGGGGCGATCTCGCCGTCCACCGGCCGCACGCTGCCCGACCGCTACATCGAGGGCACCTGCCCGATCTGCGGCTACGACGGCGCGCGCGGCGACCAGTGCGACAGCTGCGGCAACCAGCTCGACCCGATCGAGCTGGTCAACCCGGTCAGCAAGATCAACGGCGAGACGCCGATCTTCGTGGAGACCGAGCACTTCATGCTCGATCTGCCCGCGTTCGCCGACGTGCTCGGCACCTGGCTGCAGTCCAAGCGGGGTGACTGGCGGCCCAACGTGCTCAAGTTCGCCCTCAACCTCCTGGGCGACCTCCAGCCCCGCGCGATCACCCGCGACCTCGACTGGGGCGTGCCGATCCCGCTGGACGACTGGCGCGACCAGCCCAACAAGCGGCTCTACGTCTGGTTCGACGCCGTCATCGGCTATCTCAGCGCCTCCATCGAATGGGCCCGCCGCTCCGGCGACCCCGACGCCTGGCGGCAGTGGTGGCAGAACCCCGACGCCCGCGCCTACTACTTCATGGGCAAGGACAACATCGTCTTCCACGCCGAGATCTGGCCCGCCCTGCTGCTCGGCTACAACGGCCAGGGCGCCAGAGACGGCAAGCCCGGCTCACTCGGCACGATGAACCTGCCGTCCGAGGTCGTCTCCAGCGAGTTCCTGACGATGGAGGGGCGCAAGTTCTCCTCCTCCCGCCAGGTCGTCATCTACGTCCGCGACTTCCTGGCCCGCTACGACGCCGACGCGCTGCGCTACTACATCGCGGTGGCGGGCCCTGAGAACCAGGACACCGACTTCACCTGGTCGGAGTTCCTCAACCGCAACAACGGCGAGCTGGTGGCGGCCTGGGGCAACCTGGTCAACCGTTCGATCTCGATGGCCGCCAAGAACTTCGGCGTCATCCCCGAGGCCGGGGACCTCACCGACGCCGACCGCGTCCTGCTGGCGCGGAGCCGTGCCGCCTTCCCCGCGGTCGGCGCCGAGCTCGAACGCTCCCGGTTCAAGAACGCCACGACCGAGGCGTTCGACGTCATCCGCGACGCCAACAAGTATCTGGCGGAGCAGGAACCGTGGAAGATCAAGGACGATCCCGCGCGGGTCAAGTCCATCCTCCACGTGGCCCTGCAGGTCGTCGACGACGCCAAGACCCTGCTCACCCCGATCCTGCCCTCCTCCTCCAACAAGATCCACGCGATGCTCGGCGGCACCGGCGTGTGGTCGGGGATGCCGGAGATCAAGGAGGTCGGCGAGGAGAACGGCAGGGAGTACCCCATCATCACCGGCTCCTACGAGGGCGAGGCCCGCTGGAAGTCCGTCCCGATCCGGGTCGGCGCCCCGCTCGCCCCGCCGACTCCGCTGTTCACCAAACTCGACCCGAAGATCGTCGATGAGGAGCTCGGCCGCCTGGCCGAGTGACGCGCCCCCCCGGCCCGCGCCCCGTGCGGGCCGTACCGGGGTCTCGATAGGTTGGGTGGCGTGAGCACGACGAAGCTTCCCGCCGCCCCCGAACCCCTGACCGCCGAGGTGTTCGACAGCCACTGCCACCTCGACATCATGGTGGGCAGCCGTCAGGCGTCCTCGGGAGACCCCGTCGCCCAGGCGGCCCAGGCGGCTCGGGCGAGCGTCGAGGGCATCCTCAAGGAGGCCCGCTCGGTCGGTGTGACCCGGCTCGTCACGATCGGCTACGACCTGCCGTCCTCCCGGTGGAACGCCGATACGGCCGGGCGGCACGCCGACGTCTACGCCGGAGTGGCCATCCACCCGAACGAGGCGCACGCCTCGACGCCCGAGGTCCTCGCCGAGATCGAGGAGCTGGCCCGGCTGCCGCACGTCAGGGCCGTCGGGGAGACCGGTCTCGACTATTACCGCGACTGGGCCGCCAAGGAGGACCAGCACGCCAGCTTCCGGGCGCACATCGAGATCGCCAAGCGGACCGGCAAGGCCCTGGTGATCCATGACCGGGAGGCCCACGACGACGTGCTGGGCGTGCTGGCCGACCAGGGCGCCCCGGAGATCGTGGTCTTCCACAGCTTCTCCGGCGACGCCGAGATGGCCGGCAGGTGCGTCGAGGCCGGCTACTTCATGTCCTTCTCCGGCCCGGTCACCTACAAGAACGCCGGCTCTCTGCGTGAAGCCGCGGCGATCGTGCCCGAGGAGCTCATGCTCGTCGAGACCGACGCGCCCTACCTCCCGCCGGTCCCGCACCGGGGCAGACCCAACGCGCCCTATCTCCTCCCCATCACGCTGCGCTGCCTCGCCGAGGTCAAGGGGGTGGACCCCGCGCGGCTCGCCGAGGCCGTCGGCGCGAACGGGGAGACCGTCTTCGGCCCCTGGTAGGCCCCGGCCCCGCTCCGATCCTCTTTCGGGCGTCTCCAGCTCGGCGGCCCGCTCCTCCTGTCCCCGGTTCGGTGGTCTGGGGCGCTCTCAGCCCACCGACGCGCCGAAGTCGGCCGGGCCGCCGCCGTCCAGGGCGGGCACCCCGCCGCCTCCCGGCGTGAGCAGGGTGCCCGTGTCGTCGTTACGGCCCAGCAGCATCACCGCCCCCGAGCCTCCGCGGTCCGGCACGCCGACCACCAGCCGGTTCCCGCTGAAGGCCACCGACCAGCCGAAGCGGTCGCCCGCCCGCGCCTGGTCGATCAGCCGGGCCCGCGCCGGGTCCCGCACCGGCACCAGCCAGACGCCGCCTCGCCGGTCCGGCCCGTCGAACGGGGTCCCCACGGCCAGCCGGACACCGCCCTCCCCGGTCAACGCCAGCGACAGGCCGTATCCGTCGCCCGCGACCCCCTCCGCCCCCTGGTCGAAAGTGGCCATCGGTGTGATCTCCTCCGTGCCGGACGCGCGGAAGAGCCGGACCAGGCCGGAGTCCCGCACCCGGCCCCCGTCGCCGAGCGGTGCGCCGACCGCCAGATAACCCACGTCGCCCTCCTCCGCGTAGGCCATCGCGTAGCCGAACCGGTCGCCCGCGTGGAGATCGACGATCTCGTGCAGGTCCCACTTCCTGCCGACGTACCTCTCCTGAGAGCCACGCACGTCGAAGAGCACGGCGATGGCACCCGAGTCGAGCTTGCCCTCGCCGGTCTGCCGTCCCAGCCCGTCGTCGTTCTCGTGCGGCAGGCCGACCGCGAGGTCCGGTTCGCCGGCGGTCCCGCCCAGCCTGCCGAGCGCCAGGGACCAGCCGAACATGTCACCGGTCTCGCTGTTACCGGGAACCCCCTCGGTGTCCTGGGAGATCCGCCGCCCCTCGCCGCTCCCGGGGGTGGTCTCGGACCCGGTCTTGAACAGGTAGACCGAGCCCGCGTCGTCCACCCCGTCGGCGTTCTCGTGGGGTGCGCCGACGGCCACCAGGGTTCCCGCGGCGGCCAGGGACCAGCCGAAGTGGGCATCGGTCTCCGGTTCGGGGGAGACCAGGCGGATCGTCCGCCGCGGTGCCCCGCTGTAGACGAGGTAGACCGCGCCCGCGTCCCTGAGTCCCCCCACGTCCGCGTACGGCGCGCCGATCAGCAGGTCGGCGCAGCGGTCGGCGTCGAGATGGACCGGCCTCACCGACCAGCCGAAACCCTCTCCCGCCTCCGGCTGAGGAGCCGTCACGACCGTCCCGCCCTCACCCCGGCCGAACAGCACGTGCACGGCCCCGGCGCCCTCCCGCCCGGCGGGGGCGGCGAACGGATCTCCGGCGACCGCGTCGTCCACGCCGTCGCCGTTGACGTCGTCCTTGAGATCACCGTTGGGGCCGCTGGAGCCCGTCCCGGCGCACTCGGCGGCGGGTGCCGCGACGGCGGAGGTCGCGAGCGCCGCCACGGGTGCCGTCACGGACGGTGCCGCGAGTACGGCGGCGACCAGCGGGGCGAGCGGGAACCTCATGACAGCCTCACCTCGATCCGCCTGCCTTTCTCGATCACGGAACCGGTCAGCCTCAGCGGCCCGCGGCCCCGGGGCAGGTCGTAGATCAGCGTCCCGTCCGCCCTGCCCCCGGGGGCCAGCGTGCCCGTCCACCCCGTCGAGGACGGCTCGGGGGTGTGGGCCGCGCCGGAGTCGTCCACCATGGCCGGTGGTGTACGGCTGAGCGACACCTGTTTCGTCCCGGTGTTGACCAGGGTCCAGCCGACCAGGCACAGGCCGCCGCCGGTCGCGGTGGTCCCTCCGGATGAGGCCGGACCGCATCGCGGCGCCCGGGGGACGATCAGATACGGGTCCTCGACGGGGGAGCCGGTCGCGATCCGCCGGCCCACGTCGGTGGCACCGGTGGACGCGGCGCTCCCCGCCTGCGGCTGCTGGCCGGTCCCGCCGCCCGTGCCGGCCAGTACCGCGACCGTGACGGCGAGCGCGGCCGCGACGGCCAGTCCGGCGAGCAGCCAGCGCCGCCGGGGCTCTTTGGTGGAGGCCGTACCGGTGGGGGCCGGGGTCGGCGAGCCGGGGGGAGGGGGTGCCGGTCCGCCGGGAGGGGACGGCACCGCCGCGCCGGCCGGGGCCGGTGTGCCCGGCGGGGGCGGGGCCGGTGTGTCGGCTGACGCCGACGGCGGCCTCTTGCCGGGAATCGGTGCCTTTGGGCCGGGAACCGGCGTGGGGGGTGACGGGGGAGTCTCCAGGTTCAGCGCGCCGAGGGTCCCGGTGGAGTCCGGTCCCACGTTGGCCGGGGGCCGCCACGACTCGCTGAGCATGTCGTCGGCGATCAGGGTGGGCGGGTCCACCGGAACGGAGGATGTCGCGGTCGGCGTCGCCAGGCCGCCCCCCACCAGGGCGATCAGCAGATCCTGGGCCGTGGGCCGCTGGGAGGGGTCCATCGCGGTGGCCCGGCGGACCAGTTCGTTGAGCGGGTCGGGCAGCGTGCCCAGGTCCGGCGGGGTGTTCAGCAACCGGGTGGCCATGGTGATCATGTCGCCTCGGCCGTAGGGGTGGCGGCCGTTTCCCGCATAGGCGATCAGACAGCCCCAGGCGAAGACGTCGGCGGCCGGGGTGATCTCCAGGCCGCGTATCTGCTCGGGGGCCCACCAGCCGGGGCTGCCGAGTATCTCGCCCGACCGGGTGAATCCGTGGGTCGAGTCCAGGGCCCTGGCGATGCCGAAGTCGATCACACGGGGCCCGGACATGGACAGGATCACGTTGGCGGGCTTGAGGTCGCGGTGGACCAGCCCGGCGACGTGGATCGCGGCCAGCGCGGCGGCCACCCCGAGGGCCACGCCGTGCAGCGGGGCGGGTTCGAGGGCGCCGTGCCGGCCGATCTGGCGGGACAGCGGCGTACCGGCGATGTATTCGGTGACCATGTACGGCCGGCCGTCGTCCATGTTCCCGTTGTCGAGCACCTGGGCGGTGCAGAACGACGCCACCCGCCGGGCGTTGCGTACCTCCGCGTGGAAGCGCGCCGCGAACCCGTCGTCGATCGCGACCTCGGGCCTGACCACCTTGAGCGCCACGGGCCGGTCGGCCGGGGCCGTCGCGAGGTAGACGGTGCCCATACCGCCTTCGCCGAGACGTCCGAGAAGTCGGTAACCCCCGATCTGCTGGGGATCACCGGGCCGCAACCCCTCGACACCGGGTGGGTTCACGTCCGCCACGGGGTGGATTCCTTCCTTGCCGACGACCCCCCGTTACGGACAACGGTATCGGGCTCCGCGCCTGAGGGGTTTCCCGGCAGGCCTACGGGAAGTTCCCGTCGCCCCGCCGGGCAGGGGATGACCTGTGAACTCTCGGCTCCGGCTCCGGGGGTGTCCCCTGGGATTCGGGAGCGTTTCGCGACGTCCTGCGGCGGGGGCGCCATGGCACGCCGACGGCGAGGCGGGTACGGGTCGGCGACCGTGACGTTTTCGCGTGGCATAACCCCGCCGGTTGTCATGGTAAATGACATTACTCCTCGCGTTTGTTATATAACGCCTTTCCTGGAAAGGTTACATCATCTCCGTTTTCCGCGCATATGCGTGCGAGTCTCATCGGACGCCGCATAGCCCTTCATGCTATGCCGGTGACGACCTGTCGCCGTGGCCTGTTCAAGGGATGTGGCTGGGTCCCACGGCCTCCGCCGTGGAGTCGGGTCGGGGTGGCGGAGGAATGCGCGACGCTTGGTCCGGTTGATGTATGCGACACGGGAATTAGCATTCTATGGGTGTTTTGGTGGATCGGTGAGTAAAAAAACGCGCGGCTCCCGGCCAATATCCCAGCGGTGTTCTGGGCGCACCGTTTATGGAGGGCTTGTGTCGGCTCAAAACGTTCACCTCGGCGTTTTCGGCAAATGGGGCAGGGGAGAATTTCGCCGTGGCTATTTTTATGAAACGAACTCTGGTGGGCGGCGCGCTCGCCGGAGCCGTTCTTGTCTGTTCCCCCGCTCTCGCGGGGGCCGACACGACGCCGATCTGGCCGACGGCTCAGACACCGGCTCGCTCCGAGTCGAACGGTGCCCTTCCGGCCCGGTTGGCCGCCCTCGCCTCCACCACCGCTCCACTCTCCACCTCCGAGACAGCCCATGCCGACGATCCGGGACACGTCGAGCCGGTCTCGCGGGCCGACCAGGACCAGCAGGCGTACATCCCGCTGTGCAGGCGGTTCTCGCTGCCGCTCTACCTCTGCGCGGTTCCTCCAGGTCCCCAGGGGCCGCCGGGGCCCAGAGGCCCGGCGGGTCCGGTCGGCCCGGCCGGTCCAAGGGGGCCGCAGGGTCCGGCCGGCGCCGACGGCTCCACCGGTCCGGTCGGTCCTGTGGGCCCGATCGGCGTCACCGGACCAAGAGGCCCCCAGGGCCCGGCCGGTCCCGTAGGCCCGGAGGGCCCCGCCGGCGCCAATGGTGCTCCGGGGCCTGAGGGCCCTGTCGGCCCTGTCGGCCCTGAGGGTCCGCAGGGCCCCGCCGGTGCCGATGGTGCCCCTGGTCCGGCTGGTCCGGCCGGTGCTGACGGTGCCCCTGGTCCTGAGGGTCCGCAGGGTCCGGTTGGTGCCGATGGTGCTCCCGGTCCTGAGGGGCCGGCAGGTCCTGAGGGTCCCGTCGGTCCTGAGGGCCCGGTTGGTCCTGAGGGCCCGGTTGGTCCTGAGGGCCCGGTCGGTCCTGAGGGTCCGCAGGGTCCGGTTGGTGCCGATGGTGCCCCTGGTCCTGAGGGTCCCGCCGGTCCTGAGGGTCCCGCCGGTCCTGAAGGTCCGGTCGGTCCTGAGGGGCCTGAGGGTCCGCAGGGTCCGGCCGGTGTCGATGGTGCTCCCGGTTCTGTCGGTCCTGAGGGCCCGGTTGGTCCTGAGGGTCCGCAGGGTCCGGTTGGTGCTGACGGTGCCCCTGGTCCTGAGGGTCCGGCTGGTCCGGCCGGTGCTGACGGTGCTCCGGGGCCTGAGGGTCCCGCCGGCCCTGAAGGTCCTGTCGGTCCTGAAGGTCCGGTCGGTCCTGAGGGGCCTGAGGGTCCGCAGGGTCCGGCCGGTGCCGATGGTGCCCCCGGTCCTGAGGGTTCCGCCGGTCCCGAGGGTCCTGAGGGGCCTGTCGGGCCGACTGGTGCCACCGGCCCGCAGGGGCCCGCCGGTCCGCAGGGCCCGGTTGGTCCCGAGGGGCCGCAGGGGCCCGTCGGACCTCAGGGTCCCGAGGGTCCTGTCGGTCCGGAGGGACCCCAGGGGCCGCCCGGACCGCCCGGGGGTGGCAGGGCCATCACGGTCGTCGGGTAGTCCCGGGTCGAGCCGGCCGCTGAGGCGGTCCGCTCCGACCGCTCCGGGGAGCCTCGGGAACCGAGGTGCCGCCGCCGGAGCGGTGGGGTGGGGCGCCGGGTGGAACAGGCGGCCGGCCGATGTGACAGAGCCGATGTGACAGAGGGGGTGTGGGCGACGACGCCCACACCCCCTCGCGCTCGTCCGGTGGAGCCGGTCCTGCGGTGTCTCGGTGCTCCTGCTTCCCGGGCACGCGTCGTCGCAGGGTGTTCGATGCGCGAAACTTGTCGGATGACGTGGGAAGCGCAGTGGTGAGCGAACGCGGCGGACGAGCCGGCGGGTGCGAAGATCCGGTGAACCCGGGATCCCGCCCGTTGGGCGGGGAACGGACATGAGCCTTCTCGGCCCGGCGGAGATACGCAATCTGGCGGAGCGGCTCGGCATCCGCCCGACGAAGCGGCTCGGCCAGAACTTCGTGATCGACGGTGGCACCGTCCGCCGGATCGTCCGGGTCGCCGAGCTGCGGCCGGACGACGTGGTCATCGAGGTCGGTCCCGGCCTGGGTTCGCTCACCCTCGCGCTTCTTCCCGAGGTCCGCGGTGTGGTGGCCGTGGAGATCGACCCGGTCCTGGCCGCCCAGCTCCCGCTGACCGTCGCCGAGCGGGCTCCGGAGATCGCCGACCGGCTCACCGTCGTGCTCGCCGACGCCATGCGGGTCCTTCCCGGTGACCTGCCGGAGGAGAAGCCGACCGCGCTGGTCGCGAACCTGCCCTACAACGTGTCGGTTCCGGTGGTGCTGCATCTGCTGGAGACGCTGCCGTCCCTCCGCCGCATCCTGGTCATGGTCCAGTCGGAGGTGGCCGACCGGCTCGCCGCCGCGCCCGGCTCCAAGATTTACGGCATCCCCTCGCTCAAGGCCGCCTGGTACGCCGATGTGCGCCGGGCCGGTCCCGTCGGCCGGACGGTCTTCTGGCCGATCCCCAACGTGGACTCCGGTCTTGTCGCGATGACCCGCCGCGAGCCGCCCTCGACCCACGCCTCACGCCAGGAGGTCTTCGCGGCGGTGGACGCCGCGTTCGCCCAGCGGCGCAAGACCCTGCGCGCCGCCCTGGCGTCGTGGGCGGGTACGGCCGCGGCCGCGGAGCGGGCGCTCCGTGCCGCCGGGGTCGACCCCACGGAACGTGGCGAGCAGCTCACCATCGAGGACTTCGCCCGGATCGCGGAGAACCGTGGGTAGGCCGATGTGCCGAGGAGTCCGCGGGGGCGGAGCAGGGGCCCGTTACCATCGGAGACCGTGACAAGTGAGCAAGCGCGACTGAGGGACGCATGAACTCCGTGACCGTCCGCGTGCCCGCCAAGGTCAACCTTCAGCTGGCGGTCGGACCGCTGCGTGATGACGGCTTCCATGACCTGGTGAACGTCTTCCACGCCGTGTCGATCTTCGATGAGGTGACGGCCACCGCGAGGACCGGGATGAGCGTCCGGGTCGAGGGCGACTCCGCCGACCAGGTCCCCGAGGACGACGACAACCTCGCCGTCCGGGCCGCGCTGGCATTGGCCGGGCACGCCGGGCGGTCCTACGGGGTCAGTCTGGTCATCCACAAGTCGATCCCGGTGGCGGGCGGCATGGCGGGCGGCAGCGCCGACGCCGCCGCCGCCCTGGTCGCCTGCAACGAGCTGTGGGGTCTCGGCCTGCCGCCGGACGACCTGCTGGAGATCGCCGCCGACCTCGGCAGCGACGTCCCGTTCGCCCTGCTCGGCGGGACGGCCGTCGGCACGGGGCGGGGTGAGCGGCTGACCTCTCTGGAGGTCGGCGGCACGCTCCACTGGGTGTTCGCCCTGGCCGACGGCGGTCTGTCGACCGCGAGGGTCTACGCCGAGTGTGACCGGACGCGTGAGGCGGCCGGTGAGCGGGTCGCCTGGCCCCGGGCCTCCGATCCGCTGCTGGCCGCGCTGCGTGAGGGGGATGCCAAGGCCCTCGGCGCCGAGATGGTCAACGACCTGCAGCCCGCCGCCCTGGCGCTCCGCCCCTCCCTGGCCCGAACCCTGGAGGCCGGCCGTGAGCGCGGCGCCCTGGGCGCCCTCGTCTCCGGCTCGGGTCCCACCTGCGCCTTCCTCGCCGAGTCCAAGGCTCACGCGAAGGAGCTGGCCCTGTCGCTGGGGGCCGCGGGGGTGGCCCGCGACGTCATCACGGCCCACGGTCCCGTCCCCGGTCCGACGGTTGTGTAGGCCGGGAGCGGATACGCTTGGGTCGCGATGAATCTGGTCAATCTTGAGTCGGTCTCCCACTCCTACGGTCCCAAACCCCTGCTCGACGACGTCTCCCTCGGCATCGAGGCGGGCGACCGCATCGGGGTGGTCGGCCGCAACGGCGGCGGCAAGACCACGCTCATCTCGCTGATCGCCGGGGGGCTCAAGCCCAACGCCGGGCGGGTCACCCACAGCCGTGGGCTCCGCGTGGGGGCGCTCTCCCAGGGGGACGACCTCGATCCGGCCCGCTCGGTCCAGGAGATCGTCCTCGGTGGCAGGGCCGAGCACGAGTGGGCGGGGGACGCGGGCATCCGCGAGATCCTGGCCAGCCTGCTCGGCGACATCGACCTGACCGCGCGGGCCGGGAGCCTGTCGGGTGGTGAGCGCCGCCGTACGGCGCTGGCCAGGCTGCTCATCGACGATCACGACTTGATCATCCTGGACGAGCCCACCAACCACCTGGACATCGAGGCCATCGACTGGCTGGCCGGGCACCTGTCGGGGCGCAGGACCGCGCTGCTCGTGGTCACCCACGACCGGTGGTTCCTGGACGCGGTCTCCACCAGGACCTGGGAGGTCGTCGACGGGTCGGTCGAGCGTTACGAGGGGGGATACGCCGCCTACGTGCTGGCGAAGGCCGAGCGTTCCCGGGTGGCCGCCGCGACCGAGGCCCGCCGCCAGAACCTGATGCGCAAGGAGATCGCCTGGCTCCGCCGCGGCCCGCCCGCGCGCACCTCCAAGCCCAAGTTCCGCATCGACGCGGCCCAGGCGCTGATCGCGGACGAGCCTCCGGCCAGGGAGAGCGTCGAGCTGGTCAGGTTCGCCGCGGCCAGGCTGGGCCGTACGGTCTACGATCTGGAGGACGTCACCCTGCACGCCGGCGGCCCGGGGAGGGGCCCGCTGGTCCTGGACCACTCCACCTGGCAGTTCGGCCCCGGTGACCGGGTCGGCCTGATCGGTGTGAACGGTTCGGGCAAGTCCTCGGTGCTCCGCCTGCTCTCGGGTACGGTCCAGCCCGACTCCGGCCGGTTGGTGCGCGGCAAGACGGTCCGCCTGGCGCATCTGTCGCAGGAGCTGGCCGAGCTCGATCCCGCGCGCCGGGTGCTGGAGACCGTCGAGGAGATCCGTAAGTTCATCCAGGTCGGCAAGAAGGAGTGGACCGCCTCCCAGCTGCTGGAGCGCCTCGGTTTCAAGGGCGACGCCCAGTGGAAGGTCGTCGGCGACCTGTCCGGCGGTGAGCGGCGCCGTCTCCAGCTGCTCCGCCTGCTGATGGACGACCCCAACGTGCTGTTGCTCGACGAGCCCACCAACGATCTCGACATCGAGACGCTGAACGAGCTGGAGGACCTGCTCGACGGCTGGCCGGGCACGCTGATCCTGGTCAGTCACGACCGCTACTTCCTGGAGCGGGTGTGTGACCGGACCGTCGCCCTGCTCGGCGACGGCAGGCTGTCGATGCTCCCGGGTGGCGTGGACGAATATCTCGCGCGGCGTGCCTCGGGCGGCGCGCTCTCCGCCAGGGCGGCCTCCGGTGCGGCGTCCGCGACCCAGGCCGCCGCGTCCGCGCCGGCGGCCGACTCCGGCCTGTCCGTCAAGGAGGAGCGCGAGCTCCGCAAGGAACTGTCCAAGCTGGAACGCCGGCTCGACAGGCTGGGCTCCAGCGAGGCCCGGTTGCACGCCTCGATGGCCGACGCCGCCGCCGACTACGGCCTCCTGGCCTCGCTCGACGCGGAGCTCAAGGACGTCGTCGCGGAGAGGGAGGCCGTCGAGGCCGAGTGGCTGGAGGTGGCCGAGAGTCTCGGCGAGTGATCGCCGTCTGGACCCGTCGCTCCCGGTTCCCGGACACCGTCGCCCCGGTTCCGTGGCACTCGCCGTTCGGATTCGGCCGCGTTCGTCGGGTTTATCCCCGTCTACCGGGGCACAGTGGTCAGTGCGCTCCGGTGTCGGTCGCGTCAAAAGGGACGAGTAGCGTGCGCAGCAGGCCCGCGAGGGCCTGCTGTTCATGTTTTCCGAGGCCGGCCAGGAGCGCGCGCTCCCGGCGGAGCAGGTCGGCGAAGGCGCCGTCCACCCGGACCCGCCCGGCCTCGGTGAGCGAGACCAGGACCCCGCGCCGGTCCTCCGGATCGGGGCGGCGCCGGACGAGCCCGGCCGCGGTGAGCCGGTCTATCCGGTTGGTCATGGTCCCGGATGTCACCAGGGTCGCGCGGAGCAGGGCCCCCGGGCTCAGCTCGTACGGCTCGCCGGCCCGGCGCAGCGCGGTGAGCACGTCGAACTCCCAGGTCTCCAGGTCGTGTTCGCCGAAGGAGGCCCGGCGGGCACGGTCCAGATGGCGGGCAAGCCGAGAGACCCGGCTCAACACCTGGAGCGGCTCCACATCGAGGTCGGGTCGTTCCTGGCGCCAGGCGGCGACCAGCCGATCCACCTCGTCCAACGGGGTCTCGGCGTCGTGGTCCGCGTGGTGCAGGGTCATGGTGTGAGTCTATCTCTCTTGACGTCGAGATAAATCGGTGGACATCGGTCGTCTCGACGCCGGAGACGTGCGGGACCGATAATCCACGACGGGCGCGAACGACCGAGGTAACGGGCGTCCGCCATCCCTTCTCCGGCCTTGCCGTCAGGGTGTTCGCAGAGTACCGCGCCACGCCGTTGACACGGAGTCGCCGCGGGGTCGCTGTCCAGAATTTATGGACGAACAACCAGACACAGGTAAATACTGCCAGCAAGCGGTACGTACCTGAATAAATCGGGAGATGGCGCCTGTGACGCTAGAGATCGAGGATAAATTCGACGTGCCGGTGGACTACGAGGTCCCCGACCTCTCGGGCCTGCCCGGCTGTACGGAGACCGTCGGACCCAGGACGTACCGGCTTGTCGCGCTCTATTTCGACACCCCCGATCTTCGGCTCGCCGCCCGGGGCATCACCCTGCGGCGGCGCAGGGGCGGGACCGATCCCGGCTGGCACCTCAAGCTCCCCAAGGCCAAGGGGGTCCGGCAGGAGATCACCCACCCGCTGACCCGGAGCGCCAAGATCGTTCCAACCGAACTGGCGGACCTCGTGCTCGCCTACACCCGGGGCGCCCCCCTCGCCCCGATCGCCGAACTCGACACCCGCCGCTCGGTGACCCAGTTGGTCAACGGCGCGGGCGTCCGGCTGGTGGAGGTCGCCGACGACCGGGTCAGGGGCACCGTCCTCGGCGATCGGCCGCATGCCGAGGGCTGGCGCGAGGTCGAGGCCGAGCTGATCAACGGGGACGAGAGGCTGCTCCGCAAGGTCGGCAAGCGGCTGATCAAGGCGGGTGCCGCCCCCGCCGGCTCGGCCAGCAAACTGTCCCGCCTGCTGGGCGCCGCCGGTTCCGCCCCCGGGACGCCGCCCGCCGGGACCAGGCCGGGTTCCGCCGGCGAGGTCGTCGTCGGCTACCTCGCCGCGCAGACGGGCGCGCTGCTCGCCCAGGATCCCCGGGTACGGCGGGCGCAGGAGGACGCGGTGCATCAGATGCGGGTCGCCGCCAGACGGCTCCGCAGCGCGCTGAAGTCGTTCAAGACGATCGTCGAGGGCACCGAGGACCTCCAGCGGGAGCTCAGATGGCTGGGTGAGGTCCTCGGCGAGGCCCGCGACCTGGAGGTCATCAGGGAGCGGTTCGCCCGCGGACTCGACACCCTCGACCCGGGGCTGATCGTGGGCCCGGTCAGAGCCCGTCTCGGCTCCGACCTGCTGGACGCCGAACACGAGGCCCTCGACCGGATCAGGGACGCGCTCGGCGGGGAGCGCTACTTCGCCCTGCTCGACGCCCTGGACGACCTGGCCACAACGCCGGTGCTCACCAAGGCGGCCCGCCGTCCCGCCGGCACCCTCCGCGCCGTCGCGGCCAAGAGCCGGCGCCGGGTCACCAGGGCCTACGCCACCGCCCGGGCCGTCGGCGACGCCGCCGGGCGCGAGACCGCCATGCACGACGTGCGCAAGGCGGCCAAGCGGGCCCGCTACACCGCCGAGGTGCTCGGGATGGACCGGCAGGCCAGGCGGGCGGAGGCCGTACAGGAGGTGCTGGGCGCCCACCGGGACGGTGTCGTCGCCCAGGAACGGCTGGTGGCAGAGGCCGAGACCGCCCGGCAGGCCGGGGAGGACACCTTCACCTACGGTGTGCTGAGCGGCCTGGAGCGGGCCGCCGCCGAGCGGGCCTGGGAGGAGTTCCCCGGGATCTGGGCCGGGACCGGCCCTACGTGATGTAGCGGTCCATGCTCACGATATCGCCGTCGGCGTGGTGCACCACGGTGAACGCGCCCTTGTGCAGCCGCAGGTCGCCCGGCCCGCCGCCGATGCCGCCGACCAGTTCGGGCAGTACCTTGCCGTGGCTGCACAGCGCCGTGGACCGGCCCGAGCCCAGTGCCCCGGAGATCAGCCGAAGGGCGGCCCGGAGGTCGTAGTGGGTCTCCGACAGCGTCCGCTCCCGGCGGATCTCCAGCCCGGCACCCTCGGCGTAGGGTTCGAGGGTCTGCACACACCGTCTGCTCGGGGAGCTGACCAGCTCCACGGGACGGTAACCCGCCAGCACGTCCGCGAGCACCTCCGCCTGCGCCCTGCCGATCTCGTCCAGGGGGCGCTCGTCGTCGTCGCCCTCCCACCCCTGGCGGGACCCGGCCACGCCGTGCCTGACCAGCACCAGCGGGGAGGTCGCCAGCGGCGCCGCGGTGAGCGCGCGCAGCAGCCCCGCGTCCCCCTCGTAGGTCAGCCGCCGCCCGGCCTCCCCCAGCGGCAGCCAGACCACCTCGTCCACCTCGCTCGTCGGGGCGAAGGAGCCGCCGGCGACCACCCGGGCCGTCCAGTAGTCGACGCGCTTGAGCCGCCTGCCCTTCAGGTAGTGGATCGGCGGCAGCGAACGGCCGAGCGCCGCGGTGATCCCGGTCTCCTCGGCCACCTCGCGCAGCGCCCCGGCGATGACGTGCTCTCCGGGCTTCAGCCTCCCCTTGGGGAAGCTCCAGTCGTCGTACCCGGGCCGGTGGACGAGCGCGACCTCCGGCGCCGACTCCGCTCCCCGCCAGACCACCGCCCCGGCGGCGCGGATCATGCCGGCCGGGTGGACGTCCGGCTCAGTCATCGATCGTCCTCCACCGCCGGGTGCCGATCAGATGGCTCTGCAGGTCCTCGCCGGGATGCCGGGTCCAGCTTCCGTCGGCGTTGAGCCACCAGGTGGAGGTCTCCTCCGACACGGCCCGGTCGAGAAGGTCGCTGAGGTAGACCCGCTGCTGCTGGCTGGTGACCTTGACCAGCGACTCCACCCGGCGGTCCAGGTTGCGGCGCATCAGGTCCGCGCTGCCGATCCAGACCTCCGGCCTGCGGCCGTGGCCGAACTCGTAGACGCGCGAGTGTTCCAGGAACCTGCCCAGCACGCTCCTGACCCGGATGTTCTCCGACAGCCCGGGGATTCCCGGCCGCAGCGTGCACACCCCGCGCACCCACAGGTCGATCGGGACGCCCGCCTGCGAGGCGCGGTAGAGGGCGTCGATGACGGGCTCGTCCACCAGGGAGTTCGTCTTCATCCTGATGCCGGCCGGCCGGCCCGCCTCCCGGTGGGAGATCTCCCGCTCGATCCTGGCCAGCAGCCCGCCGCGCAACGAGTGCGGGGCGACCAGCAGCCGCCGGTAGGCCGAGTGGTTGGAGTAGCCGGTCAGGTGGATGAACAGGTCGGTGACGTCCTCGCCGACCAGCCGGTCCGCGGTCAGCAGGCCCAGGTCCTCGTACTGCCGGGCGGTCTTGGGGTTGTAGTTGCCGGTGCCTATGTGGCAGTAGCTCCGCAGCTCGCCCGAGGGCTCCTGCCGTACGACGAGGGCGAGCTTGCAGTGGGTCTTCAGCCCCACCACCCCGTAGACCACGTGACATCCGGCACGCTCCAGTTTGCGGGCCCAGGTGATGTTGGCGTGCTCGTCGAACCGCGCCTTGATCTCCACCACCACGACCACCTGCTTGCCCGCCTCGGCCGCGTCGATCAGCGCGTCCACGATGGGCGAGTCGCCGCTGGTCCGGTAGAGGGTCTGCTTGATGGCCAGCACGTTCGGGTCGGCCGCGGCCTGCTCGATGAAGCGCTGCACGCTCGTGGAGAACGAGTCGTACGGGTGGTGCAGCAGCACGTCCCGCTCCCTGAGCACCGTGAAGATGTCGTCCTCGACGTGGATGACCTCGGCCGGTACGAAGGGGCGGAAGCCGAGCTCACCCCGGTCCAGGTCGGCGATGGCGTGCAGCCCGGTCAGGTCCAGCGGGCCGGGCAGCCGGTAGATCTCGTGTTCGGCCACGCCCAGCTCGTCCACCAGCAGGTCGAGCACCTCGGGGGTGATGGTGTCCTCGACCTCCAGCCGGACCGGCGGCCCGAAGCGGCGTTTGAGCAGTTCCCGCTCCAGCGACTGCATGAGGTTCTCGGTGACGTCCTCGTCCACGTCCAGGTCCTCGTTGCGGGTGACCCGGAAGACGTGGTGCTCCATGATCTCCATGCCCTTGAAGAGCTGACCCAGGTGGGCGGCGATCACATCTTCAAGGGGGACGAAGCGTTCCCTGGAGGCGGTGACGAAGCGGGGGAGCCGGCTCGGCACCTTCACCCGGGCGAAGACGGTGTTACCGGTTGTGGGGTTTCGGACGGTAACGGCAAGGTTGAGCGATAAACCGGAAATATAGGGAAACGGATGGGCGGGATCGACCGCCAGCGGGGTCAGCACGGGCCGAATCCGCTCCCGGAAGAGCCTGCGCATCTCGGTTCGCTCGTCTCGGCCGAGGTCGTCCCAGCGGGCGATCTCGATGCCCTCGGCGGCCAGCTGCGGGCGTAGCCGCTCGTGGAAACAGGCCGAGTGCCGCTGCGCGAGGTCGTCGGCGATCGCCGCGATCCGGGCCAGCTCCTCCCGGGGTTTCAGGCCGCTCTTGGTGCGAAGCAGCAGGCCGGTGGCCATCCGTCGTTTGAGACCGGCCACCCGTACCCGGAAGAACTCATCCAGGTTGCTGGCGAAGATCGCCAGAAACCTGACCCGTTCCAGCAACGGCAGGGCCGGGTCCTCCGCGAGCTCCAGAACCCGCTGGTTGAACTGTAGCCAGCTCTCCTCGCGGTTGAGGAAGCGCTCGTGCGGAAGGGACAGTCCTTCTGAGGTGGGGTGTACGGATTCCACGGACATATGACCAGAATGCCCGCCTTTGTGGAACGCAACGTTAATTTAGGCTCAACGCCCGATGTTGCTTACCCACTTGGGGAAATCTTTCCCGGCCCCTTACCCGCGTGCTCGGCCGGCCCGATCTGGGCGGCCTCCCGGCCGGCGCCTCCGGCCTCCCGGCTCCTGAGCCTCTCCTGCTCCCTGAGCTCGCGTTCGCGGGTCTTCTCCAGCTCCTTGAGCTCCCGTTCGCGGGCCTTCTCCTGTTCCCTGGCCTGTTTGCCGGCCTCGCGCTGTTCGCGCTCGCGCGCCTTGTCCAGCTCCCGCTGTTCGCGTTCGCGGGCCTTCTCGGCCTCGCGTTGCTCGCGTTCGCGTGCCTTGTCCAGCTCCCGCTGCTCCCGCTGACGGATCTTCTCCTGTTCCCTGGCCTGTTTGCCGGCCTCGCGCTGTTCGCGCTCGCGGAGTTTCTCCTGCTCCCTGAGCTCCCGTTCGCGGGACTTGTCCAGCTCCCGCGTCTGGCGGGGTGGCAGCGGCGCCCGCCGCTGCTCCAGGCCGTGTGAGGAGGAGGTGAGCCGGGGGCGGGCGGCCAGCCCGGTCAGGCCGTTCCACGCCAGGTTGACCAGGTGCGCGGCCACCTCCTCGCGCGGGGGCCTGCGCACGTCCAGCCACCACTGGCCGGTCAGGGCCACCATGCCGACCAGCATCTGCGCGTACATGGGCGCCAGTTTCGAGTCGTAGCCCCGCTCGGCGAACTGGTCGACCATCACGTCCTCGACCTGACTGGCTATGTCGTTGATCAGGCTGGCGAACGTGCCGGTCCCCGAGGCCGCGTGCGAGTCGCGGACCAGGATGCGGAAACCCTCGCTGTTCTCCTCCACATAGGCCAGCAGCGCCAGAGCCGCCCGTTCCAGCTTGATCAGCGCGTGTGAGGCGGACAGCGCCTCCGTCACCATGCCGAGCAGTTTCTGCATCTCGCGGTCGACGACGACCGCGTAGACGCCCTCCTTGCCGCCGAAGTGCTCGTAGACCACCGGTTTGGAGACGTTGGCGGTCGCCGCGATCTCCTCGACCGATGTGCCGTCGAACCCCTTCTCCGCGAACAGGGTCCGGCTGATCTGAATCAGCTGCTCTCGGCGTTCCTTACCTGACATACGTCGCCGGGGTTCGCTCACGCCCCTAATAATGGCGTTTCCCGCTCGCGCGGCGGGAACTTTGCTCCGGACCGCCCGCACATCGACGGTCTGGCCGGCCGTCGCCGGCACCGTTGTCACGCGGGCCGCCGTGGCGGCCCTGGGGGGATCCGGGGAGATGTCAGGTGGCAATGCGCTTCGCCGCCAGCCGTTCGGGCGTCGGCCAGCGGACGCTGTGCACCCAGCCGGCCTTCTCGAACCAGCGGATCACGCCCGCGCTGAGGTCGATCTGGCCCTTGAGCGCGCCGTGCCGCGCGCAGGTCGGGTCGGAGTGGTGCAGGTTGTGCCAGGACTCACCGAACGACGGGATGGCCAGCCACCACACGTTTCGCGACTTGTCACGCGACTCGAAGACCTCTTCGCCGAAGACGTGGCAGATGGAGTTGATCGACCAGGTCACGTGGTGAAGCAGCCCGATCCGGACCAGGGTGCCCCAGAAGAAGGCGGTGGCCACGCCCCACCACGACCAGGTCAGCAGGCCGCCCAGCAGCGCGGGGAGCACCATCGAGGTGATCGCCAGCACCGGGAAGAACTTGTGCAGCTTGACGATGTCCGGGTCCTTGACGAGGTCTGGGGCGTACTTCTCGCGGTTGGTCCGGTCGGTCTCGAACAGCCAGCCCATGTGCGCCCAGAGCAGTCCTTTGGTCAGCGGCAGGAAACCGCTGCCGAACCTCCACGGGGAGTGGGGGTCGCCCTCCTTGTCGGAGAACTTGTGGTGCCTGCGGTGGGTGGCCACCCAGTCCAGCACGGACATCTCCAGCGAGAGACTGCCCGCGATGCCCAGCGCGATCTTCAGCGGGCGCTTGGCCTTGAACGCCCCGTGGGTGAAGTAGCGGTGCAGGCCGACGGTCACGCCCAGCCCCGAGATCACGTAGAAGACACCGGCGATCACGATGTCGGTCCAGCCGAGCCCCCAGCCCCAGGCGAACGGGACGGCCGCGAGCAGGGCGAGCAGCGGTGCCGCCACGACCACGCCGAAGACGATGAGTTCGGCGGTGGTCTTCGGCTCGGGGTCGACCTCAGGTTTGGGGCCCGGAGCTGGACGTTCTGCGATGACGGTCATGCGCTACCTCGCAAGAGCTGGACGAGAACATCGGGTTTTGTCTGGCTACGCCACCGTAACCTACGCCATCGTAAGTTAGGAATCCCTAAGCCTCTAATGTGGGGAAGGTGACTCTGGTCGGGGAGTCCCATAGGGGTTTCATGACTTGCGGCAATCGGCTTCACCTGTTAGAGGGCTGTTTCGGTACGGCGGGCCGGAGGGGGCGTTCCACCGCCGGGCTGGCCCCGTGGTCGACGAGGTCCCGGAAACGAGGCGCGTTCGATATCAAGGGCTCGGTATCGTAGGGGGGCCGGGTGTTCGGATTGCGTCCGAATCGCCAGGCTGATCCGGCATTGGGTAATTGGCAGCCCGCAAGGTTTTGGTCCTTGTTGTCCAGGTTCGAGTCCTGGTGCCGGAGCGATTGCTTCTGTCCGTTTTAGCAGCTCGGCCGGTCGGCTGGGTGGGTTCCCGGGCGGGAAGGTATCCTCACGTTGTCGAGCGGATGACGGGACGGTGCCCTGATGGTGGCCGCCGGTCGTCCCGCTCTGTCATGTCTCAGCCGCGACGCCGAGGGAGCCTCGTCCGTGAGTGTGCCGCGCCCGGCCGCCGTCATCGTCCTCGCAGCAGGTGAGGGCACCCGGATGAAGTCGAGAACACCCAAGATTCTGCACGAGCTGTGCGGCCGTACCCTGGTCGACCACATGCTCACAGCCGCCCGAGGTCTCGAACCCGGGCGGCTCATCGTTGTCATCGGTCATGAGCGAGATCGGGTCCAGGCGCATCTGGAGCGGACCAGTCCCGACGCCCAGGCCGTCGTGCAGGCCGAGCAGCGGGGGACCGGCCACGCGGTCAGGATCGTGCTGGAGGCGGTCGGCGCCATCGGCGGCACGGTGCTGGTGACCTACGGCGACACCCCTTTGCTGCGCACCGAGACCCTCGCCGCGCTCCTGGAACGGCACAATCAGGACGGCAACGCAGTCACCGTCCTCACCGCCGAGGTCCCCGACCCTCACGGCTACGGCCGGATCGTCCGCGACGCCGTCGGAACGGTCCTGGAAATCGTCGAGGAGAAGGACGCCGACCCCGCGCAACGGGCGATCAGGGAGATGAACTCCGGCGTCTACGCCTTCGACGGCCTCCTGCTGGCCGACGCGGTGAAGCGGGTGTCCACCTCCAACGCCCAGGGTGAGGAATATCTCACCGAGGTCCTGTCCATCCTGAGGCAGGACGGCCACCGGGTCGGCGCGCACATCGCGGCCGACCACGTCGAGGTGGAGGGCGTCAACGACCGGGTCCAGCTCGCCTTCGCCCGCCGGGTGCTCAACTCCCGGCTGCTGGAGGCGCACATGCGCGCGGGCGTCACGGTGATCGACCCGGGCAGCACCTGGGTGGACGTGGACGTGACCCTGGAGCCGGACGTCGTGCTCCATCCCGGCACCCAGCTGCACGGCCGTACGGTGGTCGCGGAGGGGGCGGAGGTCGGTCCGGTCTCCACACTGACCGACACGCTCGTCGGCGCGGGGGCGGTGGTGCGCAACGCCGTCTGCGTCGAGGCCCGGATCGGGCCCGAGGCCGTGGTCGGGCCCTACGCGTACCTGCGGCCAGGCACCGTGCTCGCCAGGAAGGCCAAGGCCGGAACCTACGTCGAGATGAAGAACGCCCAGGTCGGCGAGGGCGCGAAGGTGCCCCATCTCAGCTATGTGGGGGACGCCGTCATCGGCGCGGGGGCCAACATCGGCGCCTCGTCGGTCTTCGTCAACTACGACGGGGTCGACAAGAACCTGACGACGGTGGGCGAACACGCCTTCGTCGGGTGCGACACCATGCTCGTCGCGCCGGTGAACATCGGCGACGGCGCCTACACCGCCGCGGGCTCGGTCATCGACAGCGACGTCCCACCCGGGGCGATCGGGGTGGCCCGCGGACGGCAGCGCAACATTGAAGGATGGGTCGCGCGCAAACGCGCGGGCAGCAGATCGGCCGAGGCGGCGCTGCGAGCCGCCGAGACCGGAAATCAGCAGGGGAGCAGGACGTGAGCGAGCGAAGCGAGCGGGCCGGCGGGTACGGCGGCGTCGCTGAGGCAACGGCGAGCCGTCACAGAGGGAGGACGGCATGAGCGGCATCAAGCAGACCGGTGAGAAGAACCTGATGTTCTTCTCCGGGCGCGCGTACCCGGAACTGGCCGGGGAGGTGGCCAGTCACCTGGGGGTCGACACGACCCCCACCACGTTGCGCGACTTCGCCAACGGTGAGATCTACGCCCGCTACCTGGAGTCGGTCCGGGGGTGCGACGCGTTCGTGATGCAGAGCCACACGGAACCGATCAACCAGTGGATCATGGAGCAGCTGATCATGGTGGACGCGCTCAAGCGCGCCTCGGCCGAACGGATCACCGTGATCATGCCGTTCTTCGGCTACGCCCGTCAGGACAAGAAGGGCCGGGGGCGCGAGCCCATCACCGCCCGTCTGATGGCGGACCTGTTCAAGACCGCGGGGGCCGACCGGCTGATGTCGATCGACCTGCACACCTCCCAGATCCAGGGGTTCTTCGACGGCCCGGTGGACCACCTGTTCGCGATGCCCGTGCTGGTCAACTACCTCAAGGACAAGCTCGACCTGGAGACGACCACGGTCGTCTCGCCCGACACCGGCCGGGTGCGGCTCTCCGAGCGCTGGGCCGACACGCTGGGCACCCCGCTGGCCTTCATCCACAAGCGCCGCGACCTCGACGTGGCCAACCAGGTGAAGGTGAACGAGGTCGTCGGCAAGGTGAGGGGCCGGACCTGCGTGCTGATCGACGACATGATCGACACCGCCGGCACGATCTGCAAGGCGGCCGACGCGCTGTACGAGCAGGGCGCCACCAACGTGCTGGTGGCCGCCACGCACGCGGTGTTCTCCGACCCCGCGGTGGACCGGCTGAAGAACTCCAGGATCTCCGAAGTGATCGTCACCAACACGCTGCCGCTCGCCGAGGACAAGAGGTTCGACAAGCTCACCGTGCTGTCGATCGCCCCGCTGATCGCCCGCGCGATCACCGAGGTGTTCAACGACGGTTCGGTGACAAGCCTGTTCGAGGGGGACAGCTGACCCGCGGTCGAAGCCCGGCGGGATACCGATAGGCTGGGGGGATCGTGTGCGCTCGTAACGCCTTCCGCTAGGGCGGGTGAGGGGGAGCGCACCTTTCCGTTCATCGAAGATCCCTAGGAGATCCGCCGTGTCCGAGGTAGTCATCAACGCCGAGCCCCGCACCGAGTTCGGCAAGGGCGCCGCTCGCAAGATCCGCCGCGAGCACAAGGTGCCCGTCGTCCTCTACGGCCACGGCACGGACCCCCAGCACCTGGCGCTCCCGGGCCACGAGCTCCTGCTCGCCCTGCGCACGCCGAACGTGCTGATCCGTCTTCAGGGCGCGGTCGCCGAGCTGGCGCTGCCCAAGGGCGTCCAGCGTGACCCGATCAGGGGCTTCCTGGAGCACGTCGACCTCCTCCTCGTCAAGCGCGGCGAGAAGGTCACCGTCGACATCCCCGTCACCGTGGTGGGCGAGGTGGCCGACGGCCTCCTCGACCAGCAGCTGGTCTCCGTCTCGGTCGAGTCCGAGGCCACCCACATCCCGACGGGCGTCGAGGTCGACGTCGAGGGCCTGGCGGTCGGTGCCCAGGTCACCGCGGGCGACCTGAAGCTGCCCAAGGGCACCACCCTGATCGCCGACCCGGAGACGCTGGTCCTCCACGTCACCGCCTCCCCGACCGGCGAGCCCGAGGCCGGAGAGAGCGCCGAGGAGGCCGCCGAGGGCACCTCCGCCGAGGCCGCCGAGTAGTCCTCTCCGCCACACCTGTCAGGGCAGTCCACATCCGGGCTGCCCTGACGCGCATACGAAGGGATGCCGACCGTGGACCGCTGGTTGGTCGTGGGCCTGGGGAATCCGGGGGCGGAGTACGCCGGGAACCGGCACAACGCGGGTTTCATGGTCCTCGACGAGCTCGCCGTACGGGCCCAGGGGCGGTTCAAGGCGCACCGGTCGCGGGCCGAGGCGCTGGAGGGCCGGCTCGCGGGAGCCCCCGCCGTGCTGGCCAAGCCGCTCTCCTTCATGAACCTCTCCGGCGGGCCGGTGAAGGCGCTGGCCGACTTCTACAAGGTCGACCCTGGCCGGGTCATCGTCGTTCACGACGAACTGGACATCCCCTACGGCGCGCTCAGGGCCAAGCTGGGCGGCGGCGACAACGGGCACAACGGGCTGAAGTCCATCACCAAGTCCCTGGCGACCCGTGACTACCTGCGGGTTCGGTTCGGCATCGGCCGGCCGCCCGGCCGGATGGACGCCGCGTCCTTCGTCCTCAGGGACTTCGTCACCGCCGAGCGCAAGGACCTGCCGTTCCTGGTCGACCGGGCCGCCGACGTGGTCGAGTCACTGATCAGGGTGGGCCTGGAGCCCACTCAGAACGCCTTCCACACCGGCGACCTGAACGTCTCGGGCCCGCCCCGCTAGCGGGGCGGGGACTCCGCCGCCGGGGCCGGTGCGGCGCCGGCGGCCTCAATGTCCACAGAGACATACGTTTCGGTCTTCAATCCTCGGGCCTCGGTTCTTCCCGCTAACATTCGATCACTGTCCGTTGACGAATGGTTACGCAGGGGGAGCGTGTGCGCGACGTGACCGCCGTCCAGGCGACGCCGAGAACCGTGTCGGCGACCCGTCCGCGTGCGCCCGGCTGGGTCCGCCGTTACAGGGCGCGGGCCGTCGTCGCCGACGTCCTCTCCGCCTGCCTTGCCGGAGTGCTGGCCCTGTTCGTTCGATTCGGCGAGGTCACTCCCTATGTGACGCCGTACGTGATCTTGAGCGCGGCGCTCCCCGTCGCCTGGGTCTGCGCGATCGCGCTGAACCGCGCCTACGAGCCACGCCTCATCGGCCTCGGCGCCGAGGAGTTCCAGCGGGTCTTCCAGTGCGGGTTCACCCTCACCGCGGCCCTGGCCATCGGCGCCTACGTGACCAAGACCGACGTGGCCCGAGGCTACGTGGTGCTGGCGATCCCGCTGGCGACCCTGGTCACCATCCTCGCCCGCCACGGCCTCCGCCGCCGCCTGCACCGCAGCCGGGCACGGGGGGCCTGCATGCGGCGGGTCGTGGCCGTGGGACACCGCGCCGCGGTCGCCGAACTGGTCCGCCGGTTCCGCCGGGAGCGCTACCACGGCATGGAGGTCGTCGGCGTCTGCCTGCCGTACGACGGCATGGGCGACGTGGAGGGGGTCGCGGTCCTGGGGGGCCTGGTCGACGTGCCGCTGGTGGTCGGCCAGGTGTCGGCGGACACCGTGGCGGTGCTGGCCTGTCCGGAGATGGACGGGGTGGCGCTGCGCCGGCTGGCCTGGCGGCTGGAGAAGACCCAGACCGATCTGGTGGTGGCCCCGGCGCTGATGGAGGTGGCCGGCCCCCGGATCACCATCCGCCCGGCGGCGGGGCTGCCGCTGCTGCACGTGGACCACCCCGAGATCGCCGGCCTGCGTCAGCTGGTCAAGAACCTCTTCGACCGGCTTGGGGCCGCGTTGCTGCTGGTCGCGCTGGCGCCGCTGCTGGCCGGGCTGCTGCTGGCCGTCCGGGCCTCCGGTCCGGGCCCCGCGCTTTTCCGGCAGCGGCGGGTGGGCAGGGACGGCGTCGAGTTCACCATCTACAAGTTCCGGACGATGAGCACCGACGCGGAGCGGCGGAGGATCGACCTGGTCGGCGACGGCCACGGCGTGCTGTTCAAGATCCGGAATGACCCGCGGGTGACCCCGCTGGGCGCCCGGCTCCGCCGCCACTCCCTGGACGAGCTGCCGCAGCTGCTCAACGTGCTGCTCGGCCACATGTCGCTGGTGGGCCCCCGGCCTCCGCTGCCGGAGGAGGTCGCCCGCTACGGAGACGACGTCCGGCGCAGGCTGCTGGTCAGGCCGGGGATGACCGGTCTCTGGCAGGTAAGCGGCCGCTCGGACCTTTCCTGGGAGGAATCGGTACGGTTGGACCTGCGTTACGTGGAGAACTGGTCCCTCACACTGGACCTGCAGATCCTGTGGAAGACCTGGTCGGCTGTCGCGCGAGGGGCTGGAGCATACTGATGACGATTCGCGACGACCACGTTCTCGCCGCGGACCTCGCGGCGGAGGCGGGGGAGAGGCTGCTGGCCCTGCGCGAGAAGACGGGGTTCGCCGACCCGTCCGCACTCCGCGCGGAGGGTGACACCGCCTCCCACCTGTTCCTGATGGAGGCCCTGTCGACCTCACGCGAAGGTGACAGTGTGCTGTCCGAGGAGGCGACCCAGCGGGAGCGCCTCGACCCCCGCCGCCTCACCGCCGAGCGGGTCTGGATCGTCGATCCGCTGGACGGCACCCGCGAGTTCGCCGAGGAGGGGCGCGACGACTGGGCCGTCCACGTGGCGCTCTGGGAACGCGGCGCGCTGACCGCCGGGGCGGTGGCGCTGCCCGCCGGGGGCCGGACGCTCTCCACCCTCGATCCCCCCGTGCTGCCCGCTCCGCGGCCCGGGGTCAGGCCGCGGATAGCGGTCAGCAGGACCCGGCCGCCGGGGTTCGTCCAGGACCTGGCCCGGCTCGTCGGCGCCGACCTGGTGCCGATCGGATCGGCCGGTGCCAAGATCTCCGCGGTGCTCACCGGAGAGGTCGAGGCCTACGTGCACGCCGGCGGCCAGTACGAATGGGACTCCGCGGCGCCGGTGGCCGTCGCGCTCGCCTCCGGGGCTCACGCGAGCCGAATCGACGGCTCTCCGCTGACCTACAACCAGGGTGACCCCTCGCTGCCCGATATCCTTGTTTCCCTACCGGGACTGGCGCCGATGTTGCTCGCTGGAATCCGGGATCTGCACCGATAATTCCCGCTAGGAGAGTCAGATGCTTCAGCGCGACTACACCACGTCGCAGCTCGATGTCCTTGAGGCCGAGGCCGTCCACATCATGCGTGAGGTGGCGGCCGAGTTCGAGCGCCCCTGTCTTCTCTTCTCCGGCGGCAAAGACTCCATCGTCATGCTCCGCATCGCGGAGAAGGCGTTCTGGCCCGCGCCGATCCCGTTCCCGCTGATGCACGTGGACACCGGGCACAACTTCCCCGAGGTCATCGAGTTCCGCGACCGCCGGGCGCGGGAGCTGGGCGTGCGTCTCGTCGTGGCCGGGGTCCAGGACTCCATCGACGCCGGCCGGGTGGTCGAGGAGACCGGCCGCAGGGCCTCCCGCAACCGCCTGCAGACCACCACCCTGCTGGACGCCATCGAGGACAACGAGTACGACGCCGTCTTCGGCGGTGCCCGCCGTGACGAGGAGAAGGCCCGGGCCAAGGAACGGGTGTTCTCCTTCCGCGACGAGTTCGGCCAGTGGGACCCCAAGAGTCAGCGCCCCGAGCTGTGGAACCTCTACAACTCCCGGATCCGCAAGGGTGAGCACATCCGGGTGTTCCCGCTCTCCAACTGGACCGAGCTCGACATCTGGGACTACATCCGGCGGGAGGGCATCGAGATCCCGTCGATCTACTACGCGCACACGCGCAAGGTGTTCGAGCGCGACGGCATGCTGCTGGCCGACAGCGAGTTCATCGTCCGCGACGAGGACGAGCCGCTCGTCGAGCTCCTGGTCCGCTACCGCACGGTGGGCGACGTGACCTGCACGGGCGCCGTCCAGTCGGCCGCGGCCACGGTCGAGGAGATCATCGACGAGATCGCCGCGACCCGGGTCACCGAGCGCGGGGCCACCCGCGCCGACGACCGCGCGTCCGAGGCGGCCATGGAGGACCGCAAGCGGGAGGGGTACTTCTAGTGCGTGACGTCCCGCCGCACCGGCCGAGCCCGGCGGCCTCCCGGCCCCGTGTGATCCGAGACATCCCTCCGGTGTGGCCTTCCCGGGAAAACCGTTCGACCTCTGGAGAGCAGTTCTAATGGACATCCTTCGCTTTGCCACCGCGGGAAGCGTCGACGACGGAAAGTCGACCCTCATCGGGCGGCTGCTCTTCGACTCCAAGGCGATCTTCGAAGACCAGCTTGAGGCCGTCGAGCGCACCTCCCGCGACCGCGGCACCGAGTACACCGACCTGTCGCTGCTCACCGACGGCCTGCGGGCCGAGCGGGAGCAGGGCATCACGATCGACGTCGCCTACCGCTACTTCGCCACGCCCAGGCGCAAGTTCATCATCGCCGACACCCCCGGGCACATCCAGTACACCCGGAACATGGTCACCGGGGCCTCCACCGCGGACCTGGCGATCATCCTGATCGACGCGCGCAAGGGCGTGCTGGAGCAGTCGCGCCGGCACGCGTTCCTGACCACGCTGCTGCGGGTGCCGCACCTGGTGCTGGCGGTCAACAAGATGGACCTGGTCGACTACTCCCAGGAGCGCTTCGAGGAGATCCGCGAGGAGTTCACCGCGTTCGCCTCCAAGCTGAACGCGCCCGACCTCACGTTCATCCCGATCTCCGCGCTCCACGGCGACAACGTGGTGTCCCGCTCGGAGAGCACGCCCTGGTACAACGGCTCCTCGCTGCTGCACCACCTGGAGCACGTGCACATCGCCTCCGACCGCAACCTGGTCGACGTGCGCTTCCCCGTGCAGTACGTCATCCGGCCGCAGCGGGCCACCGACCCGGCCTTCCACGACTACCGGGGCTACGCCGGCCAGGTCGCCGGCGGCGTGCTCAAGCCCGGCGACGAGGTGACGCACCTGCCCTCGGGCCTGACCACGCGCATCGCGTCGATCGACACCTTCGACGGCCCGGTGGAGGAGGCGTTCCCGCCGATGTCGGTGACCCTCCGCCTGGAGGACGACATCGACATCTCCCGGGGCGACATGATCTGCCGTCCGAACAACCAGCCGCACGTCGCCCAGGAGCTGGAGGCGATGGTCTGCTGGATGACCGACGCCGTCAAGCTGGGCCCGCGCACCAAGCTGACCATCAAGCAGACCACCCGGACGGCCCGTGCGCTCGTCCGCGACCTGCACTACCGGCTGGACGTCAACACCCTGCACCGCGACGAGTCGGCCCCGTCGCTCGGCCTGAACGAGATCGGCCGCGTCTCGCTCCGCGTCACCCGCCCCCTGTTCGTGGACGACTACGCGAGAAACCGCCTCACCGGCGGCTTCATCCTGGTGGACGAGGCCACCAGCAACACCGTCGGCGCCGGGATGATCGTCGAGGCCAGATAGGGACACGCTCTCGGGCAAGACCCCGCCCAGGTAGATCCTTTGTCTGTTCTCCGGTCGCCTGGTAACTCTCCGCGATAGCCTGGGCACGTTCCGTATCCACTGGGTAAGGATTCGTGCCTGTGTCTGATCGTCCGCCCCCCGCCCGGGTCGTTTTCCTGGGCGGCCTTGGTCGCAGCGGGACCACGTTGCTGGAGCGACTCCTCGGTGAGGTGCCCGGCATCGCGCCCCTCGGTGAGGTCGCCCACCTCTGGGCCCGGGGCGTGCTGGCGGACGAGGCGTGCGGGTGCCACGCGCCGTTCGGCACCTGCCCGTTCTGGCACAAGGTCGGCGAGCGCGCGTTCGGGGGCTGGTCCGAGGGGCTGGCGGGTCGCGTGCTCGCGCTCGGGCGGCGGGTGGATCGCACCCGCCGCATCCCCGCCCTGGCACAGCTCCTGGCCGAGAACCGGACCGGCAGCCGGGAGTGGCCGTCGCCCAGGGCCGCCGAGCTGGCCGAGTACACCGCCGCCCACCGGCGTCTGTACGACGCGGCCGGTGAGATCGCCGACTGCCCGGTCGTGATCGACTCCAGCAAGCACGCCTCCCTGGCCTTCTGCCTGGCGGCGTCCGGGGTCGACGTCCACGTGGTGCACGTCGTCCGCGACCCCCGCGCGGTCGCGCACTCCTGGCACCGGCGGGTCGCGCGGCCCGAGGACGGCGGCCCGATGACGCGCTGGTCACCGGCCCGCACCTCGCTGCACTGGCTGACCCAGAACCTCAGCCTGGAGCTCCTGGCCCGCAGAGGTGTTCCGGTCACCCGAATCCGCTACGAGGACCTGCTCGAAGCGCCGGCCGACACGCTCAGACGCCTGGTCGGCAGGATCGGCCTCCGACCCCGGCTGGACTTCCTGACCGCCCGCGAGGCCGAGCTCTCCCAGGCTCACACGGCCTCGGGCAACCCCATGCGCTTCACGGTCGGCCGGATCGGCCTGGTGCCCGACGACGGCTGGCGCACCGCGGTCCCCATCAGGCATCGGCGCCTGGTCACCGCGCTGACCTGGCCGCTGATGGTCAAGTACGGCTATCACTGGAGGCTCGCGTGAGTCCATCGGTGGGCGTGGTCATCCCCACGCGAGGACGCCGGCCCGAGCAGCTCCGCGCCGCCGCGTGCGCCGCCCTCGGCCAGGACCACCCGGGTCCCGTCGAGATCGTCGTCGTCGTGGACGGCGGTGACGCCGCTCCGGTCGTCGACCAGCTCGCGGATCTTCTGGCCGGAGGTGTTCCCGGCCTCTGGGAGACGGCGCCGGTGTCGCGTAGTATCCGAGTGGTGACCAACCGGCGTAGTCCCGGTTTGCCGGGCACTCGTAACACGGGCATCGCGGCGCTCGGCACCGATCTGGTGGCCTTCTGTGACGACGACGACCGCTGGCTGTCCGGTAAGATCAGTTCACAGGTCGCCGCCTTGCGGGCGGAACCCGGCGCGGAGTTCTCCAGCTGCGCCATCGAGGTCGAGTACGGCTCACGCCGCGTCTCGCGCCTCGCCGGAACCTCCACGGTCACCCGGGCCCATCTGGTGCGCTCGCGCATGGCGATGGTGCACTCCTCGACGTTTCTGTTCCGGCGCGGCGCGTTCTGGGTGGACGAGAGCGCGCCGAACGGTCAGAACGAGGATTGGGATCTGGCGCTGCGGGCCGCCGCGCGTCACCCGATCGTGCACGTCGACCGTCCGCTGGTGCGGGTCCGCTGGGGTGGCTCGCTGTATGTGGCCCGCTGGGCCGACCGGATCGCCGGGCTGGAATGGATGCTCGCCCGGCACCCAGATCTGGCCGTGGACCCGCGCGGCGCGGCGCGGGTCTACGGTCAGCTTGCCTTCCACCACGCGGCTCTGGGCCGGCGGCGGGAGGCGAGCCGCTGGGCGTGGCGGGCGTTCGCCGCACGCCGCGGCGAGCCTCGCGCGCCCATCGCCCTCGCCGTGGCGGCGGGCCTGGTGTCGGCGCAAGCCGTGCTCAACGCCCTCCACCACCGTGGACGTGGTATCTGATGACGCTCAGGGGGATTCGGAAAAGCTTCGGGGTTCCGCGTCGGCGGCCACGGTCCGACCGCCCTGACCGGGCGACCCGCAGGAGACTGCGCCGCAGGGTGCACGTGGCCGGTCTCGCGATCGACCCGATGACCGAGGGCGAGGTGGTCGAGCACGTGGTCGCCGCGTTGAAACGCGGCGAGGGCGGCCACCTGGTCACTCCGAACGTGGACATCGGCTGGGCCGCGGCCCACGACCCCGAGGCGCGGCAGATCATCGAGGGTGCCGACCTCGTGGTGGCCGACGGCATGCCGCTGGTCTGGGCGGCGAGACTGCTCGGCACGCCCGTCCCCGGCAGGGTCGCCGGCTCGGACCTGATCTGGTCCCTGTCGGAGGCCGCCACCTTCTACCGCTACCCGATCTATCTGCTGGGCGGTCCACCGGGGGTGGCCAGGCAGGCGGCAGGCCGGCTGACCGACCGGCATCCCGGGCTGGTCGTCGCCGGGGTGGACGCCCCGCCGTACGGGTTCGAGACCACCCAGGAGAGCTGCGCCAGGGTGCGGGACGCCGTGGTGGCCGCCGCGCCCCGGCTGGTCTTCGTCGGACTCGGGTTCCCCAAACAGGATCGGCTCATCGCGCAGCTCCGCAAGGATCTGCCGGCCACCTGGTTCGTCGGCTGCGGCGCGGCGATCGCGTTCGCGGCGGGCGCGGTGCCCCGGGCGCCCCTGTGGATGCAGCGGACCGGGCTGGAATGGCTCTTCCGGCTGCTCAACGAGCCGGGCCGTCTGGCCCGCCGCTACCTGCTGCACGACCTGCCCTTCGCACTGTGGCTACTCACCGCCTGCCTGTTCCGCCGCCTGTTCTCCTAACCCGTACCCGCTCTTTCGCGGTCATCGGCCGTGGGTGACGCGAAGCTTGGACTGCTTGTGCGTTGACTGCTCCCAGTCGTCCATGAACCGGGCTTTCAGGCCGTACCGGCTCGCGAGATCCGTGAGGGTTTCGGTCCGGTAGTAGAAATCCTCACGCAGTACGTGGTGTTCGGCCTTCTCGGTGCGGTCGAAGGTGAAGTCGAAGAAGCCGTCCGGGTGCAGGATCCGGCCGACGTGACGCAGGCACTCGTCGACGACCTCCAAGGGACTGTGCGAGAAGACGCTGTGGGCGTGGACGACCGTGAAATGGGCGTCGGGGAGTGTGGCGAAGGTGAGGTCCTTCACCAGGCTCAGGTGTGGCACCTTGGACTGCAGTCCATGCTGGGTGAGAGTGTGCGCCGCCGCCAGCAGGATCTCCGGTGAGATGTCGATGCCGTGGTAGTGGCCGGGCTCAAGGTAGTCGATGAGCCGCCAGCCGAGTCGCAGGTTTCCGCAGCCGATGTCCAGGACCCGGTCCCGCGGTGTGACCCCGTGATCGAGCAGATAGTCGAACTGCATCCTGCCGATCCGGAGCCAGCTCTTCCGGCGGTGACTGCCGATCGCGGCGTCCGCGCTCATCTCGGCTATGTCGGAGCGCATGACCTCGCGATAGTAGGAGACATGATCCGCGGTCGTCGCCCGGAGCTTCGCATCGCGCAGCAGTCGCCTCAGGTGAGGCCAGACCTTGTCAGGATGGCGCAGTGCGTAGGCCAGTTGATAGATGCGGCTTGATCGCCGGCGTGCTACGTAAGGGCGCTTTGTCATCACTCCACGTTAGAATCGCGGGCTCGTCGCCACTCTGACATCCGAGAACGATCGGGGAAACACAACGGTTCGATCGGTAAAGGTTGACCTCGGTGAGCCGTCTTCCCCGGCGGGTTTCCCCGCAGGTGGAAAGCCTCGAATCGAGCGAAGACCCCCGGGACACGCCCTGGCGGACACCCACGGGACGCGCCTTAACAGGAGGCCAGCTCCCTGACTCGCCGGATCTCCTCCGGACTCAGCCGGTTGGCCGCCGTGGCGAGGGCACGGCGGGAGTCCATCGGCCGGTAGGCCGTGCGGGACAGACCGTTCCAGGAAAAACCGCCGCCACCATCGGTGTGGACGGGGGCTGCGCAGGCGCGGGACACGCGCTTCTCGGCGCGGGCCGACCAGGTCAGGCCCAGCCGGCCGTACAGGCGGCGGAAACCCTCCAGCGGGTCGGCGGCCAGTTCCTCATAGCGGACCAGCCGGATCCCCGGATGCCGGGCCGCCAGATCGACGGCGACGGTCCTGGCCGCCCGCCACAGGGCCACGGCCTTGGCGATGCGGTCCTGGCAGCCCACGAGAGGGCGCAGCGACTCCAGATGCGGGTGGTCCCGGACCAGTAACGGCTGTTCGAGCAGTTCGTGGAAGTAGACCGTCCAGCCCAGCCGCTGCCAGCTCCCGACGAACGACACCGGGTCACGCAGCAGGACCACCACCCGGCAGCCCAGCCGTTCGGCGAACCAGCCGGCCGAGAACAGCGCGAACGGGTCGTCCAGCAGCGCCCGGCGGCCGGTCAGCCGCCCGAGTGCGAACGCCGTGCCGTACCTGACCATCCTCGCCAGGTCGTATGGCGAGCGGTTGCGCCGCAGCTCGGCCGGGAACCGGTAGCGCAGTGCGACGGTGTCGGTGAAGGCGGGCAGCCAGACCTCGTCGTTGTCCGGGCAGATGTACTGGAAGCGGTGGGTGACCTGGGCGTTGAGCACGCCGGGGCACCGTCCCGGCGGGTGCTGGGGGTTGAGCGGCTCGTTGACGTAGACCAGTTCGCCGCCCGCCGCGAGCATTCTGCCCGTCCAGCTCGTCCCGCTCCGGGGCAGCCCGGTCACCAGCACGGGCGTCAAGGGATCCGCCACGAGGTCAGGGCGGCCAGACTGTGCGCGCCGAAGGGGCGCAGGCCGTACCGGTGGTGGATCCGCCAGAGCGGGACCAGGTTTTTGACCGCCGTTCCCGCCGCCCAGCCGAAGGCGGCACCGAGCGCGCCGCAGGAGGGGATCAGCAGTGCGTCCAGCGCGACCGTCACCGCGACGGCGGCGACCAGACCGGCGAGGCTGGCGCCGGTGTGCCCGGCCGAGGTCAGCACCACGTCGGCCATGCCGCAGGCGGTGGCGAGCATCATCGTCGCGGCGAGCACGAACGTCACCGGGACGCCGGAGGCGTAGCCGTCGCCGAGGAGGCCGAGCAGCCACGGCGCGAGCGCGGCGTATCCCAGCCAGACCGGCCAGGTCAGCAGGACCAGCCACATGGTGGCCGACTGGTACAGCTCGCGGGCGCGCGGCAGGTCACCGGCGGTCAGGGCCTGGACCAGCCTCGGCTGTACCGCCCGGGTCAGGCCCTGGTTGGCGAGCTGTCCGACGACCTTGAACCGGGTCGCGGCGGTGTAGACCGCGGCCTCGGCGGGCCCGGCGAGCATCGCCACGACCACGATGTCCAGCCGCTGGAACACCGCCTGGATCGCGGCGGCGGCCGACCGGGGCCAGTTGTGGCGCCACAGGTCGTGGGCGGTGCCGGGAGGGTACGGCGTGCGGGGCAGCCGCCGCCGTAGCCAGAGCGCGGCCAGCAGCAGGATCGGCAGGTGGGGCAGCGCCCAGGCCGCGGCGAGCAGGGGCGCCGACTCCACGTCCGCCAGCACCGCGGCCGCGATCAGGGAGAGCTGGACCGCGGGCTGGAGCACGCCGTCCAGCAGCAGGGTCGGCCGCATCGCGCCGAACCCGCGCGTCGCGGCCACCACGACGTCCGCGCACACCACCGCCGGCAGCGCCACCGCCAGCACCCGGAGCGTGGGGTCGGAGAGGCAGGCGAGGGCGGCCGTCGAGACGGCCAGTGAGAGCGTGACGACCGGCACGAGCGCCGCGCGAACGTAGCACCGGGCGCGGCGGTAGCCGGACGGCCGGGACCCGGCGATGAAGTAGATCAGCCCGTTGCCGGCGTCCAGCCGCAGGATTCCGGCGGCCATCAGGCAGGACGCGGTCGCCGTGAAGAAGGTGCCCGCGGCCTCGCGGCCGGTGCCCCGGGTGACCAGCACGACCACCAGGAACTGCGCCCCGGCCCCGGCCCCGGCCCCCGCCAACCCCGCCAGCCCGCTCCTGGCCACCCCGTTCAGGCGGGGAAGGCGCGGCGGGCGGAACGGGCCGGTGGGGATCAGCGCCTCCATGACGGCTCCGCGCCGAGCCACGGGACCAGCAGGGCGTCGGACCCGGTGAAGTGGGCGGCCAGCTCACGGCGGAGCGACTCGGGCATCGGGGTGGGCCGGGGCCGTGCGTTGTGCCGCTCGAACACCGGGTCGCCGATGTGCGGCAGACCGAGGAACTCCAGCACCCGGTCGTAGACGACCTCCGGCTCGGTGAAGAACCGCCCGCTGTCCACCACGAGGATCCGGTCCCCGCCGACCAGCGGCTCCAGCCGGGCGAGCTGTTCGGCGTAGCGTCCCCTGGCCAGGTAGGCGTGGTGACGGTGGGCGTGGCTCATCGAGTGCGGTGCGGTGAGCAGGCCGTCCACAGCCCCGGCCAGCCGCTCCTCCTCCAACTCCACCGCCCTGGCGAAGGAGGTCTCGGTCTCGAACCCCCTGGCCAGTTCGTGGGCGTGGGCGGAGAAGGCACGTTCCACCGGGTCCCTGACCAGCACGATCAGCTTCACGCCCGGCAGGTCCCAGGCGATGCGGGGACCGGCCAGCGGATGGAACAGGTAGTAGGGCGAGGACTCGAACGCCTGGGGGCGGCAGCCGTACCGGCGTGACAGCCTGGTGTGCCTGGCCCGCATCGGGAAGTGCGCCCGATACCAGGACAGCCCCCGGTCGTAGGCCACGTCGAAGTAGTGCACGCCCTTGTGCAGCACCGGCTTGAGGATCAGCGGGTGCTGCGACAGCGCCCGGTAGAGCGAGGTGGTCCCCGCACGCTGCGCCCCGGCGATCAGGAAGGAGGGCAGCACCCGTCTCCCGGCGGTGAGGCGTCCGGCGGTCTGAGACACGATGTGGACGGACCGCTTCAGCGTGGGCTTCATAGCAGGAGCTCCTGGAGGTCGACGACGGGGCTGAGCCAGCGCTCGGGCGGGCCGAGGGGGCTGTGGCCGTCCGCCGCGTGCCGGTCCGCCAGCGCGATCAGATAGCGGATCGCGGTCAGCCTGGCCTCGGCGGCCGAGAGCCCGAACGGCGCCAGAGTCGGCAGAGCCTGCGCCAGGCAGGCCCGAGCCGCCACGGCGGGCGTGGCGCGGCGCAGGGCGCGCTGGAAGAAGTGGTGGACGGCGTCGAAGCCGAGAGGCACCCCGGTGGCGAATCGCTCCCAGTCCCACACGAGCAGCCGCCCGTCCGCCGCGTGGGAGATGTTCCACGGGGAGAAGTCCCCGTGCCAGGCGAACCCCCGGTCGGGGATCCGGCTGATCTCGCCGATCGCGTCGGCGAGGAGGTCGTGGGGGACCGGGGCCCGCCGTACCGGGAGCGGGGTCAGCGCCAGCACGGACAGACCGCGCCAGGACCCGTGGTGGAGCACGGCCGGCGGGACGACGGTCTTCAGCGGGGTGACGGCGAGCAGGTCCAGTGTGCGCGCCTCGTGCCCGATGAGCTCGCGGGCCCGGTCGGTGTCGCCGATCTTCACGAAGGCGACCGGTCCGTCCGGGGCGTGGGCCTCCAGGATCGGCTTGCGGTTGGCCCGCCCGGCCGGGCGGACGTGCAGCACGACCCGGATCGGGGTGCCCAGCACCTCGCCGAGGTGGGTCTCGATGGTGTCCTCGCCGGAGGGCACCATGACCTTCCGGCCGGGATGCCACCAGGCGCGGGGGACCAGCCTGCGGGGGAGCAGGGGGTGGGGGAGCAGGCTGTACGGCCGGCCCGGACCGCACTCGGGGAACAGCAGTCCGATCGTCTGACCGAGGTAGCGCAGCCGGACACGGGCGTCGTTCATGCGGCCCCGCTCGCCATCGAGTTCCTCCAGAGCAGCGCGAAAGAGATCAGATACAGGCTGAGCGGTGTGATCAGCCCGTCGTAGACGAACATGTAGAGCAGGGTCAGGATCATCACCAGGACCCCGGCCAGGCCGATCGGGCTGCGGTCGCTCCAGTGACGGCGGACGGCCCCGGCGAAGAACGCCACGTAGAGCCCGGCTCCGACGAACCCCTGCGTGATCATCAGGTGCCAGAGCTGGCCGTCACTGCCCAGTGGCGGGTGGCCGCAGGTGTCGCACCAGTCGGTCCTGCCGGTGGTGATCGTGCGGTGGTTGCCCGTCGCGTTGCGCGTGTTGCCGTAGCCGATGATCGGCGAGGTGCGTGCCGCGGCGATGGTCGCCGACACGGTGAAGGCACGGATGTCGTTGCTGTGCGGCCTGTCCAGCCGCTGGGCCACCATCGCCGGTAGCGGGCTGAGCAGGAACAGCAGAGCTCCGGCGGCGACGGCCGAGCAGACCGCGACCCGGGCCCGTCCGCCGAGCCGGAGCAGCAGGTAGCCGGCGGCGACCGCCAGGCCGATCCACAGGCCCCGGTTGAGGGAGTAGACGATCGGGACGGCGCAGAGCGCGACCAGCGGAACCGCGACCGACCGCCTGCGGGGTCCGCCGTGAACCCACCAGCCGACCACGAACCAGATGAGCAGCACCGAGACGTTGCTGCCCCAGGCGTTGGCCCACTCGAAGGGGGCCTCGGGGCGTGGTGAGGCGTGACCGAGGACCTTCTGTATCTGTGCCGAGGTGGGATGGATCAGGTTGTGGACGAAGGGGTTGCCGCTGATCCAGCCGGGCAGCAGACGCTCGACCGGAGAGGTGAAGCCGGCGTGCGGGGCGAGCACCCCCAGCAGGCCGCCCGCGACGGTCGTGACGAACAGCGCGCCGAGCATGCGCACCAGCGTGAGCTGGGGCAGCTCCCGTTCGGTGAGGTTGCCCAGGTAGAGCACCATGATCGTCAGGGAGAGGTAGAGGGACAGGCGCATCAGATAGCCGATCACCCGTCCCGCGCCGAACTCGCCGTAGGTGTCCGGCGGCATCTCGCCGAGCATGACCGCGCTGACCAGGTAGCCCGCGAGCAGCAGCAGCCAGGGTCCGAACCCCCGGGGCACCCTGATCGGCCGGCGTCGCCACAGGACCAGCGCCATCGGCGGGGCCAGCACGACCACCGACAGCCCGCCGAAGCCCAGCGCCCACCAGATCGGGTAGCCCACCAGCAGCGCGGCGATCGGCCACGCCGCGCGGTCCAGACCTCTCACCGGCGAAAGACCGTCTCATCGGCCGAGGACGCCCTGTCCGGGGGGTCGACGAGCGCTCCGATCACCGGGATGCCGCGCCGCTTCAGCCTCCGTACGGCCCGCGCCACGGCGCGCGGGGACGTCTCGGACACGCTGACCAGCAGCACGGCGCCCTCCCCGCCCGCTTCGCCATCTCGGTTCTCCCCGCCTCTCCCGCCTTCTGGGCCCATCCGCCGGGCCTCCCGCGCGCCGGGGACGTCGAGGCCGGGTACCCGTGTGCCGGGGACGTCGAGACCGGTCATCCGCCTGACGCCGGGGGCCTCGCGCCGGCCGCCGTCGAGACGGTCGCGGAGCGAGGCGAGGCCGACCCCGGCGAGCAGCCCGGCCATCAGGCCGCTGCCCAGGTGGAGGGGGAGGCTGGGGGCGCTGGGCCGGTCCGGGGCGACGGCGTCACTGATCACCGAACCGGGGGTGACGGGGATGGTCTTGAGCGCGTCGTATGTGACGGTGAGGTGGTAGGCCTGGCGGCTCAGCACGCTCTGCCGCTGCACGGCCATGGTCCGCTCCGCCGTCCCCGCCGCCAGGCCGGGCAGTGTGGCCACCACGGTGGTCAGGCTCGCGTTGACCTGTCTCAGCTTGGTGAGCAGGGCTCTGAGCTGGAGGTTCAGCGCGTGTGTGGCGGCTTCGCCGCGGTTGGCCAGGTAGGCCCGGGCGTAGGCGCCGGCCCCGGCCGCCGCGAGGTTCGGGTCGGCGGCGGTGTAGGAGATCTCCAGGACGGAGGTGTTGGGCGGCACCGAGACCTCCACGGGGCCCGGTGGGCTCTTGAGCGCGGCCTGGACTTTCCTGGCCACCACCGCGGACTGGGCGATCTGGGCCTCGGTGTCGAGGTTGAGCGGCTCGCGCTGCCGGTTGGTGACCTGGTTGGTCTGCTCCTGGAGGCCCGTCGGGGTCACCAGCACCTGGGCGGAGGCGGTGTAGGCGGCCGGAGTGGCCCAGATCAGGGCGGCGCCGCCGCCGACTCCGGCGACCAGGAGGGTCAGGATGGTCGGCCACCTGCGGCGCAGCAGGGACGCGTAGTCCGCCGGCTCTCCGCCGGGGCGGCGGACGCGGGCGTCCGGCGACGGGCTCATGCGTGGCGATTCCCTTTCGGGCGGAGTCGGCGCTGGGGAACCCTAGGAACTATAGGTCGGGCCGTGCTTTTCCCGATCCGATACACAAGATTTTCATTAAAACCATCATGGTTATCACGGGGATATAACTGTCGTTTATCCGATATCTCCTACGTGCCGCCGGACGGCTCCCGATCGGGTCCGCGGAGCGGGTGACGCGGCACGTCCCGGTGGTGGGAGGCTGTGCCCCGGGAAAGGTCGGGAATCAGGGTGAGGAGCGGCTGTGGGGGATCGATGCGTCGGATAAATGCTGATTTAAAGACAATTTCAGTGAAGATAGGAGTCGGTGGCGCGGGTCTCGCCCTCGTACTCGGATTGGACGCGTGCGGTCAGGCCCCGGTTGTCTCCGGCTCCCCCGCCGGGCACGTCACGGCTCGCGGCGACGGCTCGCCGGGCGTCCACCGGCCCGCGTCCGCCTGTGAGGTCGGCGCCAAGCTCGTCCCCTCCTGCGGGGCCTGGTGGGGGGTCGCCCCCGAGGTCTTCACCGGCAGGCGGCCGGGGCGGGCGCTCAAGGGGGCCGAGAGGCGCATGGGCCGCCCGGCCGACATCATGCACGTCTACCACCGGGGCCCGGAGCTCTTCCCGACCGCCGAGGAGCGCGGGATCGCCCGCTCCCCCGGAGGGCGCAGGCTCCTGCTGATCAACTGGAAGCCGTCCTTCGACCACACCTGGGCGCAGATCGCCGGGGGCGCGCTGGATCGGCGGATCGACCGGCTGGCCGGCCACATCCTCGGCGGCTTCCCCGAGAGGTTCTTCCTGACCGTGCACCACGAACCCGAGAACGACGTGCGGGAGAGCCCCGGGTCGGGCATGACCGCCGAGGACTACGCCGCGATGTTCCGGCACGTGGTGCTCCGCCTGCGGAGCAGGGGCGTGCACAACGCGGTCACCGTCATGACCTACATGGGGGCGCCCAACTGGTCGGCCCAGCCGTGGTTCGAGAGGCTCTACCCCGGTGACGACGTGGTCGACTGGGTGGCGATGGACCCTTACGCCGACGACAGGGTCCAGACCTTCGACGGGCTCGTCAACAAGACCCGCGCGCAGTTCGCCGGCTGGCCGGGGTTCTACCGCTGGGCGCGGGCGCGTTTCCCGGAGAAGCCGCTCATGGTCGCCGAGTGGGGCGTGTTCGAGCGCCGTGACCGGCCCGGCTTCAAGGAGTCCTTCTTCGCCGACGTGCGCCGGCGGCTGCCGCGCTACCCCCAGATCAAGGCGCTGGTCTACTTCGACTCACCGCGTGCCCCCCGGGGGGACACCCGGTTCGACACCACCTCCGGCGGCCTGAAGACCTTCGGGGACCTCGCCCGCGACCCCTATCTGCGAGCCCCCGCGATTCCGGAGAAATGACGAGGTGACGGCCCCGGCGGCCACGACCCCGCCGAGGATCCAGAGCATGGCCGGGTTGCCCACGCCCAGGAGCTTCAGCGCGGAGGCCAGCAGCACCACCGCGAGCAGCGCCCGGATGACCCCACCGGGCGCCCAGGCCGAGATCCGCGCTCCCAGATAGACACCGGGGATCGAGCCGGCCAGCAGCGAGGTCGTAACGGCCAATTGGAAGTCGCCGAACAGCAGGTGGCCGAGGGCGGCCGAGGCGACCAGCGGGACGGCCTGCACCAGGTCGGTGCCGACGAGTTGGTTGGCCTTCAACGCCGGGTAGAGCGCGAGCAGCGCCACGATGATCAGGGACCCGGAGCCCACCGACGAGACGCCGACCACCAGTCCACCGACCATACCGACCAGTAAGGTTGGAATAGGGCGCACGATGATTCCGCCGAGATCCGCCGAGGCCGCGCCCCCGCGCCCGCCGTTCCGCCCGGGGTCCCCGTGCTCGCCCTGCCGGGCGCTCCCTCCACGGCCGCCGCGCTCATCGCGCCAGGTCATCCAGGCTTTGGCAGCCAGCCCCGCCACGGCCAGCAGCAGTGCGACGCCCAGGGCGTATTTGACCGTCCGCTGCACCTGCTCGCCGTCCCCGAACGCGCGGGCGGCGAACACCCCGCAGAAGGCGGCCGGCACCGAGCCCACGCAGAGCCAGCCGACCAGGCGCAGGTTGACGGTGCCGCGGCGCATGTGGACGGCCCCGCCCACCGGCTTCATGACGGCCGAGGCGACCAGGTCGCTGGAGACCGCGGCCAGCGGCGGCACGTTGAAGAACAGCATCATCATCGGCGTCATCAGCGCGCCGCCGCCCATGCCGGTCAGCCCGACGACGATCGCGACGAGGAAGGACCCGAAGGCGAGGGGAAAGTCGATCTCCATCCGTCGCTCACCACTTCCCGCTCACTGTGCCCGCGGTCTCTCTCACCGGACCCAGCCGCCCCGGATCAGCGGATCCAGCACCTGCCCCACCGCCTGCTCCACGCTGATCGAGGTGGTGTCGACGACCAGGTCCGCGTCGTCGGGCTCCTCGTAGGGGTCGGAGATGCCGGTGAACTCGGGGATGATCCCGGCCCTGGCCTTGGCGTAGAGCCCCTTGCGATCGCGGCGCTCGCACTCCCGCAGGGGGGTGGCCACATGGACCAGCAGGAAGTCGGCGCCGACCGCCTCGACCATCGCGCGCACCTCCTCGCGGGTCGCGGCGTAGGGGGCGATGGGCGCGCAGATCGCCAGCCCGCCGTGTCTGGCCGCCTCGGCGGCGACGAACCCGATCCGGCGGATGTTGAGGTCGCGGTCCTCCTTGGAGAAGGTCAGCCCCGCCGAGAGCAGCCGCCGGACCACGTCGCCGTCGAGGTAGGTGACCGTACGGCTCCCGCGTTCCAGCAGCGCGTCGCGCAGCCCCCGGGCGACGGTGGACTTGCCCGAGCCCGACAGCCCGGTGAGGAAGACCACCAGCCCGCGCCGGTGCGGCGGCCCGGGGAGGGTCACGGGCTCCGGCCCGGCCAGGTGCTCCGTCGCGCCGTAGGCGTCGGCCACGTGCTCGCGCAGCTCCAGGTCGATGCCGGGGTCCTGCCTGGGAGCGAGCGGCACCACGGCCACGAGCGTGTCCTCCGGCAGCCGGTCGTGTGCCCTGAGCGCGGCGCGGACCACCGCCGGGCCCTCCTCCCCGAACGCCAGCGGCAGCAGCAGGATCGTCGCGCCCAGTTCCTCGGCGATGGCCCAGACCTCCTCCACGTTGTCCAACGGCCCGCGCATGGTGACCGCCAGCGTCTCGCGGCCCGCCAGTTCCTTGCGGACCTCCGCCGGAGTACGGCGGAGCCGGGCGAACGGTCCGTGCTCGGGCGCGTCCAGCGCCTCCACGGGGCCGGAGACGAGGCCGTCCTGGCGGCCGGTGACGGTGAGCACGGCCAGCGCGGCGCCCTCGGGGTCGCGGAGCGTGATCCGGTCGCCGGGCACGGCCGGGTGGTCGTCGGGCAGGGTGAACGTGACGGGCGCGGGCCAGCGTGTGCCGTCCGCCAGGGTGCCGTGCTCGTCCACCGCGTGCACGTCGGCTGAGCTCAGGAAACCCGTCAGCGGCTGGAAGGCGCCGGAGAGCAGCAGCTCCAGGTCGGCCAGCTCACGGGCGTCGGGGGTCCACTCGAAGGGCGCCGTCATCTGCTTCACAATCCCGATCGACTTAGTAGGATTTCGCCACTGTACCCACTGGTGTTGTCCCACACCAACCGTGTGGCCCTCACAGCATCCGGGCGAAATGGTTCTGCGGTTTGCGCACCACCATGATGATCTCGTCGTGCGAGGCGGGCCGCTGCCCCCGGGAGGCGGTCTCCACCGCCGTGCAGGCCAGGTGGGCCACTTTCGCCAGCGGACCGCTCAGCGCGGGCCCGCTCGTCGCGGACATGTCGTCGGTCACCATCAGCCCGCGGGTCAGGCAGAACGAGTGCATCCCCTCGCGTGAGGTGACCTCCCGGTAGAAGGGGGGCAGCGGGCCCACGGTGCCGTCGGGGGCGAACCTGTGCCAGAGCAGCCGCCGCAGCGCCGAGGGCAGCAGCCGGTCGCAGGTCCCGTAGGCCGAGGACCGGTCGCGCATCCGCAGCAGCAACACCCCGCCCGGCCGCAACCCGGTGAGCAGCCGGTCGAGCACCAGCTCGGGATGCTCGATCCGCTCCAGCAGGAACGGCACGTGCACGACGTCGAACGCGCGGGGCGGCACCGGCACCGACCGCAGGTCTCCCAGGGCCCAGGAGTCGAGGTCTTTGCGCGCGGAGGTGCTCGCCCGCAGCGCCGGCAGGTCCTCGTCGATCCCGATGACCCGCGCCTCCACCCGTTCCAGATCCAGCGGATCCGGCCACCCGCAGCCGGCCACCAGGATGTCGAGCCGCCTGCCCGGCTGCCCCGCGCACTGCTCCCGGATCCGCCGGCTGAATATGTCGTCTCGCGTGACGATCGACCGTGCCTCAGACATGTAACCGACAGTAGTCAACTCCGCACGATTCGTCGCGCATTTCCTACTCGCTGCGGGTGACGGTCGCGGTAGAAGTACCCTTGGACGGTACCCCCTGTGCCCTCGCGGCCGGGGGCCTGTCGTGTTGCCGTCGTGGGGCTGTGGGCATATCTGATGAGCCTTTCCGGACTACTTGACCTTGTCGTTGGAGAGCCGCAACTGGCCTCCGTGCTGCGGGACGTGCGCGAGGGGGACCCCTCCGACGTGTCGCTGATCGCACCACCCGCGCTACGCCCGTTCACCGTGGCCGCGCTGGCCAGAGACGGAGCCGGGGGCGGCGCGCGCAGAACCGTGCTCGCGGTGACCGCCACCGGGCGGGAGGCCGAGGACCTCGCGGCGGCGCTCACCAGTCTCCTGGACGGCAACTCCGTCGCGGTCTTCCCGGCCTGGGAGACGCTGCCGCACGAGCGCCTGTCACCGCGGAGCGACACGGTGGGCCAGCGCCTGGCCGTGCTCAGGAGACTGGCCCACCCGGTCGAGGGCGACGTCGCGGCCGGTCCGCTCCACGTGATCGTCGCGCCGATCCGGGCGGTGCTCCAGCCGATCGTGCGCGGCCTGGGAGATCTCTGGCCGGTACGGCTCCGCGCCGGTGACGACGCCGATCTCGAAGGTGTCGTCCGCCGGCTGGTGGAGAACGGCTACAGCCGGGTCGACATGGTGGAGAAGCGTGGCGAGGTGGCCGTCAGGGGCGGCCTGCTCGACGTCTTCCCGCCGACCGAGGAGCACCCGCTGCGGCTGGAGTTCTGGGGCGACACCGTCGAGGAGATCCGCTGGTTCAAGGTCGCCGACCAGCGGTCGCTTGAGGTGGCGGAGGACGGGCTTTTCGCCGCCCCCTGCCGGGAGCTGCTGCTGACCGACGAGGTCAGGAAGAACGCCCGGCGTCTCGCCGGGGAGCATCCCGCGCTGGCCGAGACCCTTGACCAGCTGGCCGAGGGCGTCGCGGTGGAGGGCATGGAGGCGTTCGCGCCGGTGCTCGCCGGGGAGATGGACCTGCTCATCGACCACCTGCCGGCGCGGTCGGCGGTGTTCGTGTGCGACCCGGAGCGGATCCGCGGACGCTCTGAGGAGCTGGTGCGCACCAGCCAGGAGTTCCTGGAGGCGTCCTGGATCAACGCGGCGGCGGGCGGAGAGGCGCCGATCGACCTGGGGGCGGCGGCGTTCCGCACCCTGGAGGAGGTCCGCGACAGCGCGCGCGGGCTCGGCCTGCCCTGGTGGTCGATCGCGCCGTTCGGCGGTGACGACCTGGGTGACGGGCTGACCCTCCAGGCGCGCGAGGTGGAGGCGTACCGGGGCGACACCCAGCGGGCGCTGGGCGACATCAAGGGCTGGCTGGACTCCGGCAGGGTCGTCGTGCTGCTCAGCGAGGGGCACGGCCCGGCCGAGCGGATGGTTGAGCTGCTCAAGGGGGTGGACCTGCCCGCGAGGCTGGAGCGAGGGCTCGGCCGCGAGCCGGAGCCCAGGGTCGTCCACGTCACCACGGGTCTGGTCGAGCACGGTTTCGTCAGCCCCGGGCTGGCCGTACTCACCCACCTGGACCTGGTGGGGCAGAAGGCGTCCACCAAGGACATGCGGCGGCTGCCCTCCAAACGGCGCAACATGGTCGATCCGCTCCAGCTCAAGGTCGGTGACCACGTGGTGCACGAGCAGCACGGCGTGGGCCGCTACGTCGAGATGGTGCAGCGGACCGTGCAGGGCGCCACCCGCGAGTACCTCGTGATCGAGTACGCCAAGGGCGACCGGCTCTACGTGCCCACGGACCAGCTCGACGAGGTCACCCGCTACGTCGGCGGCGAGGCGCCCACGCTCAACCGGATGGGCGGCGCCGACTGGGCCAAGGCCAAGACCAAGGCGAGGAAGGCGGTCAAGGAGATCGCCGGGGAGCTGATCCGCCTCTACTCCGCCCGGATGGCCTCACCCGGGCATCCCTTCGCCCCCGACACGCCGTGGCAGCGGGAGATGGAGGACGCCTTCCCCTATGTGGAGACCGGCGACCAGCTGGAGGCCATCGACGAGGTCAAGCGCGACATGGAGCGGGCGGTCCCGATGGACCGGCTGATCTGCGGCGACGTGGGCTACGGCAAGACCGAGATCGCGGTGCGGGCGGCGTTCAAGGCCGTGCAGGACGGTAAGCAGGTGGCGGTGCTGGTGCCGACCACCCTGCTGGTCCAGCAGCACCTCTCCACCTTCGCCGAGCGGTTCTCCGGGTTCCCGCTGAACGTCCGCCCGCTGTCGCGTTTCCAGAGCGACGCCGAGGCCAGGGCGACGATCGAGGGTCTGCGGGAGGGGTCGGTCGACGTGGTGATCGGCACCCACCGGCTCTTCTCACCGGAGATCAGGTTCAAGGAGCTCGGCCTGATCATCGTCGACGAGGAGCAGCGCTTCGGGGTCGAGCACAAGGAGGCCATGAAGCACCTGCGCACGCAGGTGGACGTGCTGGCCATGTCCGCCACGCCGATCCCGCGCACCCTGGAGATGGGACTGACCGGCATCCGTGAGATGTCGACGATCCTCACCCCGCCCGAGGAGCGCCACCCGATCCTCACCTTCGTCGGCCCCTACGACGACAAGCAGATCGCCGCGGCCGTCCGGCGCGAGCTGATGCGCGACGGCCAGATCTTCTTCGTCCACAACCGCGTCGCGAGCATCAACAGGGTGGCGGCCATGCTCCACGAGCTGGTGCCCGAGGCCAGGATCGCCGTCGCGCACGGCCAGATGCAGGAGCACCAGCTTGAGCGGATCATGGTGGGCTTCTGGGAGCGCGACTTCGACGTGCTGGTCTGCACCACGATCGTGGAGTCCGGTCTCGACGTGCCCAACGCCAACACGCTGATCGTGGACCGGGCCGACAACTACGGCCTGTCCCAGCTCCACCAGCTGCGGGGCCGGGTCGGCCGGGGGCGCGAGCGCGGTTACGCCTACTTCCTGTACCCCCCGGAGAAACCGCTCACCGAGACCGCCCACGAGCGCCTGGCCACCATCTCCCAGCACACCGAGATGGGCGCGGGCATGTACGTGGCCATGAAGGACCTGGAGATCCGCGGCGCCGGAAACATCCTGGGCGCCGAGCAGTCGGGCTTCATCGCGGGCGTCGGCTTCGACCTCTACGTGCGGATGATGGCCGAGGCCGTACAGGAGCAGAAGGCCAAGCTGTCGGGCGCCTCCGTGCCGGAGGGGCGGCCGGACGTCAAGGTCGAGCTGCCGATCAACGCGCACATCCCGCACGACTACGTGACCTCCGAGCGGCTGCGCCTGGAGGCGTACAAGAGGATCGCCGCCGTCGACTCCGACGTCCAGGTCGCCGCGGTGCGCGACGAGCTCGTCGACCGGTACGGCAGGCCGCCCCAGCCGGTGGAGAACCTCCTTCAGGTCGCCCGCTTCCGGATCCGCGCCCGTACGGCCGGGCTGACCGACGTCACCCTGCAGGGCCAGAACATCAGGTTCGCCCCGGTGACGCTCAAGGACTCCCAGCAGGTCAGGCTCCAGAGGCTGTACCCGAAGGCGTTGCTGAAGCAGGCGGCCGGTACGTTGCTGGTGCCCGTGCCGAAGACCAGGCCGCTCGGCGGCCAGCCGCTGCGCGACCTGGACCTGCTCAGGTGGTGCGGCGACCTGGTCGAGGCCATGTTCCTCGAAAACATGCCGGTAAAGTAAACGGCGTTTGTCATGAAGGGATCGCATGTGAAGTCGACTCAAGTGCGCGTCATCCTGGCGGTCGCCGCCGCGGGAGTCGCGCTGACCGCCTGCTCACCGGCCCAGGCCGGCGCCGCGGCCATCGTGGGCGGCGACCGGATCAGCTCCGGCGAGCTGGACGGCACCGTGCGTGAGTACGAGGGCGCGCTGGCCAAGGCCAACGTCTCCGCGTCGCAGCTGGAGTTCCCCGGCAGCGTCCCGCAGGTCGTGCTCTTCCAGCTCGCCACCGCCAAGCAGTACACCAAGCTGGCCGAGAGCAAGGGCGTCAAGGTCACCGACACCGAGATCGACCAGGCGATCACCGCCGCCGGCGGCGAGGTCGAGTACGAGCAGCAGATGCTCCAGCAGGCCGTGGCGCCCTCGCGGGTGCGCGACCACACCAGGGCGACCCTGCTGCTCACCAAGCTGGTGGCCAAGTACGGCGGCGGCACCGACGAGGCCGCCATGAAGCGGGGCCAGGATCGGGTGGTCAAGGACCTCCAGGCCATGCCGATCACCTGGAACCCGCGCTACGGCCGCATCAACGAGCAGCGGAGCCAGGCGCAGCCGCTGCTCTTCGTCGACGCGGGCCGCTTCGGCGCGATCCCCGCGGTCAAGCAGGGCCGGTAACCTCTGGGCATGCCCCTGATCGTCGTCACCACCTCGCCCCGGGTCGCTCCGGGGCTGCTCAGCCGTCGCGCGTGGCAGGTTCTGGCGGATGGCCCGGTGCGCACCGGGTCGGCGGACCATCCGCACCTGCCCTATCTCGCCGAGGCCGGGGTCGCCGTCGAGGTGGTCGTGCCGGACCCGGCGGCGCTGGTCCGCCAGGCCCGCGACGAGACCGTCGTGTGGCTGGAGGCCGACGAGGCGCTGATGCGCGCCATCGGCTACGCCGCGGTCGCGCTCGACGACCCGCCGACGATCGAGGTCGTGCCGGGTTCGTACGACCTGCCGGGGGCGCGGCTGCTCGACCTGGTCGCGGTGATGGACCGCCTCCGGGCCGACTGCCCCTGGGACGCCCGGCAGACCCACGAGTCGCTGGTGCCCTACCTCCTCGAAGAGGCGTACGAGGTGCTGGAGACCATCGAGGCGGGTGACCACGCCGCGCTGCGCGAGGAGCTCGGCGACCTGCTCCTCCAGGTGGTCTTCCACGCCCGGGTCGCCCGCGAGCGCTCCGGCGGGTTCGACGTCGACGACGTGGCCGACGGGATCGTCGCCAAGCTCGTCCGCCGTCACCCGCACGTGTTCGCCGGCACCAGGGTGGAGGGCGCCCAGGAGGTCGGCGAGAACTGGGAGACCATCAAGGCGGCCGAGCGCGCGGCCAAGAACGGCGGCGACTCCGGTTCGGTGCTGGACGGTGTGCCGATGGGCCAGCCCGCGCTCTCCCTGGCGGCCCAGCTGATCAGGCGCGCCGAGCGCGCCGGCGCCCCCGCCGAGCTTCTGCCCGCCTCCCCCGCCCGGGCCGCCGGGCCGGCCACGGCCGACGACCTGGGAGAGCGGCTGCTTGAGCTGGTACGGCAGGCGCACGCGGCCGGCCTCGACCCGGAGACCGAGTTGCGCGCCGTGGCCCGCCTCTACCGCGACCGGGTCCGTGCCTGGGAGTCGGAGACGGGGCGGCCGCACCGCCGTACCGGCGGCTAGCTCGATAGGCTGCCAGGGCAAACTGTCCTGCGACTTTAGGAGCGCTTCGTGGCTTCCATCGAGGGTGTCACCGCCCGAGAGATCCTTGACTCCAGGGGCAACCCGACGGTTGAGGTCGACATCCTGCTGGACGACGGCAGTGAGGGGCGTGCGGCGGTTCCGAGCGGCGCGTCCACCGGTCAGTTCGAGGCCGTGGAGCTGCGTGACGGTGGCCGGCGTTACGGCGGCAAGGGCGTCGAGAAGGCCGTGCTCGGGGTGACCGACGAGATCGCCGACGAGATTCTTGGATTCGACGCCGCCGAGCAGCGCAGCGTCGACCAGGTGATGATCGACCTTGACGGCACGCCGAACAAGGCCAGGCTGGGCGCCAACGCCATTCTGGGCGTCTCCCTGGCCGTGGCCAAGGCCGCCGCCGAGAGCGCCGAGCTGCCGCTCTTCCGCTATCTCGGCGGGCCGAACGCGCACGTGCTGCCCGTCCCGATGATGAACATCCTCAACGGGGGCGCGCACGCCGACAGCAACGTGGACATCCAGGAGTTCATGATCGCACCCGTGGGCGCCGAGACGTTCCGCGAGGCCGTGCGCATGGGCACCGAGGTCTACCACGCGCTCAAGGCCGTGCTGAGGGAGAAGGGCTACGGCACCGGCCTGGGCGACGAGGGCGGCTTCGCGCCGAGCCTGCCGTCCAACCGCGACGCGCTCGACCTGATCCTGGTCGCCATCGAGAAGGCCGGATACCTGCCCGGTCAGGACGTCGCGCTGGCCCTGGACGTGGCGGCCTCGGAGTTCCACTCCGGCGGCGTCTACACCATCGACGGCAAGGGGCTGTCGTCCGCCGAGCTGATCGCCTTCTACGAGGACCTGGTCGCGAACTACCCGCTGGTCTCCATCGAGGACCCGCTGGACGAGGACGACTGGGAGGGCTGGAACGCCATCACCGGTGCCCTGGGTGACAAGGTGCAGCTCGTCGGCGACGACCTGTTCGTGACCAACCCCGAGCGCCTGGCCCGGGGCATCGCCGAGGGCACCGCCAACGCGCTGCTGGTCAAGGTCAACCAGATCGGCACGCTGACCGAGACCCTCGACGCGGTGGACCTGGCCCACCGCAGTGGTTATCGCTGCATGATGAGCCACCGCTCGGGCGAGACCGAGGACACCACGATCGCCGATCTCGCCGTGGCCACCAACTGCGGCCAGATCAAGACCGGTGCCCCGGCCCGTTCCGACCGCGTGGCCAAGTACAACCAGCTGCTCCGCATCGAGGAGCTGCTCGACGACGCCGCCCGCTACGCGGGTCGCACGGCTTTCCCGCGCTTCCAGCGGTAGTTTCGCACTGTACGGCTTGCGCCCGATTTGATCGGGCGCGAGTCGTGCCGCGAGGCGGGCCATCCGATTCCAGAGGATGTCGCAGGGTATGGCCGGATATGGCCGGATTTGCCGGACGTGACCGGGACGCCGTCGGGGCGCCCGGAGCCCTCGCGGGCCGGCCCGCCGGGCAACCGGGCAGAGCACGGAGGGGGAGGGGCGTGTGGCGAGACGGCCGCAGCTGACGGGACGGGCCGCGGTGCTCGCGGTCGTGGTGTGCGCGATCGCGATGAGCCTCGCCTACCCGGTCAGGGAGTACGTCGCGCAGCGCCGCGACATCGCCCAGCTCGAACAGCAGCAGGCCAGGGAGCTCGCCGCGATCAAGGAGCAGGAGGATCGCAGCAGGCGGCTCATGGACCCCGGCTACACCAGGCGGCTGGCCAGGGAGCGGCTCTTCTACTGCGATCCCGGCAAGAAGTGCTACGTCGTCATGAACGAACGGCCCGCCCAGGGCAAGGGCGCGACCGCGGCCAAGAAGATCGCCAGGCCGCCCTGGTACCAGACGCTCTGGGAGTCGGTCGAGGCCGCCGACACCGGTAACGGCAAGAAGGCGGCCGAGGCCGGCGGATGACCCCGATAACCTGGATGTCGTCTTTCAGGGGGGTGTCACGGATGGTGGACGACCGCGATGTGGCGGCGGTGGAGCGGCAGCTCGGCCGGGCGCCGCGCGGCCTGCGGGCGGTGGCGCACCGCTGCCCGTGCGGGCTGCCCGACGTGGTGGAGACCGCGCCCCGGCTGCCCGACGGGTCGCCGTTCCCGACGCTGTTCTACCTCACCTGCCCGAGGGCCGCCTCGGCCATCGGCAGGCTGGAGACCTCGGGGATGATGCGGGTCATGCAGGCCAGGCTCGCCGAGGATCCCGATCTGGCCGGGGCCTACCGGGCCGCCCACGACGACTACGTCGCGCGCCGTGACGAGGCCGCCGCCGAGGACGGCCTGGAGCCGCTGCCCAGGGACATGCAGAGCACGGGGGGGATGCCCTCCCGGGTCAAGTGCCTGCACGCCCTGGCCGGGCACGAGCTCGCGGCTCCCGGAACCAACCCGTTCGGCCGCGAGGCCCTCGACGCGCTCGGCGAGTGGTGGGCCGGCGGACCGTGCTGTCCGGCCGAGCCGCGCGGCGAGCGGGACGAGCCCCGGAGCCACCCGGGGCCCGGAGTGAAACCGACCACGAACACCCACGAGGAGAGCACGTGACCCGTGTCGCCGCGATCGACTGTGGCACCAACTCCGTCCGCCTGCTCATCGCGGACATCTGGGCCGACACCCTGACCGACGTCGAGCGGCGGATGGAGATCGTCCGGCTGGGGCAGGGGGTGGATCGCACCGGCCGGCTGGCCCCGGAGGCTCTGGAGCGCACCTTCACCGCGATGCGCGGCTACGCCGAGCTCATCGAGCGGCACGGTGTCCGGGCCGTCCGCGTGGTGGCCACCAGCGCCACCAGGGACGCCGCCAACCGGGAGGACTTCGCGGCCGGGGTGCGCGAGATCTTCGGGGTGGAGCCCGAGGTGATCACGGGGGCCGAGGAGGCCGAGCTCTCCTTCACCGGGGCCACCCACGACCTGGTACGGCTCTCGCCGGAGACCGGCCTGCCCACCCCGGAGGGCACCCGGCCGCCCTATCTCGTGTTCGACATCGGCGGTGGCTCCACCGAGTTCGTGATCGGCTCGACGCATGTGGAGGCCGCGCTCTCGGTGGACATCGGCTGCGTCCGGCTGACCGAGCGGCACCTGCGGGGCGCTGTCACCCCACCGCCGCCCGGAGTGGTCGAGGCGATGACCGCCGACATCGACGACGCGCTCGACCGGGTCGCCGAGAAGGTCCCGGTGGAACGGGCGCTGACCCTGGTCGGCCTCGCGGGCTCCGTCACCACCGTCGCGGGAATGGCGCTTGACCTGCCTGGATATGACCCGCATAAAATTCACCATTCGCGAATTCCGGCGGATCGCGTCCATGACATCTCCCACCGCCTATTGGAGATGACCCACGACGAGCGGGCCGCGATTGCTGTGATGCACCCCGGCCGGGTCGACGTGATCGGGGCCGGAGCCCTCATTCTGGACCGAATCCTGCGGCGGTACGGCTTCGCCGAAGTGGTCGTCAGCGAGCGCGACATCCTCGACGGGATCGCGTGGTCGGTGGCCAAACCCTTCTAGCGTCTAGACAACCGGCTTATTGATGGCGTATTGAGAGATCGTTCCGTTCATGGTTAGGTAAAGAAGCTTTAGCGAGGCTTTGCCGTGGGGCCCGGCACAGCTGGTGTCGGGGCGGCGACCGTCTCCGTAGCGCATTAGCCTCCCAACGAAACGGAGCATCCCCTCATGAAGTCCGGACTAGCACGCAGGCTAGCCGCAACGGGAGCCGGCGCGGCCATGCTGGCGACGATGGCGACGGGTCTGCTGGCGTCGCCCGCGGCGGCGGCCAGTGGATCCAACCAGACGGCCGCCTCGGCCGTCGCCGCGCCGAGGCCCTCGGCCTCGGCAGGCACCCCCAAGGTGTCCGTCTCCAACCCCGCGGGCCGGTGCCCGGCCAAGGTGACGTTCACCTCGAAGATCAAGGTGAAGGCCGTCGCGGGCAGGACCACGGTCGCCTACCGCTGGCTGCGTGGAGACGGGTCCAAGAGCAACGTCAAGACCCTCACCCTGAAGGGGAAGGGCACCAAGAGCGTCACGGTCGAGGAGAGGACCACCTTCAAGGGGTCCGTCAAGGGCTGGCAGGCGCTCCAGGTCCTGGCGCCGCGCGCCGTCACCTCGGGCAAGGGCTACTTCAAGGTCTCCTGCGGTGGCGACGACCGGGGTGACGACAAGCGCGTCATCCAGCCCGGCATCGGCGCCCAGCTCTGGGTCGACGAGGGCAACTGCGAGGCGGCCCTGATCGGTCGCATCACCGCCTCCAGCCCGAGCTGGGTGCACTACCGCTGGGTCGTCAACGGGGAGGTCGTCGACCGCGACGCCGTCCGCGTCGAGGGTTCCCGCAAGGTCGTTCACGTGATCAGGCCGCATGAGAACCTGCGCGGCTGGGCGGCTCTGGAGATCGTGGACCCGGTCCGCAACTCCTCCAACCGCGTCGGCTTCAAGATCTGGTGCAAGGACGAGGCGCCGAAGGTCACGGCCTCCGTCAGCGCCCCGGACCTCTACGACGGCACCTGCCCGACCATCCGGGCCTTCACCGGCACGATCAGCGTCTCGCACGGTCGTGGCACCGTGAAGTACCGCTGGATCCGTAACGGTGTCCCCGGTGGCTGGGAGACCGTCTCCTTCGACGGCCGCGGCTACCAGGCTCGCGGTGTGTCCGACTCCTGGACCGCCTCGGAGTCCGGGACCGCCAAGCGGGCCGTCGAGCTCTACAACGGCTCGACCACCGGCACCGTCGAGGGCAAGGTGATCTGCAAGACCGTTCCGGCCCCGAGCACCCCGACTCCGAGCGCCCCGCCCGCGTAGGGCGCCGTCAGGTGCCGGCGGACTCGCCCCGCGACGGGGCGACGTCCATCGGCTGCGAGGCACTCCGCGCCACGGCGTGGGGCAGGAGGGGGTTGGCCGACGCCGAGTCCCCCGAAGAGCTTCACGTGCAGGAGGGGCGGCACCCGCATCCGGCGGGCGCCGCCCTTTCGCGTCTCCGCCCTTTCGCGTCCGCCGTCTCGCGGCGCGCGGTGATGCCACGGCGGCCGTCGTGGCACGATCGCGGGTATGAGCTTCGTTCCTCCCGGCTCCGGTTGGCCCGGCGACCCCGCCCGGCCGGACACCCCGGTGGCCGGCGACCCCGCCCAGGTGAGGCGGCTCGCGGAGGCGAGCCGTACCCTCGGTGAACTCACCGCCCGGCAGTCCGTCTGCCGGGCCTGCCCGCGTCTGGTGGCGTGGCGCGAGGAGGTGGCGACGGTCAAGCGGCGGGCGTTCGCCGCGGAGACCTACTGGGGGCGCCCCATCGCGGGCTGGGGGGAGGAGAGGCCCGAGGTCCTCATCGTGGGGCTGGCCCCGGCGGCGCACGGCGGGAACCGCACCGGGCGGATCTTCACCGGAGACCGCAGCGGTGACTGGCTGTTCGCCTCGCTCCACCGGACGGGCCTGGCCGTACAGGAGACCAGTGTCCACGCGGGAGACGGGCAGCGCCTCGTGGGGGCCCGCGTGCTGGCCGCCGTGCGGTGCGCCCCGCCGGCCAACAAGCCCGAGCCGTCGGAGCGGGCGGCCTGCCTCCCCTGGCTGGCCAGGGAGGTGGCGCTGGTGGCCGGCAGCGTGCGGGTGGTGGTCGCCCTGGGCGGCTTCGCCTGGCAGGCGATCTGGCCGGCGTTGAGGGACGCCGGATACGCGCTGCCGAGCCCGCGTCCGCCCTTCGGGCACGGCGTGGAGGTGGAGATCTCCCGGGAGGGGACCGCCGCCCGCCTGCTGGGGTGCTACCACCCCAGCCAGCAGAACACCTTCACCGGCCGGGTGACGGCCGAGATGCTCGACCGGCTCTTCGCCAGGGCGAACGCGCTCCGCGCCTTGTGAATTCGGTCACAAGACCCGTCATCCGACGAATATTCACCGAACTTTCCTCTGGAAGAGGAGGGTGATCTTCTAAATACGGAAACTGTGTCGCAAATTGCCCGAGGCGGTCGTGGTGATCCCTGTGGAGGGGACATATGCTTGTGAAAGTGTTCACAAGCCCCGGACCTAAGGATGGCGTTCCCAGTGAACCGCAACTCCAAGCACATCGTGGTCGTCGGCGGGGGCTACGTCGGTCTCTACACCGTGCTGCGCCTGCAGCACACGCTCCGCAGGGAACTGCGCGACGGCAGCGTCCGCGTCACCGTCCTCACCCCCGAATCCCACATGACCTACCAACCCTTCCTGCCGGAGGCCGCGGCGGGGAACCTCTCGCCCCGGCACGTGGTGGTCCCGCTCCGCCGGGTGCTGCCGAGCGCGACGATCCTCAACGGCAAGGTCTCCAAGGTCGATCACGCGGCCAAGTCCGTCACCTTCGCGCCGAACGTCGGCACCTCGCACGACATCGGCTACGACATCCTCGTCATGGCCGCCGGCTCGGTCTCCCGCACGCTCCCCATCCCCGGCCTCGCCGACGCCGCCATCGGCTTCAAGACGGTCGGTGAGTCGATCGCGCTGCGCAACCGGGTGCTGGAGCTCCTCGACCGGGCCGAGACCGACGAGGACGAGGCCCTGCGCCGCCGGGCGCTGACGTTCGTCGTGGTCGGCGGCGGCTTCGCCGGTGTCGAGGCGCTCGCCGAGCTGGAGGACATGGCGGTCGACGCGACCCGTTACTATCACAACCTCTCCCGCCGGGACATGCGCTGGATCCTCGTCGAGGCGACCGACCGCATCCTTCCCGAGGTCGGCCCCGAGATGGGCAGGTGGACCGTGGAGCAGCTCCGTGAGCGCGGCATCGAGGTCAAGCTGAACACCCGCCTCGACTCCTGCGTGGGCGGCCTGGTGAAGCTCTCCAACGGCGAGGAGTTCGAGTCGGCCACCATCGTGTGGACCGCCGGGGTCAAGCCCAGCCCGATCGCGGGCGCGGGTGACCTTCCCCTGGACGAGCGCGGCCGGATCAAGACGACCACCCGCCTGACCGTGGCCGGGGTCCAGGACGCCTTCTGCGCCGGAGACGTGGCGGGGGTGCCCGACGTGACCAACCCGGGCCAGTACTGCGCGCCCAACGCCCAGCACGCCGTACGGCAGGCCAGGGTGCTCGCCGACAACATCACCCGCAGGCTCCGCGGCGAGCCGCTGGTCGAGTACCGGCACAGGTATGTCGGGTCGGTCGCGGGGCTGGGTCTCCACAAGGGGGTCGCCAACGTCTACGGGATCAAGCTCCGCGGGTTCCCCGCCTGGTTCATGCACCGCACCTATCACCTGTCGCGGGTGCCCACCCTCAACCGCAAGGTCCGCGTGGTGATGGACTGGACCCTGGCGCTGTTCTTCAAGCGGGAGACCGTTTCGCTCGGCGAGATCGAGGCTCCGCGCAGCGAGTTCCGTAAGGCGGCGTCGTCCTGATCGTCACCGAAGATCCATCTTTCTTCCCCTGAGGTTCCCCGTCCCCGTGGCCGCGCTCTCCGGCCGCGGGGTCACCTCCCCGGCGCCCGTGACATGCTTCCACGTGCTCATACGAGAAAGCGGTCCACGGCCGGAAGCCTCATCACGGGTCCGTGTGACGCCTGATACAAAGTTGTGCTCCTCGGATGAGTGGTCAGTTACGTATGATTGCGGCGTCCCCGTAGCCCAATGGCAGAGGCAAACCCCTTAAAAGGGTTAGAGTGAGGGTTCGAGTCCCTCCGGGGGCACTCGTGTTGATCTGCGGAATCAAGCCCGTGACCGGCGAAAACGTCGACACGGGCTGTTCTGTGTCACCTCGCTGTCCACGGTTGTCACCCAGCGTCGCGAGTGACCGGGGCGAATGGATGATCGGGTTTCTCCACCCGGCCCGGCATTGGAACGTTCTTTGCGGGAACGGCGTCGGCCTCCGTGTGAACCGCGCGGGAAATCGGGACGCCGGCGTCTTTCCCCGGCCGGGGATCGGTCGGCCGGGGTGCGTTCCGTAGGAAAGTTCCGGGGTGACACGGCGGGTTCACTGGCGATAACGGAATGTGGTTACTGTCGCATGGTTTCGGGATGGTTCGTACCTGTTGCGGGGTGATTCGCGGTTTCCGGTGCTGACGTTTATCGAGAGTCGGTATAAAATGGTAACCATGGGTGATGAAGGGAACCTGGGCGAGGTGCTGCGGGCCAACGGGGTCGCCCGGCAGGTGATCGCCGCACTCGGCGACAAATGGTCCATCCTGGTGATCGCCGCGCTCGGGGACGGGGTTCAGCGCTTCTCGGTGCTCAAGGCCCGGGTGGAGGGGATCAACCAACGCATGCTGACCCGGACCCTCCGCGTTCTGGAGCGTGACGGCATCGTCGCGCGCGACGTCCACCCCACCTCCCCGCCCCGGGTGGAGTACACGCTCACCGGGATCGGGCGGGAGTTGCTCGTCACCGTGACCGGCATCTGCGAGTGGGTCCGGCGTCACCGCGACGAGGTGGAGACCTCCCGGCGCCTCTTCGACGAGAGGACCACGGTGCCGCTGTGAGATCGGGAACCGGGAGTGGCGATCGTTCGTTGGATCCTTCGGCGGTAGCCGTACGGCCGCTCCCACCGAAAATGGATATGAACACGATACGGCCGTGTGACAACCGATCTAATACGCTGATCGCGTAGGTCGCAGCGTGGAGGCAGCGATGGAGAGTAAGAACCCCGTATTCAGCCGGCAGTCCCATGGCCAGCAGGCCTGGGGGACGCCGACCCCCGACCAGCTCCGAGGTATGTACGACGCACCGTCTTATGCGCCCCCCGCGCAGCGGGCGATGACGATCGACGACGTGGTGGTGCGTGGATTCATCACGCTGGGCACCCTCGTCGTCTCCGCCGCGGTGGCCTGGGCGCTCAACCTCGGGCAGGGGGCGTTGATCGCGGGTGCGCTCATCGGCCTGGTGCTCGCGCTGATCGTCTCGTTCAAGCAGAGCACGAACCCGGTGCTGATCCTCGGCTACTCGGTCTCCTACGGTGTGGCCATCGGTGTGGTCAGTCACATCTACAACGACCTGTACAACGGCATCGTCTTCCAGGCGGTGGTCGGCACGGCGCTCGCCTTCGCCGCCATGCTGACGGTGTACTCGCTGCGCATCATCCGGGTCACGCCGAAGTTCACCAAGTTCGTCGTCGCGGCGGGTCTCGGCCTCATGGGCCTGATGCTGATCAACCTGGTGGCGGGCTTCTTCATCGCCGACGGCATCGGCATCCGCTCCGGCGGCCCGCTGGCGTACGTGTTCAGCATCGCGGCGATCCTGATCGGCTGCTTCTTCCTGCTCCTCGACTTCGACGCGGTCGAGCAGGGTGTGCGGGCCGGGGCCCCGGAGAAGTACTCCTGGCTCATGGCCTTCGGCCTGACCGTCACCCTGGTCTGGATCTACCTGGAGATCCTGCGCCTGCTGAGCTACTTCACCAGCAGCGACTAGCGGACGGATGAGGACCCCCGCCGGAGTTCGCCCCGGCGGGGGTTCTCCCTTTCTCGCGGCTGCCGTACGGCCTCCCGCGACCGTCGCACGGCAGGTGGGCGGCGGGTGGGCGGCGGGCGGACGGTAATCGTCGGCCGGTCCCACGGCCGGACCCGGGAAGGACGGGGAGCGGGCGCCGGGTGACGGAAAACGGCGGGGGACCCGGTGGTGAGGGCTTGCCATCTGGGAGTTCGTGAGGCACTGTCAAGCAAAGGAGCTCTATCCGTGGAGGTGCCCATGTCGTTGAACCACTCACCGGAGACGCAGAGCAAGCTGATCGCCAGGGTCTCGGACATCACCGGACGCGCACTCCCAGAGTGGTTTCAAGCCATCGACAACGGCCCGTCTTTCCTGCGTTGTGAGGAGCGTGCCAACTGGCTCGCCGACGAGCACGGGCTGACCCACGGCTACGCGGCCGCCATCGTGCGCGAGCACGAGCGGCACCGCCGCAGCCGCTATCTGTAAGCCGCCGACCACCTCTCCGCGAGCCCGCGCCTCCGCCCGGCGGTGCGGGCTTTCGCCTGCCCGGCCGCCCGGCCATCATGGGATCATGGAACTCGACAGAGCGCGTGACTTCATCCGCGACAACCACCGCGCGGTCCTGCTGACCAGGCACGCCGACGGGCGACCGCAGATGTCCCCGGTCACCGTGGGGCTGGACGCCGAGGGACGTGCGGTCGTCAGCAGCCGGGAGACCGCGGCCAAGGTCCGCAACCTCCGCGGGGACCCCCGGGCGGTGCTCTGCGTCACCACCGACGCCTTCTTCGGCCCGTGGGTTCAGATCGAGGGCGACACGGAGGTCGTCTCACTGCCCGAGGCGATGGAGCCGCTGGTGAGCTACTACCGTGGCATCTCCGGTGAGCACCCCGACTGGGACGAGTACCGCTCGACCATGGAGCGGGACCGGCGGGTGATCCTGAGGATCGAGATCACCCGCGCCGGTCCCGACGTCCACGGCTGAACCGCCCGGCGTCCGCGGGCGCGTCCGGGCGTTCCAGGCCGGCGGACAGGGCGTCAGCCCGGTGAGGGCATGTGGTCACCGCACTAGGCGAGGCGCTCCAGGACCATCGCCATGCCCTGGCCGCCGCCCACGCACATGGTCTCCAGGCCGATCGACCGGTCGTGGAAGCGGAGGCTGTTGATCAGGGTGGAGGTGATCCGGGCACCGGTCATCCCGAACGGGTGCCCCACCGCGATGGCGCCGCCGTTGACGTTGAGCCGGTCGAGATCGACGCCGAGATCCCGGTAGGACGGCACGACCTGGGCGGCGAACGCCTCGTTGATCTCCACCAGGTCCACGTCGCCGATGGACATGCCCGCCCGCGCCAGCGCCTGCCGGGAGGCCTCGACCGGCCCCAGCCCCATGATCTCGGGGGACAGGCCGGTCACGCCGGTGGAGACGATCCGGGCCAGGGGGGTGATGCCCAGCTCGGCGGCCCTGGTGTCGCTCATCACGATCACCGCGGCGGCGCCGTCGTTCAGCGGGCAGCAGTTGGCGGCCGTGACCGTGCCGTCCGGACGGAAGACCGGCCTGAGCTGGGAGACCGTCTCGTAGGTGGTGCCCGCCCGCGGGCCGTCGTCCTTGCCGACCACGGTCCCGTCGGGCAGGGTCACCGGGGTGATGTCCCGCTCCCAGAAGCCGTTGGCGATCGCCTGCTCGGCCAGGTTCTGGGAGCGGACGCCGAACTCGTCCTGCTCCCGGCGGGACACGCCCTTCAACCCGGCGAGGTTCTCCGCGGTCTGGCCCATCGAGATGTAGACGTCGGGCAGCACCCCGTCCTCGCGTGGATCGTGCCAGACCTCGCCGCCGCCCTCGGCGGTCTTGGCCGTGCGGGACCGGGCCTCGCCGAACAGGTCGTTCTGCGTGTCGGGCAGCGAGTCGGAGTCGCCCTTGGCGAGACGGGAGACGCACTCCACGCCCGCCGAGATGAAGACGTCACCCTCACCCGCCTTGATGGCGTGCAGGGCCATCCGGGTGGTCTGCACCGAGGAGGCGCAGTAACGGGTGACGGTGGTGCCGGGCACGGTGTCCAGCCCGAGCAGCGTGGCCACCACGCGGCCGAGGTTGAACCCCTGCTCGCCGCCGGGCAGGCCACAGCCCAGCATCAGGTCGTCGACGGTGGCCGGGTCGAGCTGGGGAACCTTGGCCAGCGCGGCACTGATGATCTGGACGGTCAGGTCGTCGGGACGGATGTCCTTGAGTGATCCCTTGAAGGCACGTCCGATGGGCGAGCGCGCGGTCGCGACGATGACTGCCTCGGGCATATGGCTCTCCTGGGTTGGTTGGTCGCTCCTTTGCGGAGGTTACCTCGCGCCGGATCGGCGGCCACGACCGGGGCGGCCCAAAACAGAACTTTGTACGGGTGTCCGCCGGGCTCCCCCGTACGGGCGCGCGGGACTCCCCGTACGGGTGTCCGCCGGGGGGCGCGCGGGACTCCTGGACGGGGGGCGGATCAGCCGTACATGCCGGGGGTGGTTCCGGCGCCGTCCTTGATCCCGTGCAGGCCGCCCGCCTCGTCGCGCCAGGTCCGCCAGCCGTCCTGACTGCCGGTGAACCAGGCGGGGGGCGCCTCGGCCCCGGGCGTCTTCCGGCCGCCGGCCAGGTCGAACTCGCAGAGCGAGGCCACCGAGTAGAAGCCCCGGGGCTGGTCCTTCAGCGGGAGCGGCTTGGGGTCGGTGACGCAGAAGGACCAGCCGCGCTCGGTCTTGATCTCGGCGGCCCGGCCGGTGGCCAGGTCGAAGGCGGTGCCGGGCCGGCCGTGCTTGAGGAAGCCGAGTTTCTCCATACGGGCGGGGAAGGCCAGCCACCAGCCCGAGCCGGGGACCTGGGCCGCCGGGATCTGCCCGAGGACCCGGCCGCTCTCGGCGTCAAGCCGGGCGAAGCCGCCGTACCGGCCCTGCCGGTCGACCGGGCGGACCACCGGCGCGAAGCCGGGGCTGCCGCTGGGGTAGACCCGCACCACCGAGGGGCGGATCCAGTTGACCGTGCCGTCGGCGAGCTTGACGGAGAAGAGGCCGAAGGAGGAGACCTTCTTCGTGGCCGGTCTGGTGTAGGGGGCGACGTAGCCGATGAGGTTGTCGTCCGTCGCGCCGAACGACCAGCCGCCCGACATGTCGACCCCGGCGCCGAGCGCCTGTTCGACCGGGAGCCGCCAGGCGAGCTTGCCGGACTTCAGGTCGTGCGCCTCCAGGACGGGGTGCCGGGCCAGGCGGAGGAACACGGCCCGGGAGGCGTCGGACCACTCGACCTCGGCGATGCCGGGGAGCTTCCACATCGGCCTGCCGGTGGCCGGGTCGAGCACGACGATCCGTGCCTTGGCGAGCGCGGTGTGCTCGGAGACGCAGATGAAGGCCCCGCACCGCTGCGGCCCGAACGTGGAGTGCAGGGGGCGGGTCCACCGCTGCGTTCCGGTCCTCGCGTCGCGGCCGATGAGCGTGGCGTTCCACCGGCCCTCGCGGGCGGGGTCGACGGCGACGGCGACGGCCTTGCCCTCGCCGGTCTCGACGATCGCCGGGGCCGGAACCCCCATGCCCGGCAGGCGTCCAGCCATGGTCGCGGGGTGGGCCCACAGCTTCCTGCCCGTGGCCAGGTCCAGGGCCACCGTCTCCAGGGTGCCCTCCGGCCGGAGGGAGGTCGTCATGGCGACCCCGGCTGCGGAGGTGGTGCGGCTGACCGCGTTCACCTCGCCGTTGTGCCAGGTCGGATGGGGCGGTGTGGCCGCTTCGCTGCCGGAGCAGCCGGCCAGGGACAGGGCTCCGACGAGCACCAGAGCCGCTTTCACGTGAGGCCGGGTCACGGGCATTGCACTCCAATGGGGGCGAGGCGTTACGGCTTCGCCGCGGAGGGTAACCGTGCTCAGGCGTCGTTGGGCAGCACCCCCGGCCTCCGGCGGAACATCATCGCCCACCGTCCGTGGGTTCCGGTTGCTCGGCCGGCGACCTGGGTCGCGGAGACCTCGGCGCCGGGTTCCTCCGCGGCCATGGCCGCCGCGAGGTAAATCGACTCACTGCGTTCGGGGCGTGGTTCGGGCCACAATCCAAACGCGGTGCATACAGAAGGTAGCACCGCGTAAGCAATCTGTAGATAACCTTGGGCAGACGGGTGGTATTGATCGGGTCCGAACATTTCGCCCGGATTTGCAGTGAATTCCGCACCGAGCAGGTCCGCGAAGGCCACCGTACGGCCGCCCGCCTCGATCACGCAGACCGTCTGGGCCGCGGCGAGCCGGCGGCTCCATCGCCGGGTCACCCAGCGCAGCGGCTGCGCGATCGGCCTGACGGTGCCGAGATCGGGACAGGTGCCCACGATCACCTCCACCCCCACCTCGCGCAGTCGCCGCACCGCCTTTCCCAGATGCCGTACCGCCTGCGCGGGCAGCGTCCGCGTGGTGACGTCGTTGGCGCCGATGAAGATCACCGCGATCTCGGGGGTGGACTCCACGGCCTGCTCCACCTGCTCGTCGAGTTCGGCGGAGGCCGCCCCCGACTTGCCGACCACGGTCAGCCGCACCGGCCGCTCGGCGATGACGGCCAGGCCGGTGGCGATCAGCACGCCCGGGGTCTCGGCCGGGCCGGTGGTGCCCAGCCCCACCGAGGTGGAGTCGCCCAGCATGACCAGCCGGATCGGCTCGCCGCCGAAGTCGCCGTAGATCCCGTCCGACGGCGGTCCCTCCATGCCGTGTGGCCGGCCGACGATGCGGCGGGCCAGTTCGGCCTCGGCGAGCAACAGCCCGTAGGTGACCGCGCCGAGCGCGGTCAACCCTCCTCCTCCCACGGCCGCACCGGCCGCGATGCGCCGGGCGGCCCGCGCCGCCCCCGGTGTCCAGATCACGTTGCCCCCTCGATGAGATGCGACGCCGGCATCCTCGCCATCCGGGGGGACGGCGATCGCCGCCTGCCGTACGTGCGGCTTCGGGTGGGACTACCTCCTGCCGGGATAGCGGAACATATTTCTGTTTTACCCGCCTACGAGGGTCATTTCGCCTAAGAATCTCTCCGTTGTCCGTCCGGCGGTCGTTTCCACCCCGCTTCCACCCCCCCTTCCGCCGCGCTTCCGCCCCGCCTCCGTCGCGGACGGGCCGGGGCGCCCGTCCGCGCTTCGGTAGCGTGGCCTTTGAATCGGTAGCGTGGCCATTGAAAGAGCCGAGCCCCACCCGCCCCCTGGGGGCCACGGCGTTCAACAGACAAGCTCACAAGGCTCTGGTATTTCGAGGTGATCGTCGCGATGCGTGTGCATGACTCGCTCGTTGAACTGATGGGCAACACCCCACTTGTCCGGCTGAACAGGGTGGCGGCCGGATCGCCCGCCCAGGTGCTGGCCAAGGTGGAGTATTTCAATCCGGGCGGTTCGGTGAAGGACCGGATCGCGGTGCGCATGATCGACGCCGCCGAGCGATCCGGAGCGCTGCCTCCCGGCGGCACGATCGTGGAGCCCACCTCGGGCAACACCGGGGTCGGCCTGGCCATCGTGGCGCAGCAGCGTGGATACAAGTGCCTGTTCGTGGTGCCCGACAAGGTGGCGCAGGACAAGATCGCCGTACTCCGCGCCTACGGGGCCGAGGTCGTGGTCTGCCCGACGGCGGTCTCTCCCGACCATCCGGACTCCTACTACTCCGTCTCCGACCGGCTGGCCAAGGAGACGCCGAACGCCTGGAAGCCCGACCAGTACTCCAATCCGAACAACCCCGACAGCCACTATCACTCCACCGGCCCGGAGATCTGGGAGCAGACCGAGGGGCGTATCACCCACTTCGTGGCGGGTATCGGCACGGGCGGCACGATCAGCGGCGTCGGACGCCACCTCAAGGAGGTCTCCGGCGGCCGGGTGAAGGTCATCGGCGCCGACCCCGAGGGGTCGGTCTACTCCGGCGGCACCGGCCGGCCGTACCTGGTGGAGGGCGTCGGCGAGGACATCTGGCCGGCCACCTACGACACCACCATCTGCGACGAGATCATCGCGGTCTCCGACAAGGACTCCTTCGGCATGACCCGCCGCCTGGCCCGCGAGGAGGCGCTGCTGGTCGGCGGCTCCTGCGGCATGGCGACGGTGGCGGCGCTGCGCGTGGCCAGGCAGGCCGGTCCGGACGACGTGATCGTGGTGCTGCTGCCCGACGGCGGCCGGGGCTACCTGTCGAAGATCTTCAACGACGAGTGGATGGCCGACTACGGCTTCCTGACCACCTCCACCGACGAGGGCCTGGTCAGGGATGTGCTGAACCGCAAGGGCTCCGGCCTGCCCGAGTTCGTGCACACCCACCCGCACGAGTCGGTGGACACCGCCATCTCCATCATGCGGGAGTACGGGGTGTCACAGCTCCCGGTGATGAAGGAGGAACCGCCGGTCATGGTCGCCGAGGTGGTCGGCTCCATCCTGGAGCGCGACCTGCTCGACGCCCTCTACCGGGGCCGGGTGCGGCCGACCGATCCGCTGGCCGAGCACATGTCCCAGCCGCTGCCGATGATCGGCGCGGGTGAGCCGGTCTCCATCGCGGTCGACGCGCTGGAGAAGGCCGGCGCCGCGGTCGTCCTGGACGACGGCAAACCCGTCGGCCTGCTCACCCGCCAGGACCTGCTGGCCTTCCTGGTCAACAACCACTAGACCGGCCGGGGTCAGACGGGAAACTCCGCCAGCACCTGCCAGGCGCCCTCCGGGGTGTGACCGGCGGTGAGGCGCCCGCCGAGCGCCTCGACGCGCTCGGCCATGCCGACCAGCCCGAACCCGCCACCCAGGCGGGAGATCCTGATGTCGGCGGCCGAGCCGTAGTTGCGCACGCGCAGCCACACCCAGGCAGTCCCGGGGCCCGCCTGGTCACGCGGGTCCCGCCTGGCGCCGGGACCCCTGCCGGACCGGGCCCGCTGGTCGGAGCCGTCGCTCAGCCGGAGGTCCGCCTCCACCCAGCCGGCGCCCGGGGCGTGCTTGCGGACATTGGTGAGGCACTCCTGCAGGATCCGGTGGAGGGTGGTCATCACCTCCGGGGCCAGGGTCGAGTCGGTGATGCCCTGGCCGATGTCGAACGCGACCTGGGGGCCGCCGGCCGAGAACCGCTCCACCAGCGTGCGCATGTCCATGAGCGTGGTGCCGGGGGAACGGTCCGCCTGGTCCTCCGCGCGCAGCACACTGACCAGGCGGCGCATCGAGGTCAGCGCGTCGGCCCCGGCCCCGGCGATCGCGTCCAGCGCGGGGACGACGGCCTCCGGTTTCCCCTCGGCGACGACCCTGGCCGCCTGCGCCTGGACCACGATCCCGGTGATGTGGTGGGCGACCAGGTCGTGCAGTTCCCTGGCGAGCTCCAGGCGTTCGGCCCGCCGTACCGAGCGCACCGCCTCCTTGCGGCGCTCCAGCTGGAAGCGGAGGTAGGCGCCGATCCCGGCGGCGACGGCCCAGCCGACGAAGATGACGAACCCGGTGGCCAGGGCGGGGGCCTCGTCGCGGAGGCGTCCCGCCGCGGTCTCCAGCACGATCATGGACGCCAGGGCGAACAGCCCGGCCCGGCTGATCGGCTCGATCCAGCGCAGCGCGCCGATGGTGAGGATCAGCAGAGACCCGGTCTCGGCCAGGCCGGGCACCGCGCCGACGCGGCTGATCCCGGTGATCAGGGTGAGGAGGAACGACGCCCCGAGCAGAACGGTCAGGCCGCCGACCCGCCGGGTACGGCGCCACAGCACGGCCAGGATGCCGACGACGCCGCATATCACGCCCGGCCACATCGTCGGGCCGTTACTCGACGCGGCCATCCCGGCGTCGATCAGGAGCAGCAGCAGGAGCCAGCCGATCAACGCGATCTCGCTGAGCCGCTGGATCCAGTAGACGACGCGATGGGTCTCCGCCACGGCCACTGAGCCTAACCCCCCGGCTGACCTGGAGTATCAGCCGTTCGGCCGAGTGGACGTCCCCCCGGCGGGCCGGGACCGCGGCGGCCGGGGGTGGGAGGTCAGGGCAGGCAAGCCGGGGCCCGGGGAAGAAGGCCGAGGAGATGACGAGGGGACGACGACCGGGAGGCGGAGACATATCGGCTGGGGCGTTTCGTCCATAAGGGCGTCGGATGTCGCCGCCCATTTACGAGTAACGTGGGCTTATGACTGAAGGATTCGAGACTCTGGCCATTCACGCAGGTCAGGAACCTGACCCTCACACCGGGGCCGTTGTTCCGCCGATCTACGCGGTGTCCACATATAAGCAGGACGGCGTGGGCGGGCTGCGCGCCGGATACGAGTACAGCCGGTCGGCCAACCCGACCAGGACCGGGCTGGAGGAGGCCGTCGCCGCCGTCGAGGGCGGTGCGCGCGGCCTGGCCTTCGCCTCCGGCCTGGCGGCGGAGGACGCGGTGCTCCGCACGGTCTGCGGGCCGAGTGACCACGTGATCATCCCGAACGACGCCTACGGCGGCACCTACCGGTTGTTCGCCAAGGTGTATCAGGGCTGGGGCCTGCACTACGACCCGGTGCCGCTCGGCAACCTGGACGCCGTGGTGAACGCGATGACACCGAAGACCAAGGTCGTATGGGTGGAGACGCCCACCAACCCGCTGCTCGGCATCGCCGACATCGCGGCCCTGGCCGAGATCGCGCACGAGAGCGGCGCGCTGCTGGTGGTGGACAACACCTTCGCCTCACCGTACCTCCAGCAGCCGCTGGCGCTGGGGGCGGACATCGTCGTGCACTCCACCACGAAGTATGTGGGCGGACACTCCGACGTGGTCGGTGGCGCGCTCGTCACCGCCGACGCGGGCCTGGGCGACCGGCTCGCCTTCAACCAGAACGCCATGGGCGCGGTGGCGGGGCCGTTCGACGCGTGGCTGACCCAGCGCGGGCTCAAGACGCTCGCGGTGCGGATGGAGCGCCACTGCGACAACGCCGAGCGGGTGGTGGACCTGCTGCTCGCCCACCCGAAGGTCACCTCGGTGCTCTACCCGGGCCTGCCCGAGCACCCCGGGCACGAGGTGGCGGCCAAGCAGATGAGGCGCTTCGGCGGAATGGTCTCCTTCCGGGTCGCCGGAGGAGAGGCCGAGGCGGTCGAGATCTGCGACCGGACCGAGCTGTTCACCCTGGGTGAGTCGCTCGGCGGCGTGGAGTCGCTGATCGAGCACCCGGGCCGGATGACCCACGCCTCCGCGGCGGGTTCGCCGCTGGAGGTCCCCGGTGACCTGATCCGGCTGTCGGTCGGCATCGAGTCGATCGACGACCTGCTCGCGGACCTGAGCAGGGCGCTGGGCTAGCGCGACCCGGCGGGAGCGGCCCGGCCGGAGCGGCCGGTGGCGGCCTCGGCCGGGCCGCTCCGGCCGGGCCGCCTCGGTAACGGGGGTTCGGGCAGGGCGGGCTCGGGGGGACGGGGGCTCGGGCGGTCAGGGCGGGCCGCGGTCAGGACGGGTTGCCCCAGACCATCAGCACCAGGATGACCAGCCAGATCAGGGTGATGATCCCGGCGAGCGCGGCGATCCGCCCGGTCTGCATCTTCGCGTCGTCGTCCGGGTTCTCGTTGCCGAGGACCCGGATGGCGGTGATCTGGTCGCGGTCCACGATGACCAGGAGCACCGCGGCGACGATGAAGAGCGTCATGGAGATCGACAGATAGGGCTTGCCGAGATACTCGCGGCCCAGGATCAGGCCGAACAGGAACACGCCGACGGCGGCGATGCCGTACACGCGGGTGGTCTTGTGCAGGTAGCGCAGGACGTTGAGGTCTCCGGTGCGGATGAAACGTGGCGTGGACATGGTCGCCGCGGTGATCGGCCCCAGGGTGAAGATCGCGAAACCGATGTGCAGCCAGAGCAGCAGGTCTGTCATGAACCAGACATTAGCCCGCTGTGATCTCATCCGGGTACGGCACGCGCACGCCCGCCGCCGGACGACGCCGCCTGGAAGGCCGTCGCGGGCGTGCCGGGGCGCGGCGGGCGATCGGGGCCTCCGGTCTCCGCTCCCCGGCGGTGAATATCGTCGAGGGGACGACGGCCATCGGTTAGCGGAAGGTTTTTCTGGAACATGACAATTTAGATGGTGATTATTTATGGGGAAGCGCGATGGTAGATCTTTCTATTTCTTCCCTGAGCACTCTAATGAAGTGAGTAGGATCGCTGACGAGCTCGTTCCCGTGTGATGAGACCGTCGTCGGTGAGGTCGCGGTTGTGCCGGGCGAGCGTCGAACCAGCCCGTGCACATTGGCACAAAGGAGTGCCCGCTGTGATTGTTCAACATGCTGAACCGTATACCGAGGAGTGGCTGCATCAGCCGACTCTTTATGTGAGCCGCGTCGTCGAGGCGCTCCGCTCCGAGGTCGTCGGCTGGTGGGAGGGACCATATGACCCACGCACCATCACCGTTCTGCTGATCGACGGGGACGCCCTGGTCTGGGATGAGGAGAGCGGCTGGCGTTGTGGCCGTTACGTGATCGGCGACCGCGAGCACTGCACGATCCTCACCGACACCCGCTATCTCGGTGGCGGCCTGCTGCTCACCCCCGAGCGGGTCCCCGACGCCATCGCCGACGCCCGCGCGGGTCTCGGCAACAGCACCGCCTGGCGGCCCTGCTACCGCTCCTACCGCCACTACCGCGACGGCTTCGACCGCGCGCTCAACGGCTACCTCGCCTACGCCTGATCCTCCCCCTTCTCCGGTGTCCGCCCCTCCCGTTTTCCGGGAGGGGCGGATTCCGTTGCCGATCGCTCCGTTGCCGGTGAGGATCAGCGCTTTCTGCGGGTCCGCAGGAAGTCGCTGACGACATACTCGCCCAGCCGGTCGGCGCCGGAGGAGAAGACCCGCCCGCCGTTGCGGCGGGCCACCTCGTCGACGAACTCCTTCAGGCGCTCGTCGTCGGCGAGCATGAACACGTTGAGCGTCGCCCTGCGCCGCGTCATCTTGTCCACCTCGGCGAGCGTCAGCTCCAGCGTCTCGCGGGTGGGCGGCCACTCGAAGGCGGCCGAGCCGTTCCGCCGCAGGTGGGCGGTGGGCTCGCCGTCGGTCACCACGAGCACGACGGGTTCGAAGTCGGGGTGGCGGTCCAGGTGGCGGCCCGCGATCAGCAGGGCGTGGTGCAGGTTCGTGCCCTGGACCATGTCCCACTCCAGCCCGGCGAGCTCGCCGGGCTGCAGGACGCGGGCGTAGTTGGAGAAGCCGACGATCTGCACCGAGTCCTGGGGAAACTTCGAGGCGACCAGCGCCTGAAGGGCCATCGCGGTCTGCTTGGCCGCCGCCCAGGTGCCGCGCAACGCCATCGAGTAGGACAGATCCACCAGCAGGCAGACCGCGGCGGCCGTGCGCCGCTCCGTCTCGGCCACCTCGAAGTCGTCGACCGACAGGGTCACCGAGGCGCCGGAGCCGCCGCGCCGTACGCCGTTGATCACGGTGCGGACCACGTCGATGGGCTGCTCGTCGCCGAACCGCCAGGGCCGGGAGGAGCCGGTGAGCTCTCCGGCGGAACCGGCGTCCACCTGGTCGTGATCTCCTCGGCGGCCGGAGTCCAGGGAGGCGAAGACCCGGCGCAGCGCGGTCTCACCCAGGCGGCGGACGGCCTTGGGGGTGAGCTCCAGCTTGCCGCGCCGGCGGCGGAGGTAGCCCTGCTGCTCCAGCTCACGCTCGATCTGCCTGAGCGCCTCCAGGTCGTCGACGGCACCCCGGCCCAGGGCACGGCGGATCGCCGCCTCGTCGATGTCGTCCAGCCGGGCGCCCGGATAGTCCTGGCGGAGCGCGGCCTCCAGCTGGGTCAGGTCCGCGAGGTCCTCCAGCGCGGTCACCGCCTCGCCCATTCCCATCGGCCCCTCCCCGGTGAGCCGCTCCGGGGTGTTCCAGGCGAGGTCGGGGCGGCGGGCGTGGAGGGACTCGCCCAGCCGGCGCATCTGCTCGCCCAGCCCGGCCTGCTCCAGCGTCTGGTTGATCAGCTCGTTGAGCTCGTCGCGCTGGCGGGGGGTGAGCGAGGCCAGCAGTCGCCGGGTGGCGGCGGCCCGGCGGGCGAGGGCGTCGACCAGCTCCTCCAGGTTCCGGGGCGACTCCGGAAACATGTCTCCGTACTTCCGCATGAACCGCTCGAACTCGGCCTGGGTGTGCTCGCCGCGCGCATCCCGGTCCAGCATGCCGTTCAGCTCGGACATCATCTGTCTGACCCGCTCCATCGTGGCCGGGTCGGGGTTGGCCAGCGACTCCCGCATCCCGCGGAACTGGCTGTCGAGCACCTCGCGGCGGAGCAGGCCGCGCAGCTCCTCGAAGGTCCGCCGCGCGGCGTCCGAGCGCCACCGGTAGCCGTTCAGCTCCTGGATCGCGCTCGCGGTGTCCGCCGGGAGGCCGTCGAGCTCCGCCTCGCGCAGCCGGGCGTCGTCCGACGGGTCGGGGAACAGCTCGGACCGCTCCTGGCCGATCGCCCGCTCCAGCAGGGCCCTCGCCCGCTCCAGCGTCCCGTCGAGCCGTCCGCGCTCGCGCAGCTCGCGGCGGCGGCGCCGTACCTCACGGAGCAGGTCGTCCAGCCCGCGCCGGTCCTGCGCACCCGGAAGGCCCTGTTTGAGCAGGTCGCGCAGGGCGTGACCCGGGTTGGCGCCGGTCAGCACGGCGTCGCCCATCTGGTCGAGCGCCGAGCGCACGTCGTACGGCGGGGCGAGCGGATCGGGCCCGTCCCGGTATTCGCCGTAGCGGTAGCTCATCGAACACCTCCAGCGCAGCCCCCGGATCTCGGCCCGGGGAGGACGTCACCGACATCGGGTGTCTCAGGTGCGGTAGACCGTCATGCCGTCCACCTCGTCCTTGGACAGGCGGCGCAGGAGGTAGAGGCCCTCCAGGGCGAACTCCAGCGCGGCCGCGGCGTGCCCCGGCGACTCGTCGCCGATACCGAGCCCTGACATGATCTTGGAAAGGCCGGGGACCGGGCCGACCTCGCGCAGCAGCTCGGCCGCGGGCACCAGGACCCCCGACTCGACCTGGGCGCCCTCGGAGAACCTCTCCAGCAGCGCGGTCAGGTCGACGCCGCCGAGCGTGCCCCGGAACGTCTCGGCCACCGCGCGGCGCAGCAGGTGGGAGAGGACCTCGGTCTCCCTGCCCTCCTCGCTGACCTCGAACTCCACCTTGCCGCGCAGCGTGTGCACGATGCCCGGCAGGTCGGCCACCCTGGTCACCGCGCGCTCCTCGCCGGTCAGCGCGGCACGCCGTACGGCGGAGGCGGCGGCGGTCTCGGCAGCGGCGATGGAGAACCGGGCCGACACCCCGGAACGGGCGTCCACCGCGGTGGACTCGCGGACCAGCCGGGTGAAGCGGGCGATCACCTCGATCAGGTGGCCGGGCAGGTCGGCGCCCACCTGGTCGAGCGCGGCCTCCTGGCGGATCAGCTCCAGCTCGGTCTCGATCGACGACGGGTAGTGGGTGCGGATCTCGGCGCCGAAGCGGTCCTTCAGCGGGGTGATGATCCGGCCGCGGTTGGTGTAGTCCTCGGGGTTGGCGCTGGCGATCAGCAGGATGTCCATCGGCAGGCGCAGGTTGTATCCCCGGACCTGGATGTCGCGTTCCTCCAGCACGTTGAGGAGCGACACCTGGATCCGCTCGGCCAGGTCGGGCAGCTCGTTGACGGAGAAGACGCCCCGATTGCTCCGCGGGACCAGGCCGTAGTGGACGGTCTCGGGGTCGCCGAGCGTGCGGCCCTCGGCGATCTTGATGGGGTCGACGTCGCCGATCAGGTCGCCGACGGAGGTGTCGGGGGTGGCGAGCTTCTCGCCGTACCGCTCGTCACGGTGCTTCCAGGAGATCGGCAGATCCTCGCCCGCCCCGTCGGCCAGGCGCCGGCAGCGGACGCAGGAGGGCTGGTAGGGGTGGTCGTTGATCTCGCAGCCCTCGACCACCGGGGTCCACTCGTCGAGCAGGCCGGTGACGGTGCGGATGAGCCGGGTCTTGCCCTGGCCCCGCTCGCCCAGCAGGACCAGGTCGTGCCCGGCGAGCAGGGCGCGCTCCAGATGGGGCAGGACGGTGTCGTCGAAGCCCACGATTCCGGGAAACCGCGGCTCTCCGGCCCGGAGACGGGCCAGAAGGTTCTCGCGGATCTCGGTCTTTACCGTACGGTGCGTATGGCCACTCGCGCGAAGCTCGCGCAGAGTACGCGGCTCTGGGATTTGAGGCACGGGATCGAGCCTACGTCCCCGGAGCCGAAACCGGCACTCTTATCCCGCTTTCGGATCTTGACCATCGCGTGGCGGCCAATGCGCGTGCTTGTCTCCACAGTGGGGAGAATCGCTCCAAGGCAAGGCTTCGGACAAGAAGGGGAGGTGAGACGAGTGGCGTTGTTGACGAGTTGTTTCGCCGACGGTCTCGCCGTGGGAACCGACCTGGTGACGGCCGCGGAGACCGCGGTGCGCCAGGCCGTCTCCGGCCTGACCGGACCCCCTCACCTGGTCTGTTTCTTCATCTGCGGTGACGATCCCGACGACGTCTCCCGTGCCGGGCTGCGGGCCATGAGCATGGTCCCCGGCGCCTCGGTCGTCGGTTGCAGCGCGACGGGGGTGATCGGCGACGGCAGGGGGGTCGAGGTCACGCCCTCGGTGAGCGCGTGGGCCGCCACCCTGGAGGGAGCCAGGGTGACCACCTTCGCCCTGGACACCTTGCGAGCCGATGACCGTTTTGTGGTGGTAGGTCTGCCGGAACGCCACCCCGACGACCACGCGGCCATCCTGTTCGCCGACCCCTACAGCTTTCCCACGGACGGCTTCGTCGAACGCTCGGAGGAGGTGCTGGGCAACCTCCCGCTCATCGGCGGGCTGGCCAACGCCCTCCAGGGCCGGGGCGCGGTGCGCCTGTTCGCCGACGGAAAGATCTACACCGAGGGCGCCGTCGGGGTGCTGCTCGGCGGCTCCGTCAACGTCAGGACCGTGGTCAGCCAGGGCTGCCGCCCGATCGGCCCCACCATGGCCGTCACCGACGTCGAGGAGAACCTGCTCCTCGAACTCGCCGGCCAGCCCGCCCTGGCCAGGCTGGAGGAGATCGTCAGCGCGCTGGACGAGGACGACCGGGACCTGGTCGCCTCGGGGCTGCAGATCGGCGTGGCCATGGACGAGTACGCCGACCGGCACGAGCGCGGCGACTTCCTGATCCGGGGCGTGCTCGGCATCGACCCGGAGCGGGAGGCCGTGGCCATCGGCGACGTCGTTGAGATCGGCCGCACCGTCCGCTTCCAGGTCCGCGACGCCGCCACCGCCGACGAGGACCTCTACGAGCTGCTCGACGCCCACCGCGAGGAGTTCGGCAGCGCGGACGGGGCGCTGCTGTTCTCCTGCAACGGCCGGGGATCCGCCATGTTCGGCAGCGCCGACCACGACGCGGTCGCGGTCCACGACACGCTCGGCCCCATCGGTGTGGCCGGATTCTTCGCGGCGGGAGAGGTCGGCCCGGTCGGCGGACACAACCACGTGCACGGTTTCACCGCCTCCGTCCTGGTCTTCTCCTCCCGCCCGGCCACTGACCCGCTCTACGATCACTAGATGTCCGGACCGGTGCTCGCCGTCGACATCGGCGGGACGAAGCTCGCCGCGGCCCTGGTCGACTCCGGGGGATCCGGGGGATCCGGGGGCGAGGTCCGGCGGGCCCGCCGGGTGGCCACGCCCCCCGGCGGCGACGCCCCGGCCCTGTGGAGGACGCTCGTCGAGTTGATCGACTCCGTGCTGGACGGCTCCGCCGCCGAGGGGGTGGGCGTCGGCTGCGGCGGCCCGATGAGCTGGCCGGAGGGCGTCGTCTCGCCGCTGAACATACCGGGCTGGCGCGGCTTTCCGCTCCGCGCCGGGCTCGTCGAACGGTTCCCCGGCGTGCCGGTCCGGATCCACAACGACGCCGTCTGCGTCGCCGTCGCCGAACACTGGCGGGGCGCGGGGCGCAGCAGCGCCAACATGCTCGGCATGGTCGTGTCCACGGGGGTGGGCGGCGGGCTCGTCCTGGGCGACCGGCTGATCCACGGCGGCAGCGGCAACGCCGGGCACATCGGCCACATCGTGGTCGAGCCCGGCGGACCGGTGTGCGGCTGCGGCGGACGAGGCTGCCTGGAGGCGATCGCCCGGGGCCCGGCCCTGGCCGCCTGGGCGCTGGAACAGGGCTGGACCCCCGGCGCCGCCGCACCGCCCGCGGACGCCGTATCCGGCACCGCGGCCGTGCCGCGCGACAAGCCCATGTCGCCGGGTGCGGGAGTGGACAAGGAGGCGGGTGCCGGCACGGTTGCCGGGGACGCGTTGCCGGGCGGAGAAACCGTACATCCCCCGTTCCATGCGGCTCCGTCTCGTGGGGTGCCGTCCCGTTATGTGGAGGAGGCGGCGGCCAGCGGGCGGCAGCTCGCCCTGGACGCCGGGGCGGGTGACGAGATCGCCCTGGCCGCCATGCGCAGGGCCGGTCGGGCGCTGGGCCTGGCCATCGCCTCCGCCGTCAACCTCTGCGACCTCGACGCCGTCACCATCGGCGGCGGTCTCTCCCAGGCCGGGCCACTGCTGTTCGACCCCCTACGGGCCACGCTGCGCGACCACACCCGGATGGAGTTCGCCCGGCGGGTCCGGGTCGTCCCGGCGGCCCTCGGCCAGGACGCGGGCCTGGTCGGCGCCGCCGCCCTGCTCCTCGCCGCCGACCGGTACTGGCCCTCGGAGTTCCGATAGACCGAATACGTCTTCGGTCACTCCGAACTCCTCACCGCGTAGGGATTCGGGTTGGAATCCCGCGCCTTCAGTCGGGGGAGGATGTCAAATCGAACATCAACGCCGGGGCTCAGACTCCGTTCCGGCTCGGGCTCAGAGGAAGACCAGGCCGGCGATCAGTGTGAGGATGGTGGCCATGGTCACGGTCACCACGGCGCCGAACCTGGCGGGCGTGAAGTAACCGGCGATCAGTTGCAGCCTCACCGTGCGATAGCGCGACGTGCCATAGAAGATCAGCATCAGACCGGCCAGGAGCAGGATGACGCCCGAGATGACGGCGTGCATGCCTCTGCCGGGGGCGAACTTGGCGACGGCCACGCCCAGTGCCGCCATGCTGAGCCCGGTCCGCAGCCACGCCAGATAGGTCCGCTCGTTGGCCAGATGATCACTCGCGCGGTCGCCTGGGCTCGCCCCCTCCGGAAAGCGGTTCATTCGACAACGGTAAACCGGGCAGGCCGATTGACGCCGGCCGACGCGGCCGGGCGGCCGGACAGACATCGGACGGCGTGCCTACCAGACGTCACCCTCGCGCCAGTCGCAGATGAGCTCACCGGACAGATCCAGCGGAACGGCCAGCGGGAGGACGTAGACGCAGCCGTCCTCCTCCTCGGTACGCGTGGTGCCGGTGGGGGTGAACGCCGAGGTCGGCCCCCGCCACGGCCTCCACCCGCGTGCCGTGTAAAAACCCACAGCCTCGTCGGAGGCGCCCAGCGCCCCCAGGTCGTACGCGCCGCGCACCACCCGCTCCAGCTCCCGCATCATGGCCGCGCCGTGTCCGCGACCGCGACGGTCCGCGCGCACCCCGACGCCCTCGACATAGCCCGTGCGCAGCGCCCGGCCGCCGTGCAGCAGCCGCCGCTGGACCAGGGAGGCGTGCCCGATCAGCTCGGCACCCTCCCACACCAGGGCGTGAACGCCGCCGAGGGCGTGCTCCCAGTCGTCGTCATCCATGTCGCCCTCGAAGACCTCGTCGAGAAGGGCCCGCGCGGCCTTGAGGACGGCGACGTCCAGATCGGCGGTATGAGCCACCCGTACCTCGGTCATGGCGCCATCGTCGCACCTGGCCCCCCTCCGGCGCCACGGACTTATCCGCCCTCACCGCGTGCGCCACGTGCCCGGAACCCGGTACGGCTCCGCCCGCCCGGCGCCCCCCGCCGCACGGTGCCGGGCTCCGTGGGACGTCGCTCCTCCAGCGCGCCCGGCGGGCCGCCGCCACGCCGCATCGGTGGAGCCGCACGATTCGGGGCCTCAACCGGGCGGCACGGGACAGGGCGTCGTGACCGAGCCATGACGTGGCCTGGGACCTCGACGGTCGTTTCGCTGTTAAACCTCTTCTGAACTGGCCGTATATCAAGGACGGCGGTTGAGACCCCAGACGAGACGTTCTAGAATCGCACACGTGGCTGCCATGATGGGCGATTGGTTGGGCGAGCGGATCGCGGACGCCCGTCATCGGGCGGGGATGACACAGGCGGACCTCGCCACGACGATTTCGCTTGATCGGTCCGCGCTGGCCAAGATTGAAAACGGCTCGCGGCGTGTCACGGCGTTGGAGCTCGCCCGCATCGCCGACGCTCTTGACGAGCGGATCGAGTGGTTCATCAAGCGGACACCGGCCGCGATCGTGTCTCACCGCAACCTCCAGGAGCCGGGAGCCGTGAGTCCGGCTATCGACCGGCTGGTCGAGCAGATCGCGAGGAACGTCGAGTTTGTCATCGGTCACGATGAAAATCTGAGGCTCAGCACTCCCACCCTGGCGCGCCCGGGATCTGCGGATGAGGCGGAGCGATCGGCCGCGAGAGCTCGGAAGCTGTTTGGTCTGGATGCCGCCGAACCCTTTCTGAACGCACCCGGCCGTGCCGCCGAAGCCGGGGTGCTGGCCTTCTCCTTTGATCTGGGGGCGGACGCGGCGGATGCCGCATCCATCCTGCTGGGCAGCGGAGGGGTGGCCATCGTCAACGGCAACCTCCGTGTCGGACGCCGCCGCCTGGCTCTTACACACGAGCTGGGCCACTGCTTGTTCGCCGACGAGTACACCGTCGATTGGCGGGTCGCCGAGCAGGGTGGAGGCAACATGTGGGAGGCGTGGCTGGATCGCTTCGCCCGCGCCGTTCTGCTGCCGCCACAGGGGCTCAAGGAAACCTGGCGGCGGCTATGCGCCAAGGACAGGGACCTACGCGTTGCCGCTGTGAAGATCGCGAGTGCTTTTCAGGTGGACATGTCCACGTTGGCGCGTCGGCTGCTGGAGCTCGGTCTCATCGGTCAGGCGGACTCCTCCAAGCTTCGCGCGGTTCGCACGACAAAGGCTGACATCATTGATTTCAACCTGGTCACTCAAGACGAGTTGAGCGCGCCTTTCCTGGCCAAGCCTTATGTTGAATCGGTTCTGCGGCTTTATCGCAACGCCACCGTGTCCGCGGCCCGGGCAACCGACCTCCTCTTCGACACATGGACCGAAGACGACCTCCCCGTGCTTCCCGAACTTCCGGAGAGCGCCATCTGGAAGTTCGTCTCCTAACCCCCTATGGACGCCGACGAGATACTTGTTTTCGACACCGGACCGCTCAGCCACTTTTCCCTGAACAACTGGCTCGGCCCGTTGAAGGCCGTTGTCGGTGAGCGCCGTGCCGTCATCCCCGATGTCGTCGTCGAGGAGCTGAGGGTCGGAGCGGCTCGGGACGGCCGTATCGCCGCCGTGCTGGACGCCGCCTGGATCGAGCATCGAGAACTCAGTACTCCCGAGGAGATCGAAGCCTTCGGCCGGTTCTCGGAGCTACTGGTAAAAAAGGATCGCAATCGGGGAGAGGCCGGGGTTCTCGCCCTCGCGTCAACCATGGGCGGTGTGGCCGTGATCGACGACCGTGCCGCCCGGAAGGCCGCGGAGTCGCTCAAGGTGAAGTTCTGCCCCACGCTGGCCCTCCTGTGTGAGTCGATCCGGCAGGGGCTGCTCACTCCGGCGCTCGTCGGCGCGCTCGCGGACGACCTTCTCTCAACCGAGTACCACCTCCCCTTTCCCTCCGGTGGTTTCGTGGCCTGGGCTACGGAGAACGGACTGGTTTCCTGAAGGACACGCCGGCAACGTCCCTGATGTGGAGGTCTTCTCCATGATGGGCGTCCCGCCGTACGGGGGTTTCGGCGTGGTGGGGTCGGACCGTTCCGGCCTGGTGGACGGGCTGGAGATAGGTCGAGACCCTCGACGGAAGGGGAAGGCGCGCTGCGACGCTTCGGATAGACCGAAGATATCTTCGGTTATACCGAATGCCGATCTGGGCCTTCGGGGACCGCCGAGGCGAGTTCCAAGGAATCTCAGGGGCGGAGGCTCGGGTTTCAGCTGAGATCCCCCGGCTGCCTCCCCGATGGGCGCATGGCGTCAACAGCCCAATCCTCCGGCGAGACGCCTTCGAGGTAAGACGAGATCTTCCTGGCGGCTTCCACGATGTCCACCAGGTACAGGCCCTCACGCTGCATACAGCACCCGGGCATCGTTGATGACCTGGTCACGGATAACCCAGTGGAGGCCCTCCTTGGAGACCACGTCGACCTTACGGCCGAGCAGGGCTTCCACCTCCTCCTGAAAGCCGAAGAACTCAAGCCCGATGTCGCTGTCCGCCTTCAGGACGTAGAGGAGATCGACGTCGCTCGTGTCCTCCTCCTCGCCACGAGCGACCAAACCGAAGACGGCCAGCTCAGCGATGCCGTACTTCTCGCACAGCCTGACCAACTGCGGATAGACGGTTGTGAAGTCGACGCTCATGACACCTCCCTGGGCTTCCATGCTGCCGTCTCGGCGCTGCCGTGTCAGTCGTGCCCCGCTCTCTACCTTCTCGTACGGCTCCGCCCGCCCGGCGCCCCCCGCCGCACGGTGCCGGGCTCCGTGGGACGTCGCTCCTCCGGCGCGCCCGGCGGGTCGCCGCCACGCCGTACCGTGGGCCGATGCCGGATTTGACGCCTCTCAGAACAGTCCGAGATGACTGCGGAGTTTTTCGGCGGCCTCGATCAGTGAGCGTGCGGCCGTTACGGCGTGATCCGCTTCGGCTGTTTCGACGATCTCGTCGGGGAACTCCGGGTATTCGAGTTCGTTACGCCTGCGGCGCATGGTGCTGTATGGCTCGAAGGTGGGGCCGAACTGCCGGATCATGGCCTGTTGGACGGCGTAATGACCACCCGAGGTGGTGGCGCGCAGTCCTTGCTGCGCCAGCAGGCCGGCGCAGGCGAAACGCGCCGCGTCATAGGCGAGAGTGTAGGCGGAGTTCGGGTCGTCGACCTTGAGCCCCTCGGCGCTGGTGAGGGTGGTGGTCGCTTTTTCCAGCCATCCGCCGCCGTCAGCGGCCTCTCCTCGCACGCGCTGAAGCTCGCCGGAGGCGAGCATTCGCTCGATGTCGGCCTCGCCACGTGTCCAGCGTGTCATGGGGCGGGTTGCTCCGATCGCGTGTGGAGGTCAGCTGTCAGGTCGATCATCGGTGCCGACTTGATCTGCCGGATGAGGGCGTCGGTGTCGGCGTCCCATCGATGTGTGGAGGACAGAACGGGGTTGACCGGTATGCCGATGCGTTCCTGAGTGCGGTCTGCGGCGGCGTAAAGGGTGGCGCGGTCGACCTCCCCGACGACAAGTATGTCGATGTCGTGGGGGGGTGGGCCTGGGTTTCCCGCATGTCGTGCGGCCCACGAGCCGAATATGAGCAGGCGCTCGATGCCCGGGATGTCGGCGAACTCCTCACTAATGATCATGCGAGGCCCGTACATGTAGTTCAGGATCTCGGTGACAGGCTGGACCAGCGGATGGTCGGGATTGACGTGCAGGACGCGGGAACGTCCGATCTCGGTCACCGTGACCAGTCGCGCTTCGACGAGGCGGTGGATCTCGGAGTGCAGGGTGGACGGGGCCACTTCGAGATCTCGGGCCAGCGAGGTGAGAGTCCAGTTCTGCTGCGGTCGCAGATAGAGGGCGGCGAGGAGCTCCGCCTGGATCTGGGACCTGAAGATGGGAACGACGGGCGCTGCGACGTTTCGCATAGACCGAAGATATCTTCGGTTATACCGAATACCAAGCATGGGCCTTCGGGGACCGCCGAGGCGAGTTACGGCGGCACCAGGCCCGTTCCTTGCAGGCAGCCGTGAAATCCCACGCTCTCTCGTACGGCTCCGCCCGCCCGGCGCCCCCCGCCGCACGGTGCCGGGCTCCGTGGGACGTCGCTCCTCCAGCGCGCCCGACGGGCCGCCGCCACGCCGTGCCGTGGGCCGGTTCGGAAAGGGCACCGGACTGTCGAGGGGATGTCCTACCGGTCGAACTCGCCGGTTTTGATGCCGGTGATGAAGGCGTGCCACTGGGGGTGAGTGAGGAGGAGTTTGGGGCCGTTGGGGTTTTTGCTGTCGCGGATGACGATTGTGTCGGGGAGGTTGGTGGCGACCTCGACGCACTGCCCGCCATTTCCTGAAGAGTACGAGGACTTTCGCCATTCGGCGGTGCTCAGGTCCATTCTGTTTTGCTTCCTCGGTCGTTGGGTCGATCGACTGGGTGCGTCGGCAACGTGGCGTCACCGGCCCCCTGCCGAGAGGTGAGGGGCCGGTGACAGCCCGGGTGGGTCAGACCTGGTCGAACTCGCCGGTTTTGATGCCGTCAATGAAGGTGTGCCACTGGGGGTGAGTGAGGAGGAGTCTGGGGCCGTTGGGGTTCTTGCTGTCGCGGATGGCGATTGTGTCGGGGAGGTTGGTGGCGACCTCGACGCACTGCCCGCCATTCGGTCCGGAAAGTGAGGACTTTCGCCATTCGGCGGTGCTCAGGTCCATTCTCGTTTCACTTCCTCAATCATTCGGCGTGATACGTGCTCAGGATATGCCCAGAGGCGTATCGTTTCATACTGGTTCCAGATGGATGTCACGGTGTCGCGGTCTGACGAGACCTGTCCCCGGGCGGAAGAGTCCGCATGAATGACGTCCGAATCCCCGTTGGGAAGTTCGGCGATCATGAAAGCCCCCAGTGTTCCGGCCAGGCATTTCGGGTCGACGATTTGAATGGAGACGACAGGCTGCTGCGCAACCTCAAGCAGGTAGTCGAGCTGTTCGCTCATCACGACGGGTTCGCCTACCTGGCGATGCAGTACGCCCGCGTCAATGAGGACCATTAGCGCGGGAGGGGCGTCCTTCTCCAGGATCTGCCGACGCCGTATACGGGCTTGAACGCGCTCCTCCACCTTCTCGGGAGTGATTCGAGGCTCATAGCGGAGAACCTCTCGGGCGTAGGACTCGGTCTGGAGCAGGCCCGGGATTAGGAGGGGATCCCAGGAGCGGAGAACGAGGGCGGTGGGCTCGATCTCCTCGACCCAGCTCATGAACCATCCAGGCCCGCCCGGACGGGAGACGACGCGGCGGTGCAGGCCCACGAAGTACTGCTTGTCGGTCGACCCGAAGAGCCGGTCCAGCCTCTCGGCGTCGGACCTCGACGGCGTCCGGGTGGCGATCTCCAGGCGGCTTACCTGGGTCTGCGTGCAGCCCAGGCGCGCGGCCACGGCGGCCTGGGACAGCTGCGCCGCCTCACGCAGACGGCGCATCTCGGCGCCGAAACGCACGCGGGGGCAGCCCGGGTCGGGGGAGAAGTCGGTGCTCACCGCAACCTCCGATAAAAGGGGGGAATCGGGCATTTGATAAAGCGTTCACGCCATATTCAGACCAGGTTTCACGCCGGGGAAACCAATGCCTGTCATTGCCTGGACTGCTCTGAACTGGTGATCCGCTTACGGGCCCTCTCAGCTTAAAGGCAATCTAGGAAAACATCCATAACTCTAAGTAAGGAAGCCGGTACCAAGCTTTAATGCCTGGGCCGCGATGAGTAATGCGCGATCGGCGCCGGCGGCCTTTCATGTCGGCCGCGTTCGCCGGAAGCGCCCGGAGAGGTGGGCCATGGCAATACGCAAACAGCAGGAGCAGTTCATTCATCTGGTACGGCTGGCGTGGGACCTGCGCATGGCGGGCCTGAGCGCGACGGTCGACCTTCCGAGAGGCGGGGAGCCCGCAGTGCTGATCCCCGGGGCCGAGGGGCCGCTGAAGGTCATGGTGTCGACGCAGGGCGCCGACTGGTTCTTCACCTGGGGCCGTGGCCGGGACCAGCGGGTTCGCGCGCTGGACGCCGACGCGTTCCGGCGTGTCCGGGAGGTGGCGCGGTGAGCCCACCGGACCTGATGGAGCAGGCGCACCATGTGGATCTGGCCGTCCACCCGATCGCGCCGTCGCTGGCCCGCAGGCTCGTGGAACGGGTGCTCGCGAAATGGGACATGCGAGAGCTGGAAATCATCGCGACCCTGGTTATGACCGAGCTCGTTACCAATGCGGTCAACGAGATGGGTGGCGACATGTCCGCTTTTACTCATGAAGGTGAGACATCCGCCAATCGGCGGTGCATACGCGCCGGTATTTATCGGGCGCGGGACGCGGTGGTGATCGAGGTCTGGGACGCGAGCTGTACGCCGCCGAGGCTCACCTCCGCGTCCGTGGACGACGAGGGCGGCCGGGGCCTGCGAATCATCGACGAGGTCGCGGACGCGTGGGGTTACCGTTGGGTCGCCCCCGGCGGAAAAGTGGTGTGGGCAAGGCTGCGGATCGACTCCTAATGCCGCGTTCCCTTTTGATCGGCGCCGGGACGCACGTGGTCAGAGGGGCTGGAGCCGGGCGTGCAGGAGGCAGAACTCATTGCCTTCCGGGTCGGCCAGGACGTGCCAGTTCTCGGTGCCGGTCTGGCCGACGTCGACGGGCCTGGCGCCGAGAGCGAGCAGCCGCTCCAGCTCGGCGTCCTGGTCGCGGTCGGTGGCATTGACGTCGATGTGCAGCCGGAGCTTCCCGGTCCGAGGCTCGCTGCTGGAACTGAGGATGAGGGTGGGCTGCAGGCCGCCGAAGCCGGCGTCGGGCGGCCCGATCTCGATGCTTCCGTCATCCTCCCGGCCGAGTTCGACGTAGCCGAGGACCTCGCTCCAGAACGCGGCGAGCCGGTCGGGGTCGGCGGCGGCGATGACCAGTTCACTGATACGGCATGCCATGCCCGCCAGTGTATGTAGACAACCCGTTGCGACCCCTCATAGGGGTGATGAGGACCTGCCCCGGCCCGCGCTGCGGCACGGGCACCGGCTAGTTGCGACCCCTCGTAGGGGTGATGAGGACTTTCCACGTCCAGGCGGCCACGATCCTGAGGATCGTGTTGCGACCCCTCGTAGGGGTGATGAGGACGCGGACCTCCAGGTCGGCGACTGGCTACGCCTGGGGTTGCGACCCCTCGTAGGGGTGATGAGGATCCCAGGGTAAAGTCGCAGCTCAAGCGTCTTTCCGTCGAGGCGTTCCAGCGGGGTTTTTCAGTGAACCTTCGGTAGTGCGGAAAACCCGGGAGGTCTGCTGAAAAACCCTTTGGATGACCATCATGCCACGGCCCCCGAGATCCTGTGGTCGGGCTGTGCGGCCCTGACGACGGCCTTGTCAAGAGACGTGCTCGTGTGCTGGTGGATCAGCCCACCGTGTGGGAGCGCTTTGAGGCGACGTGGGTCCGCTGGAACCTTGTCCGCGCGGTGGTGTCCACCGCCGCGTTCGGCTGCCTCGCCTGGGCCTCGCGCTGTATGGACAGGGCGCGGCGGCGTCCTGATCACGGCCGGTTCGCGGGGCGTCGGTCGTGGCGGACGGGGCCTGTCGCACCCGGTACGGGTTTCACCGGCGCCCGGTGAGGTCCCGTCGCCTCCGGCGGGGGCGTCGTACTCGGCGGGGCTGCTGTACCCGTTGGACGTGGGAAAATGGCCCGCATGGCAGACCCCCAGGTGACCTACGACGACGTGGTCACCGCTCGTGAGCTCCTGGCCGATGTGGCGCTGCGGACCCCGCTGCTCCACTCGCACGCGCTGTCGGCCGCCATCGGCGGCCCGGTCCACCTCAAGTGCGAGAACCTTCAGCGTTCCGGGTCGTTCAAGGTGCGGGGGGCGTATGTCAGGATCGCCGGGCTGACCGAGGCGGAGCGGGAGCGGGGCGTGGTGGCGGCCAGCGCGGGCAACCACGCGCAGGGCGTGGCGCTCGGCTCGGGGCTGGTCGGCATCTCCTCGACGGTCTACATGCCGGAGGGGGCGCCGCTGCCCAAGGTGGCCGCGACCCGCTCCTACGGCGCGGACGTGGTCTTCGCCGGTCACACCGTGGACGCCGCGCTGGCCCGGGCCGTTGAGCACGCCGACCGGACCGGGGCGGTGTTCATCCACCCCTTCGATCACCCCGACGTCATCGCCGGGCAGGGCACGATCGGGCTGGAGATCCTGGAGCAGTTTCCCGAGGTCGGCACGATCGTGATGTCGCTCGGCGGCGGCGGGCTGGCCGCCGGGGTCGCGCTCGCGGTCAAGTCGCTCCGGCCCGGTGTGCGGATCGTCGCGGTGCAGGCCGAACGGGCCGCCGCCTATCCGGCCTCGCTCGCGGCGGGGGAGCCGGTCATGGTCCCGCCCGCCTCGACGATGGCCGACGGCATCGCGGTGGGCCGTCCGGGGGCGCTGCCGTTCGAGTTGATCCACTATCTGGTGGACAGCGTCGTCACGGTCACCGAGAGCGAGATCTCCCAGGCGCTGGTGCTCTGCCTCGAACGCGCCAAGCAGGTCGTCGAGCCCGCCGGGGTGGCAGGGGTGGCCGCGATCCTGGCCCATCCGCATCTCTTCGAGCCGCCGGTGGTGGCCGTGCTCTCCGGCGGGAACATCGACCCGTTGCTGTTGACCAAGGTTCTGCGGCGCGGTTTGGCCGCCGCCGGGCGCTATCTGACCCTGCGGGTGCCGTTGCCCGACCGGCCGGGGGCGCTGGCGGGGCTGCTGACCAGGCTGGCGGGTCTGGGCACGAACGTGCTCGACATCGTGCACGGGCGGATCGGCATGCACCTGGGCGAGGTCGAGGTCCAGCTCCAGCTGGAGACCAAGGGGCCCGCCCACTCCGACGAGGTGCTCGAAGCCCTCCGCAGGGAGGGCTACAAGCTCACTTCGGGCTGACCGGCACCGGCCGGTCCGTCATCCGCCGGGTATCCAGAGGTCTGTCACCCGGTGGCCGGTTGTTCCGCCCCGTCAACGCGGGTCATCCGCCGCACCGCGCGGTCCGGCCGGACTACCAGGTGGTTGGCTTCTTGGGGGTGAACAGCCAGGCGTTGAAGAGGTCGTCGAGCTGCTTGCCGGAGATCTTCTCGGCCAGCGCCACGAACTCCTCGGTCGTGACGTATCCGTACTTGTGGTCGGCGTTCCACGTCTTCAGCAGCGTGAAGAACGCCGGGTCGCCGATCCGCTGCCTGAGCGCGTGCAGCGTCATGCCGCCCCGGGTGTAGACCGAGCTGTTGAACAGGTCTTCGGGCTTGGCCCGGCCGGGAGGGTACTTCCAGATGGCGGCGTCCGCGCCGGCCGAGTAGTGGCTGCGGAAGATCCGTTCGGCGGTGGCGTTGCCCTTGTGCTCCGACCAGAGCCATTCGGCGTAGGTCGCGAACCCCTCGTTGAGCCAGAGGTCCTTCCACCGGGTGATGCTCAGGCTGTCGCCGAACCACTGGTGGGCCAGCTCGTGGGCGATGATGTCGTCTCCGGGCTTGAACCCGCCGTACATGGGCTTGGTCTGGTTCTCCAGGGCGTATCCGGCGGCGAAGTCGTCGATCACGCCGCCGGTGGAGGAGAACGGGTAGGGCCCGAAGACCGTGCTCCAGTAGTCGGTGATCTTGCCGGAGAGCGTGTAGAGGCTGTCGAGTGAGCTCTGGTAGCGCGGGTCCACGGCCGCGATGTTCTTGATCCCCGCGGCGGTCTTGCCCTGGCGCAGCTCGAACTTGCCCAGCGTCATCGTGGCCAGGTAGCTCGCCATCGGGTGGCTCTCCCGCCAGGTGAAGGTCGTCTTGCCCCCGGCGGTGCTCGGCTCGCCGACGAGCTCGCCGTTGGCCAGCGCGGTCAGCCCCTCGGGAACGGTGATCTCGAAGTCGTAGCGCGCCTTGTCCGCCGGGTGGTCGTTGCCGGGGAACCAGGTCTTCGCCCCGTTGGGCTCGCAGGCCACGAAGGCGCCGTCGGCGGTCGGGATGAACCCGTAGGTGCCGAGGTTGGGGGAGTCTCTGACCGGTTTGGGCTCCCCGGCGTAGGTGACCTTGACGGTGAAGGCCGACTTCTCCGGGATGATCTTGGCGGGGGTCACGATGAGTTCGTTCCCGGACCGCTGGAACTGCGCGGCGGCGTCGTTCACCGTGACCTGGCCGACCTTGAGGCCCGACAGGTCCAGGTTGAACCTGGCCAGGTCCTGGGTGGCCTTCGCCTCGATCCCGGCGACGCCGGACAGGTGCCTGGTGTCCGGCCTGTAGTCGAGTTTGAGCCGGTAGCGGTCGACGTCGTAGCCGCCGTTGCCGTCGGTGGGGAAGTCGGGGTCGCCGATTCCGGGGGCGCCGATCCTGCCCGCGTGGCGCCGGGCGGAGTCGGCGGCACCTGGGGAGGCGCCGTCCGCGACGACCGAGGTGGGCCCGCTCTCCCCCCTCGACGCCGAGCACCCGACGGTGCCGAGTGTCCCCACGAGCACTGCGGTTGCCGCGATTGCCAGCCGACCGGACGCCATGATCGCAAATCCCCTTCCCCGAGCCCGGTCGGGCCGGGCCGCCTTGAATCGCACACTACGCGAGCGGAGCGGGGGATCTTCGAGGTTCAGGCATCTACCACCAGAGTCTTGGCCACCATGTCGTGGATGGCCTGCTTGTTCCTGGTGAAGAGGATGAACGCGAGGTTGATCCAGCCCAGACAGCAGGTGGCGTAGAGCACCCACGCCACCAGTTCGCGGATCGCGGCCTGTCCGACGCCGACCTTGCGCCCGCTGACGTCGACCACCCGCAGGCCGAACAGTTTCTTGCCCAGCGTCTGCCCGTTCCAGAAGGCGGTCAGCAGCCAGTAGTACAGAAAGCCGATCAAGGAGGCCAGCAGGGTGTGCTGGACGGGGATCTGCACGAAGACGTTCTTGTCGGGGTTCCACGCGGTGGTGACCGTGCTGTAGGTGAAGGGCGAGGAGATGATCCCGACGATGACGATGTCCAGGATTCCGGCGAACAGGCGGCGCCAGCGCCCGCCGAGCCTGATGGGCGGCCCGGCCTCTCTCCCCCGGTCGGATGGCGGGGGAGACCAGGGGAAAGAGGATGAGTCGTCCGGTGTCGGTGACCCCGCGTCGTCCGGTGATGATGATCCCATAAGGTGTAGATCACCACACATCGGCCATTGCAAAGCCAAGGGCCGTTACAGGTTGCCCCTGAGGTCCTGCTCGCGCTCGATCGCCTCGAACAGGGCCTTGAAGTTGCCCTTGCCGAAGCCGAGCGATCCGTGCCGCTCGATCAGCTCGAAGAACACCGTCGGGCGGTCCTGCACCGGCTTGGTGAAGATCTGCAGCAGGTAGCCGTCCTCGTCCCTGTCGACCAGGATCCCGCGCTTCTTCAACTCCTCGATCGGCGCCCGGACCTGGCCGATGCGGGCGCGCAGCTCCGGGTCGTCATAGTAGGAGCCGGGGGTGTCGAGGAACCGCACCCCGGCCGCGCGCATGTGGTCGACGGTGGAGAGGATGTCGCTGGTGGCCAGCGCGACATGCTGCACGCCGGGGCCGCCGTAGAACTCCAGATACTCGTCGATCTGCGACCTCTTCTTGGAGATCGCCGGCTCGTTCAGCGGGAACTTCACCTTGCGGCTGCCGTCGGCGACCACCTTGGACATCAGCGCCGAGTACTCGGTGGCGATGTCGTCGCCGACGAACTCCGCCATGTTGGTGAAGCCCATGACCCGCCGGTAGAACTCCACCCACTCGTCCATCCTGCCGAGCTCGACGTTGCCGACGCAGTGGTCGATCGCCTGGAACAGGCGGCCGTTCCTCACGTCGGGGGCCGGCAGGAGGGGCTCGGCCGCGACGTAGCCGGGCAGGTAGGGGCCGCTGTAGTTGGACCGGTCGACCAGGGTGTGCCGGGTCTCGCCGTAGGTGGCGATCGCCGCGAGCACGACCTTGCCGTGATCGTCCTCCAGCGTGTACGGCTCGGCGAGGCCCCTGGCGCCCCGGGCCAGCGCGCCGCTGTAGGCCGCCTCCACGTCCGGGACCTCGATGGCCAGGTCGATCACGCCGTCGCCGTGCTCGGCCACATGGCGGGCCACGGCGGTGCCGGGCCGTACCGAGCCGCGCAGTTCGAACCGGGCGCCGCCGGAGGTGAGGACGTAGGCGACCTCGTCGCGGCTGCCGGTCTCCGGACCCCGGTAGGCCACCAGCCGCATGCCGAAGGCGCTGGAGTAGTAGTGGGCGGCCTGCTTGGCGTTGCCCACGGCGAAGACCACGGCGTCCATGCCGTTCACGGGAAAGATGTCGCTCATGCGGACACTGTCCGTTTTAACGCGCGGGCTGTGCAACAGTTGCGTTGATTGGTAGACAATCTGTCCACCGAGTCGCGCCTTCCGCCGGAGAACCTGTACACCATGACGATTGATCAACTCGACGCCCGGCTCATCGCCCTGCTCGCCGAGGAGCCCAAACTCGGCGTGCTGGAGTGTTCCCGGCGGCTCGGTGTGGCCCGGGGGACCGTACAGGCCCGCCTCGACCGGCTGGCGGCCAGGGGGGTGATCACCGGGTTCGGACCCGACGTCGACCCCGCCGCGCTCGGCTACGACGTGACCGCGTTCGTCACCCTGCAGATCCGCCAGGTCAGCGGGCACGTCCCGGTCGCCGACCAGCTCGCGGCCATCCCCGAGGTCCTGGAGGTGCACACGATCACCGGCGGCGACGACATGCACTGCCGGGTGGTGGCGCGCAGCAACACCGATCTGCAGCGGGTCATCGACCTGATCGTCGAGGTCCACGGCGTGGTCAGGACCTCGACGGTCATCGCCTTGGACACACCTGTGCCATATCGGGTCCTTCCCTTGGTGGCCGACGTGCCGCGCGGGGGGAAGGGCTAGCCGTACTATCCCAAGCAGGGTTCAGACACCGTTATGCATCGTTTACCCTTACGGTTCCGCGCGGCCGACGGGGGTCGGCTCCGGACTGGACGGGGGATCACGTGCTCAAGGGCGGCGGGAAGGACAGACCCAGGAGGAGACTCCTGCGGATCGCGCTCATCGTCTTCGGCGTCCTCGTCGTCTCCGCGGTCGGCGCTCTCGCCGCGGTGTGGGCCATGACGCCGATCCCCGACACCACGCAGCCCAGGGCCACCGCGCAGGGTTCGGTGATCTACTACCGCGACGGCAGGACCGTGCTGGCCAGGCAGGGGGTGAACCGCAAGAACGTCTCCCTGGAGCAGGTTCCGCGCGACGTCAGGAACGCGGTCATCGCCGCGGAGAACCGCTCGTTCTACGAGGACAAGGGCGTGTCCATCAAGGGGACCTTCCGCGCCATGTGGTCCACGCTCACCGGCCGGCAGCTCCAGGGCGGCTCGACGATCACCCAGCAGATGGTCCGCAACTACTACAGCGGCCTCAGCCAGGAGCGCTCCATCGTCCGCAAGCTCAAGGAGGTCATGATCTCCTTGAAGGTGGACCAGTCGAAGTCCAAGGACTGGGTGCTGGAGCAGTACCTCAACACGATCTACTTCGGCCGGGGGGCCGACGGGATCCAGGCCGCGGCCGACGCCTACTTCCGCAAGGACGTCAGCGAACTGACCCTCGCCGAGGGCGCCTACCTCGCCGCGGTGATCCAGCAGCCGTCCCGGTTCGCCAGCCCCGAGGGCGCCGACCTGGACGCGGCCAGGGCGCGCTGGCGGTCGGTGATCGACGGCATGGTGCAGACCGGGACCGCCACCGCCGAGCAGGCCGCGGCCACCGTGTTCCCCGAGCTCAGGAAGTCCAAGCCGGTCTTCGTGCCCAAGGGGCAGGAGGGGTACATGCTCGACCAGGTGGCGGCCGAGCTCAAGCGCAGGGGATACACTGACGAGGTCATCAACCAGGGCGGGTTGAAGATCGTCTCCACCTTCGACAAGAGCCTGATGGCCGCGGCCCAACGGGCCGTCACCTCGGTGCTGCCCGAGAACACCCCGGCGAAGGTCCGCACCGGCCTGGCCGCCGTGGACCCCGCGACCGGCGAGGTCCTCGCCTTCTACGGCGGTCGCGACTGGCGCACCCAGCCCTACGACAACTCCTTCGGCGCCAAGGTCCAGGCCGGATCCACCTTCAAGGCGTACACGCTGGCCGCCGCCCTGGACGCGGGGTTCGGCCTCGAAACGCGGGTGGACGGCAACTCCCCGCTCCGGCTCACCTCGACCGACAAGGGCATCCCCAACTCCGACGACTACTCCTACGGCCAGATCAACCTGGTCAAGGCGACCCAGAGCTCGGTCAACACCGCGTTCGTGGACCTGGGCCAGAAGATCGGCCTGCACAGGATCGTCGAGACCGCGGAGAAGGCGGGCATCCCCGCCGACCAGCTCGTCCCGCACCGGTCGGCCGCCACGCTCCCGCTGGGGGTGGCGTCGGTGAGCGCCGTGCAGAACGCCTCCGGCTTCGCCACGTTCGCCGCGGGGGGCGTCCACCGCGAGGCCCACGTGATCCGCTCGATCACCGACGTCGACGGCAAGGTCACCAAGATCGACACCAAGGGCAGGCGGGCCTTCGACGAGCAGGCCGCCACCGACGCCACCTACGCGCTGACACAGGTCGTCACCGCCGGCACCGGGTCGGCCGCCCGCCTCTACGACCGCCCGGTGGCCGGCAAGACCGGCACCACCGACAAGTCCGCGTCCGCGTGGTTCGCGGGGTTCACCCCGCAGCTGGCGGCGGCGGTCGACATGTTCCGCGACGACAACAAGCCGGTGGTCGTGGGCGGCAGAGTCCTGTACGGCGGGACCTTCCCCGCCCAGATCTGGCGCGCCTTCATGACCGAGGCGATGGCCGGCAAGACGGTCAAGGAGTTCGGCGAGCCCTCCAACTACGGCTACTCCACCTCCTACGGCGGCGCCTACAACTCCGGCCCCCAAGACGACGACACCGACGACGGTGAGCGCGACCGCACCCTCCCGCCCACCCGGCGCCCGGACGAGACGACCGCCCCCGTTCCCGACCAGACCTCCACCCCGGACGGCGCGGGCACCGGGAACGGCGATGAGAACGGTCCCGGCCCCGGCGCGGGCGACGGCGGCACGGACGGTCCGGGGAGCGGCACCGGTCCGGCGGGCGGCGCCCCGGACGGCGGGGCCAACGGCGCCGACCAGGCTCCGTCCCCCGGCAACGTCCCCCAGAACCGTCCGGGCCGCTGACACCCTTCACACACCCCGGGCGTCTTATCGCGGGGGACAGGTCCCGGATTTTCGCGGGGGACAGGTCCCGGACGCCTCGGGGACGATCAGGGCGACGCCAGTTCGGCGCGCAGGGCGGCGGGGGTGGTGACCGGCAGCCGGCAGGTGAACCTCCGGCACACGTAGGCCGCCGGGGCGCCGCCCACCAAGCCCCGGCCCTCAAGCAGGGGAGCCCCGGCGGCGCCCGGCTCGCCGAGCGCGACGACCAGGCCGGGGGCCGGTGACAGCAGGGCGGCCCGGTGCAGCGCCGAGGTCGCCGGATCGCCGGACGCCCCCACGATCGCCACCTCCAGCGGCCCGGAGACTGCGGCCTGGGCCGCCGCGAGACCCCACCCGGCGAACCGCGCGTGCTTGCCCGCCAGGACGGACACCGTGTCGAGGGCCGCCTCCGCCGCCTCCCGATGCCTGGCCGAGCCGGTCAGGGCGGCATAGGACAGCAGGGCCCCGGCGGCGGCGAACTGGCCGGAGGGGGTCGCGTTGTCGGTCGGGTCCTGCGGGCGCTGGAACAGCCGCTCGGCGTCGTCCGCGGTGTCGAAGAACCCGCCGCAGCCGTCGGCGAACCGGTCGAGCACCGTGTCCAGCAGCGCCCCGGCCCGGTGGAACCAGCGCACCTCCCCGGTCACGCCGTACAGGGAGATCAACCCCTCGGCCAGGTCGGCGTAGTCCTCCAGCACCCCGGCGTTGCCCCCGGCCCGGCCGTCGCGCGACGTGCGCAGCAGCCGGCCGCCGTCCAGGTGGACCTCGTCCAGCAGTACGGCCGCCGCCCGCGCCGCCTCCACCAGGTCGGGCCGGTCGAACAGCGCCCCGGTCTCGGCGAGGGCGGCGACGGCCAGGCCGTTCCAGGCGGCCACCACCTTGTCGTCCCGGCCGGGCCGTACCCGGTGGCCCCGTACGGCCAGCAGGGCGGCGCGCACCCGGGCGAACCGCTCGGCGTCGTCGGGGTCGGACAGCAGCTGGAGCACCGAGGTGCCGTGCTCGAACGTGCCGGTCACCTCGAACAGGGCGGTCGCCCAGACGCCGTCCTCCTCCCCCAGAACCCGGTGGATCTCCTCGGGGGTCCAGACGTAGAACCTGCCCTCCACCCCCTCGCTGTCGGCGTCCAGGGCGGAGGCGAAACCGCCCTCGGGGGTGCGCATCTCGGCCAGCAGCCAGCCGGCGGTCTCCAGCGCCACCCGCCTGGCCAGGGGCGAGCCGGTCGAGCGCCACCAGTGCGCGTAGACCCGCAGCAGCAGCGCGTTGTCGTAGAGCATCTTCTCGAAATGCGGCACCACCCAGTCGGCGTCCACGCTGTAGCGGGCGAAGCCGCCGCCGAGCTGGTCGTAGATCCCGCCCCTGGCCATGGCCTCCAGCGTCCGCTCCGCCATCGCCGTCGCCGTCGCCGTCGCCGGAATCGTGCCCGGTCCCTCACCCGTGGTGGCGGTCTCCCTCTCGGAGGCCGCGCCGCCCGTGAGGGCCGCTCCGTCTCCGGAGGCCGCGCCGCCTGTGAGGGCCGCTCCGTCTCCGGAGGCCGCGCCGCTCCCGGGCGCGGCCGGGTGCCCGGAGGCCGCGCCGTATCTCAGCAGGAACTCCAGCACCATCGACGGCGGGAACTTCGGCGCGCCGCCGAACCCGCCGCGCTCCGGGTCGAAGGACCGGTTCAGGTTCTCGACGGCCTGGGCCAGCGTGGCGGTGGTGGGCAGCGGGCCGGCGGGCAGCGCGGCCCGCTCGTTCAACGCCTCCACGATCTTCGACCCCTGTTCGAGCACCGCGGCCCGGTCACCGGTCCAGGCGTTCGACACGCCGGCCAGCAGCCGCTGGAAGTGCGGCTTGGGGAAGTAGGTTCCGGTGTAGAAGGGGTGTCCCCCAGGGGTGGCGAAGACCGTCATCGGCCATCCGCCCTGACCGGTCATGGCCTGGGTGGCCGCCATGTAGACCGCGTCCACGTCCGGCCGTTCCTCGCGGTCCACCTTCACGTTGACGAAACGCTCGTTCATCGTCGCGGCGACGGCCTCGTCCTCGAACGACTCGTGCGCCATCACGTGGCACCAGTGGCAGGCCGAGTAGCCGACGCTGATCAGCAGCGGCACGTCGCGCCGTACGGCCTCGGCGAAGGCGTCCTCGCCCCACTCGAACCACTCGACGGGATTGTCCGCGTGCTGCAGCAGGTAGGGACTGGTCGCGTCCTTCAAGCGGTTCATCGGGACCTCTTTCGCGTACGCGATGCGTACGTTCTCCTCGCGTGACGCGCGCAGAGGCCGCGCCACGGCTCCACCCGAGCGATCCCTCCCACACTAGACCGGGGGCCAGGCGGCGCCACGAGCCCGCGGGCGGCGCCGGAACCGGGGGCGAGGTTCGACGGCGGGAAGGCGGTGAGCGTCCGGCGGGGAGAAGGCGGTGAGCGGCCGATGACGGGAAGACGGTGAGCGACCGGCGGGAGGGGGGGTGAGCGTCCGGCGGGGGGAGGCGGGAGTCCGGTGGACCCCCGCCTCCCCGTCTCGGCTCCGCTCTCCCGTCTCAGCCTTGGGCGCCGCCCGCCCGCAGGACGGCCGGTGTCCGTTCGCGGGGTGTCACGGCCTCAGCACCGTCCTCTCGGGCGTGCCCGGGTGGCGAGGTCGACGCGGGCGGCGGTGCCGTCCAACCAGACCACCCGGGTGCCCCCGGCCGCCGCGAACTCGCCCTGTTCACCCCGGTTACATGTGACTCGCACCGGCGTGCCGCCATTTATCGGTATCTGGGTGATTTTGGGGAGGTTCTCATTGATGGGTACGGACAGGTCGGGGAAGACGCTGTAGGTGATGGCCGTATCCGTGGCGTCCATGGCCAGGATGTCCTGCGCGGACGCGTCGTCGGGAGAGACCACGGTCGGTGCGCCGCCGTCCGGGTTCGCGCGCATGATGCCCTGCCCGCCGTCCCGCTGGGCGTCCTGCAGCCAGACCAGGTGGGAGCCGGTCAGCACGGGGCCGGACACGAGACCGACCACGTTGGGCGGGCTCTGCGGGGCGGGCAGCTCGGTCTCCCGTCCCGAGGCGAGGTCGCGGGTGACGATCAGCATGTGCCCCGGGTCCTCCTTGACGTAGGCGATCCGGCCGTTCCGCACCGTCGCCGCCTCGCTGGACACCTCCGGCCGGGGGGTCAGGCTGACCGGGGCGGCGTCGCCCTTCCGCACCCACACGTCCGAGGTACGCGTCGCGGGATCCCAGAGCGAGTAGGCGACCGTGTCACCCTCCACCGCCAGGTCGAAGACGGGGTTGTCACCCTCGTGCACCAGTCTGGGAGGTTGTGAGCGGTCCAGCGGCCGGCTCCACACCTGGATCCTCCACGTGGTGCCGGTTTCGGTGTAGGTGGCCCACACCGCGGTTCCGCCGTCCGTGGCCGGGCTGAAGGAGTAGCGCTCCTCCGGTCCGGAGAGCCGCTCGGCCCTGCCCCCGCTCACCCGGCCCGCGTACACGGCCGGAGGCGCCGGCGGAGTTGAGTCGGTGACCACGTAGTGGTCGCCGGACGCGGCCGGCCGGGCGCCGGGGTCGGCGATGTCGCGGAGCAGGGTGTCATGGTCGGTGGGGATGCGATGTTCCCAGCCCGCCCTGATGCCGTGGGCGTCGAAGGCGTGGGCGATCGTCAGCAGTTCCCTGACGCCGAGCCGCATCCGCGCGGCGGCGGCGAGCACCGCCCGCCGGCCGTCGGTGAAGTCGTCGAGCGGGGTCATGTACTCCGACAGCGCCTTGAGGGTGATCCTGTCGGCCGTGGGGCCCAGCTTCTCGCGGATGTCCCACAGGGCGCCACTGAAGATCGTTGAGTTCAGATGGACACCCGCGTTGTCGATGCGGCCGGTGGCGCCCACGTAGTCGGCGGGCGCGGTACGACCGTCGTTGAGGTCGCGGATCGCGCACTGCCGGGGTGGCGCGGTGCGGCAGAACGTCTCCCCCAGCAGGCCGGCGTCGGGGTCGGTGAGGTCGATCCCCTCGACCTCGGCCTGGACGGCGTTGCCGAAGTAGTCGGCCAGTCCCTCGTTCATCGCGCCCGCCTGGCCGAAGTACACCAGGTTGGCGGTGTGCTCGACCACGCCGTGGGTCATCTCGTGGCCCACCACGTCGAGCGCCGAGGCCAGGGAGTAGTGGTCGGGCCCGCCTCCGCCGTACACCATCTTGGTGCCGTCCCAGAAGGCGTTGACGAAGGGCTGCCCCAAGACGGTGACGTTGACGACCGACCTGATCGAGCCGCCCTTGCCGTCGAGCCCGTTCCGGCCCAGCCGCCGGTAGTACTCGTAGACCTGGCCCGCGCCCCAGTGCGCGTCCACCGCGCCCACCTCGGCGGCCTTACCGGTGAAGGCGGGGGTGTCGGAGGCGGCGAGAGGGGTGTCGGGCGGGAGGGGGCCCAGGAAGTCGAAGACGTTACGTCCCTGGGCGTCGTAGGTGAGGACCTCTCCCGTGGTGCCGTTCCACATCGCCCGCGCGCGGTCGCGCAGCTCGTACTTCCCGTCGGCCCGCTGATAGGCGTTCAGCGGGACCGTCTTACCCCTGACCGTCGTGCCCGAGGTGACGAGGGCGCCCTCGGCCGCGGAGTGGATCCGGGAGGAGGCGAACAGCGGGGCGCCGGTCCCGGCGTTGACGTAGACGTCGGTGAGCAGCGGTTGCCGTCTCCGCGTGTCCAGCCCGTTGACGGTGACCTGCCAGGCCAGGACGCCCTTGCCGACCGGGACGACGACGAGCCCGCCGGACTTCGCGGTGAGGTCCCTCCCGTCGCCGCCCTGGTCGATCACCCGGGAACGCGCGACCTCCAGCGCGAGCCGTTCGGGAAACCTCGGGGTGGTCGGGACGCTCAGCCTGGTGAGGAACCGGCCGCCCGCTCCGGTGACCTTATGGGCGTCGCCGGTCTTGTCCATCCGCACCAGGTAGTGCGCGCCGAACACGCGGACGCCCCGGTATCGCTGCTCGAATCGCACGGTCTCGTCGGAGCCGTCGCGGACCACGTCGAGTGGTACCAGCTCGGAATCCACATTCTTTATTTTGTACCGTCCGTTGCGGAGATGACTCCGGGCGACGGTGACGGGATCACCGCTCCTGGGCGCCTCGTCGAGGCCGCTCACGAGAGAGGGGGCATCCGTCCCCGTACGGGTCTCCACCTGGGCTGGAGGCGGATCGGCGGCCTGGGCCGGACTTCCTGTGGCGAGGGAGAACACCACGGTCAGGGTAGCCGCCGTGGCGAGGTGGGCTGGGGGGCGTAACACAAATCCTCCTGACGTCCGAATATCGCCGAGACCGATCAAAAAGGCGATACTCCCGATCTATCAGGAATTTGATAAAAAATCATGACTAGTAGTCAAATTTGTTGTGTGATATCTTGATCTCCCCGAAAAGAGAAATTTCTCCTCTGTCGGAACTGGAAGTTCCGCGACCGTATGGCGAATACGGAGAAATATCGCGCCGCTTCAAATGGCGACCGTTCCTGGAGCCATCCCCGTGTGCGCGGGGCCGGTCGGTGGGCCGCCTGCCAAGGTCGCACGTCCATTCCGGCAGCATGACGCGGCGATCCCGGCCGCGTCCCGGGATAGGCGATGCGTGAACCTATCGCGGAAACGTCTACCGGACCCGCTTTCCGGACTCTACGCTTACGGGCGAACGCTCCGCGTCAGGAGCCTGTATGGAGAAGGCGGACGCATGGGAGAGCATGAAGGTGACCGGCACCCGAAGCCGCAGCCTTTCACGCCGACGACGCCGGAGCCCGACAAGCTCACCCCGCCGGGTCAGCACGAGAAGCCGGCTGAAAAGTGACGGCTGCTCCGGAGGCCGGGAAGGGGTTGCGTGACCTTCTTCTTGACTCAGGGGTGATAACCCCCGACTGGGTGAAGGCGTACGACGTGGTTTCCCGGGAGCTCTTTCTGCCCGACGTGATGTGGCCTTTTGAGAACGGCCGCGACTTTGTCGTCTCCAAGACGGACAACCCCGAAGAGTGGTACCGCTGGGCGGATGCCGATGTGCCCATCACCACCCAATGGGACGACGGTCACCACACCGGAACGGCCCCCGGCGAACTGCGGACCAGCTCCGGCTCGATGCCCAGCCTGGTGTTCTCGATGTTCGGTGACCTGTCGGTGGTCGACGGCGTGAAGGTGCTGGAGATCGGCACCGGGACCGGCTGGTGCGCCGGCCTGCTGTCGGCCCGCCTGGGCGACCGCAACGTCGTTTCCGTTGAACTCGACGCGGCGGTGGCCGACAGCGCGCGCAAGGCCCTGGACGCGGCGGGCCGGCACCCGCGGGTCGTCACCGCCGACGGCCTGCTCGGCTGGCCGGAGCGGGCACCCTACGACCGCGTCATCGTGACCGCCTCCGTCCGCGACGTCCCTCGGGCCTGGATCGACCAGGCTCGGCCGGGAGCGCTCATCGTGATGCCCTGGGGAACCCGGTACAGCCACCAGGACGCCATCGCCCGCTTGGTCGTCGCCGAGGATGGCACCGCCACCGGCCGCTTCACCAGGCTTGCCCGGTTCATGCAGATCCGTTCCCAGCGCCTGGACATCAGGCACACCGACTACATGGGTGACGACTGGCCCGGCGACACCCGGGAGTCGGTGACGACACCGGCCACGTCGTCGATCATGTCGAACATCACCCTGGAGTTCGTACTCGGCCTGCTGGTACCCGGCTGCGTGCACGTCTCCGGCCGCGACGCCGACGGCACCCCGGGTGTCTGGCTGTACGGGCTGACCGACCGCTCATGGGCCGCCGCGTACTTCTACGGCGAGGACGGCCGCTCGGACTCCCGGGTCTTTCAGGGCGGCCCGCGCAGCCTGTGGGACGAGGTGGAAGCCGCCCACCGGTGGTGGGTCGAGCGGGAGCGGCCGGGACACGAGGAGTTCGGGCTCACCGTCACCGCCGACGGGCAACAGCGTGTGTGGCTGGGCGAGCCGTCCGAACTCGTCCCACAGGCCGTACTCGGACGCCGAGGGGCGTGAGCACGTCCGCGTGAGACTTCGGCGAGACCGTTGCCGTCGAACCCCTCCACGCCATTGCCGTACTGGGCATCCTTAAAAAACATAACTGTTAGTCGGATACGTTGCGCGATACCTTGATCTGCCGGAAATGTAGATTTCACCTCGGCTGACAGCGGAGGTTTTGGTGTCGTATGGCGAATGCGGAGAAATGTCGTGCCGCTTCACGCGGTGACCGTCCCCGCCTGGTGGCGGAGGCCGGTATCCGGCTGGGCGCGATCACGGTCGGATTGCGCTCCGGGCCATCGCGCAGAGCAGGCCCACACCGCAACCTGAGGCTGTCAAGCCTTCAGGGAAGGTGCTGGGCCTGTGAATGACGGTAGCGCCATGGACCTTCGTCCAGACATGACCATCGGTGAGCGGCTCAAGGTCGCCCGGCGGCGAGCCGGACTCAGTCAGGAAGTGCTCGCCGAGCGGGCCGGGGTTAATGTCGACACCATCCGCAAGCTCGAACAAGGACAACGGCAGTCAGCCCGCATCTCCACCGTCAACGCACTCGCCCATGCCCTTGACCTGGAGACCACCGCGCTTCTCATTGGCGTCCCGGAGCGTGAGGAACGCGACGATACCAACCTTCTGGCCGTTCGTCGCGCGCTGATTCCTGTTGGCGATTTCACGCCCTCGGTAGACGACTCGGGCGAGGACACCCCTCCCGACGTCGGAGCGCTCCGTAGGTCTGTTGAAGGTGCCTGGGCCGATTATCACCGTGCCGACTTCGCGACCTCGGCCAGACCTTCCCGCGACTGCTCACCGAGGTGCGTATCGCGACCCACGAGCATTCCAACGGCGCCGCCGCTCAGGCGTACGCCCTGCCGGCCAAAGCTCACCAGCTCGGCGCACACGTACTTGCCCGCAACGGCATGGAAGACCTCGCCCTGCTCAGTCTCGACCGATCGCAGACGGCGGCGCGCGCCACCGACGATCCGCTGTTGCCCGCGATGGTCGCCAACAGCATTGCGTGGATCTTCATGCGGACTGGTCGGCTCGCGGACTCCCAGCAGGTGGCGGTCAGTGTTGCCGACAGTATCGAACCGAGGTTCCGCACCTCTGAGCGGAGCCACATCGCGGCAGCCGACGCACCGTTCGCCGCTACGTGGAGCCCTTACGAGCCCAGCACCCCACACCCCGGCTCCCGCCGCCCGCTTCGACCGTCCGCCTCGACCTTCTACGGAAGATCACCCTCTGCAGCCACTGACGCAGGCGAGATCACGTTCAGTCACAACGCCCCGCACTTTGCGCCAGAGCACTTTTGCATGGCCACGGACAGAACAGCTCCAGTTCAGCGTAGGCGGATGAATTTCGGCACCACAGAGCTCCGGATGTGCAGCCGGAGCCGGTCGGGCCGAACCTGTTGTTGCCTCGGCTTGGCGAGCAGGCGTTCACCGTGATGTTGGACGATTTCGGTGCAGCTCAGACGCCTGGAAACCCGGCCAAATGCCCAGTCGAGCTTCACCGTCGGCAAGGCAGCGGTCAGCTGTCCTGTTCCGGGCCAGAGAGCTTGGACTTCACCGGATGTCGATCGCCTTCCTGGAAGATCTCAATCACACACGTCCCGGCGGCAACGGTTGCTTCATGTTCCTGTTGATCCCCAATGTCGAACATCTGACCGGCTGTCCAGACCCTGAGCTCGCCCTCGATTCTCAGCTCGACCTGGCCGCTCAACACGATGCCGAGCTGCGGGCCGTGCCGGTGCGGCGGGACCGACCCGCCGTTCTCGAAGGTCCAGAAGACGACCTGCCCGTCATCGCTGCGGACCGTGGTCGCCTGTGCTCCGGGGAACCGTACGTCGACTTGAGGCAGGTCGGCGATCCATGAGGGGTACACGGCTACCTGCTCCCGGAGAACAGGCGGTCGTTCCTGATCTCGGCCCATTCAAGTGAGTGCGCGATACCCTCGGCGAGCGAGTAGCGCGGTGCCCATCCCAGCAGGTCGCGGGCGCGTTCGCTCCTGGTGAACGCGCCTGCCACGTCGCCCGGCCGCCGGTCGGTCTCGATCGCCGGCAGTGGAGTCTTCACGACGCCGTTGAAGGCGTCCAGGAGTTCACGAACGGTGGTGCCCGTGCCGGTCCCCACGTTGATCACAAGCGACGTGCCGACCAACGCGTCGAACCTGGACACCGCCGCGATGTGCGCGTCCGCCAGGTCCCAGACGTGAATGTAGTCGCGGATACCGGAACCGTCGCGTGTCGTGAAGTCGGTGCCGGTGATGTGGAACGTCTCTCCCAGCTTGTACGCCTCCACCATCTTGCCCAGGGCGTGGGACGGGTGGCGGATCTGCAGACCGGTGCGCATCTTCGGGTCGGCCCCGATGGGGTTGAAATAGCGGAGAGAAAGCACGCGCAACGGCTCCGCTGCGGCGATGTCGGCCAGCATGGCCTCGCAGACGGACTTCGTGCGCGCGTAGGGGCTCTGCGGGTTGATCGCCGACTGCTCGTCCACGGAGAAGTCGGCGTCCGGCTGGTAGATCGAGGCGGAGGAGCTGAAGATAAGCCTTTCGCAGCCATTACGCACAAGGCTGCTGACGAACCTCAACGTCTTGACGACGTTGGCGTCGTAGTACTGCAGAGGGTCCTTCACGGATTCGGGGACCACGATCAGTGCGGCGCAGTGGATGGCCGCCTCGATGTCGGGGTGCTCGGCGAAAATGGTGTCGACAAGCTGGTCGTCGGCGATGTCGCCCTTGTAGAAGAGCCGGCCTGCGGTGAACTCCCGCCGGCCGGTGATCATGTTGTCGAGAATGATCGGGGTGATTCCGGAGTCAATGCAGGCGGATGCCAGCGTGCTCCCGATGAATCCCGCACCGCCAGAGATGAGAACCTTCATCGACGCCCTATTCCTTTCTGTAGGCCCGAATGATCGCAGACATGTCGTACATGCCATCTCCACTGGTCGCCACGGCGGCCAGCTGGGTCTTTGCCGCGCTGCTCAGCGGGAGGTCCAGTTCGGTGAGCTCCAGCGCGTAGGCAAGGTCCTTGGCCAGGAGCGCCAGTCGGCAGTGGACGTCGTCGTGGGCGTCGAGCAGCATGTTGCGCCCCTTGCCTGCCGCGATTCCGGTGGCCCAGCCGTACGTCGACTGGATCTCCAGCACCTGGGCCAGGTCGAGACCCGCGCGGCCGGCCAGGGCGAAGGCTTCGGCGAACGCCACGAGCATCGACCCGGCGAGCATGTTGTTGATGAGCTTGAACGCGGTGGCGGTACCGACGGTCGAGCCGAAGTCGTAGATCCGCTCGGTCATCGCGTCAAGGACCGGCCTGGCCTGGTTCAGGGCGGTGGACGTCCCGCTGGCGAACATGACGAGGCTGCCCTCGGCCGCCCTGGATCTGCTGCCCGTCACCGGCGCGTCGATGGGTTGCACACCGTGCTCCCTGACGGTCGCCGCCCAGGTCGTCACCCAGTCGCGCGAGAGCGTCGAGCACTCCACAGCGACGGTATCAGGCGACGCACCGCGCAGCGCGCCCGCCTCGCCCAGCCAGACCGCCCTGCTGGCCTCGTCGTCGGTGACCACGGAGATCACCATATCCGCGCCCTGGGCGGCCTGGCGCGGGCTGGCCGCCATCACACTGCCGGGCGGGGCGACCGCGTCGAGCCTGGACGGGGTGCGGTTGAACAGGCGGAGCGGGAAGCCGGCGCGGTGCAGTGCGCCTATCATGTTCCCCGCCATGACACCCGCGCCGAATACCGCCACCGTCGGTTCAGCTCGCATGATGACGGATGGCGACGTAGTCGGCGGATCGGCTCCTGCCGAAGTTGTGGGCGCTCAGCAGTCGGTAATAGTCACTGCGCTGGGCGAACAGGTGCCGGATGGCCGTGTCGGGCGTCAGCCTGGTGCGCCAGATTAGGCTCAGCAACCCGAGCGCCGCCTCTCGCATCTCCTGATGGCCGGACTCCGTGAGCACGAAAGCGAGCGGAAGCGACAGCTGGTATTTGTTCATGAGGCCGTCCACTTCGCCGATCCGCGCCTTGATCTCCGCGAGAACCAGCCCCTCCGAAGAGGTGTGCGCTGGTCCGAGGAAGAACGCTGACAGGCAGGCCAGCAGATGGTCGTACGCGCGCATCCCGCCCAGCTCGGTACCGACCTCTCTGGCCATGACGATCCCGTCGACCGTGTCCTGGTCGAACAGCGGCGCGAGAAGGTGGCCGTGACGATGCACGTCCCCGCAGGAGGGGACCGTAGGCAGCAAGGGCGACAACGCGCACCTGAGCCCTTCCAGGGCGAGCTTGGCCGGGGACGAAGCACCAAGCAAGGTGTTACTCATCACGTGCGCGAACACCTCGAACACCTCCTGCGGTCCGCCGAAGGGCTTGCGGGCTTGCGGGGTGTCCAGCCGCGCGACGACGGGCGAGCCGAGGCTCCGGTGCAGGTCGCTGCCGAACAGGCCGCGTACCGAGGCAAGCTGGTCGGCCTGCACTGTGAACACGGTCGTGTCGATCGTGGGAAAACGCGCGTTGAGGTCGTCCTTCAGCTTGGCCTCAAGGAGCAGACCGGCGTCACGGCTTTCGCTGACCAGCACAAAGTCTACGTCGGAGGCGAGCGAAAGACCTGCGACGGAGGGCTCTCTACGCGACAACGAGCCCGACAGGTATAAATCGCGCGGCGGGCCGGGCAGGCTCAGCAGGGATTCACGCGCCTGGTCGACGTAGCGATCGATGGCGCGCCCCACTGTCTCCCTGGTGTCGCGGGGGACGAAGCACGAATGGGTGAACCAGTCGGTTGTCACTGTTTCCTCGCAGCCGCGGCGAGCTCCGCACACGTGGCGCCGGACGAGCGAGCGATCAGCGACAGGCAGTCCCTGAAGGTCTGGAGGAAGGTGCGGGCGGCGTCCTCGGGCCAGGCCCCACTTTCCCATTGCATGAACAGATGCGGGTCGGGCCCGTTCACGTTGGCCCAGACGCCCACACCCGGCCGGAGCGCCGGGACGAACGTGTCGTCCACGCGCGAGATCTTGAGACCGGCCAGCGGGAGCGGATCCTCATCCCACCAGTCGGAATCGAGGTACAACCAGGGTCGCCAGCGCAGCGCGTCCTCCCGGCCGGGCTGTAGATGCTGGACGAGTAGAGGCAACGGGATGAGCTGGTCGATGGCGTCGAACATCGCGTCGCGTGCGCCCGCCACGAGATCCTCGACGGGGCCTCCCGAGTCGACTCTGGTGCGGAAGACGGCGAGATTGGAGAACCAGCCGATCGCCCTTTCCCGATCGTCGGTGGGCAGGGAGATCGGTCCGACCACCCCCACGGTGGTTCTGCCGGTGTTGGCGAACACCGCCAGCTGGAGACCCGCCATCACCCCGGTGTGAAGGCTGGCGGCGTTCTTCGCGCAGAACGCCCGCAGTTCCTCGACGACGCCAGGCTCCACGTCCAACCGCAGGGTCGCCGCCCCGCCTTGTCCATCGATGGGGTCGGCCATCCCGGCCAGCCTAATCTCGGGGACCGCCTCCAACGGGTCCAGCCGGGTGCGCCAGAACGCCAGCCGCTCCTCCAGCGCGGACCCGGTGAGCGCCAGGCGCTCGGCCTCGGCCCAGGGGAAGAAGTCAGATGAGGCGCCTGAGTCGCCACCGTTGTAGGCGCACGCGAGGTCGGCCAGAAGGCGGTCGAAGGACTGCCCGTCGCAGACGAGGTGCTCGACGGTGATGATGAGCCGCGACATCGCCTCCCCTGTTCGGACGAGGGTGACCCTGAGCTTGAGATCCCTCTCGAGATCGAAAAGTTCGTCCATCTCCGCCCTGGTCAGTGACTCAAGGTCGATGTCGAGCTCCACCACGCGCAGGACGCCACCGGGCGGCAGAATCCGCCCGTATCCCTCCTGGTGGAACGTGGTACGCAACGAGGAGTGCCGTCTAACCACTTCCTGTACGGCCCGCCGCAACGCGGGCACGGACACGTGCCCGGCAAGGTCGAAGGCGGCGGAGATATGGTGCGGTTCCCGCTGCCTACCGGCGAAGACGCTCTTGTCCCTGTCAAGGCGCCTGATTTGATTGTAGGAGAGGGCGACGCGGTCAGTGTCCACGGGTGATCACCGACACGACGTCGTTCAGGCAGGTGAGGTCGTTCAACGGGTTTCCTTCGACGAGGAGGAGGTCAGCTGACTTGCCAGGCTCGATCGATCCGGTCGCCGCGCCCAGCCCAAGTGCCCGCGCGGTGCGGGCCGTGGCCGTTTCGATGACGTCCAGGTTGCTCATTCCGAGATCCAGGAAGGGGAGCAGGCTGGCCACATAGGAGGTGACCGGGGTGTTCCTGATCCCGGCGTCCGTGCCGACGATCAGTGGGACACCAAGGTCGCGCATGGTCGTCAGATGCTTGCGCCTGTCACTCCACGGAACCTTTCCGTCCTCGCGGCGGGAGTAGGCGCTGAGGGTCGGGCAGACGGCGATCTGTTTCTCCGCCAGGAGACGGGCAGTCTCCTCGTCGAAGCGCAGCTCACCCTTCTCGTACCATGTGCAGTGCTCAACGGTCCGGACTCCGGCCGCCGCCGCGATCCTGATCCCCTCGGGGGAGTGCGCGTGCGCGGCCACGGGCACGCCGAACCGGTCGGCCTCCGCCACGGCGTACGCGACCAACTCCGCGGAGAACTGCGGAAGGCGAGGGTCGGACCCGTTGGTCATGAAGCCACCGGTAACCATGATCTTGATCCAGTCCGCGCCTTCCTTCACCTGCGCGCGGATCGCCGTGGACAGGTCGGTGGCGGTCTCGCACTCGCCGCCCATCGGCCAGCAGTGCCCGCGGGGACTGGTCAGCGGACTGCCCGCGACGACGAGCCTGGGCCCCGATTCGGCCAGCAGGGCTTTCACCCTGAACGCGAGCGCGGACGGAGCGCCCAGGTCGCGTACGGTGGTCACGCCGCTCGCCAGCAGGGTGCGGGCGTTATGCACCATGAGGTCCACGAGCTCGTCGTCCGAGCGCTTTGTCATGCTGCCCAGAGGGTCGCTTCCCGCGTCGAAGGCCACATGAACGTGCGCGTCCACCAACCCGGGAAGCAGGGTCCCGTGCGGCAGCTTCATCGTCGGCCGCAGGCCGGACGGCAGGTCTTCGCGCCGCCCTACCCATTCGACGATGTCGTCGCGCACGATGACGGCGCCGTCGGGGATGATCTGGCCGTCGATTCCGGTGACCACCTGGGACGCGGCGAGGGCGAATCTACGCGGCATCGTCGGGGGAATACAGGCACCAGACCATCGTTGGGTTGATCACGTGGGTGATTCTCAGGTTCGCCGCCTGCTCCACCAGGTCGACCGAGCCGATGCAGGCCTGTACGTCGCCCTGCGCGGCCTGCCGTACCGCCTCAGGCTTTGAACGAACGAACCTGGCGGTGTGCGTGGGCAGGTACTCCTGAGCGAACCGCCAGGTGGCGGAGTGCAGGGCGACTACTGGCACCGCGCCGCCGTCGGGGCAGTCCTCGTTGACGGCGATGCACATGGGCCGGATCTTTCCGTGCCACACGTGTGCGAGTTTCAGTTGCGGCTGGTAGCGGAAATGCAGGTCCACCCAGGTCTCCCCGGTCCCACCGGTTTCCCGGTCCACGTATCCCGCGGGGACGAGCGCCAAAGTCCTGTTCTCCAGTGCGTACGCCATCGCGTGCGGGAAGGACGGCTGGAGAATGACCTGGGAGAAGTGACGGCGAGCTTCATGCTCCGAATCGGTTCCAGCCGGGCCCAACGTGGCGACTGGGCTCCCCTGGTCGAAAGCCGCTGTGAATAACTCGGCATCAACCCATGCCACACATGCACTCCGTTCACTCAAGATCAACGAAGGCCGTAACATATCACACTGTAATGCGGTATTATTATGTATTATGCGCTTGGATTGAGTTTCCCCTGAAAGGACCACTTGTGGCCGAAGGTCAGTACGTCGTCGTGTGCAATGACGAGCGGCAGTACTCCTTATGGACGACTGAATCGACCCCACCCGACGGATGGCGGTCATCCGGTTTCACGGGGGATCTCAACGCGTGCCTTATCCACGTCGAGGCCGTGTGGACGCAGATGCGGACGCCAGGTCCCGGCGAGCCGGGCGAGACCGTGACCTCGCTCTTCGACCGCCAAGCGCGCTCCACACCTGACGCGGTCGCCCTGTCCGTTGGCGACCTGGACATCACCTACGCCGAGCTGAGCGTACGGGTCGACTGCTTGGCCGGAGCGCTCCGCGCGCATGGGGTCGGGCGGGACACCCCGGTCGCCCTGGAGATGGACCGTTCGCCGGAGCTGGTGGTCGCCATCCTGGGCGTGCTCAAGGCGGGCGGGGCGTACGTGCCCATCGATCCCGGCTACCCTGCCGAGCGCAGGGACTACATGCGAGCCGACTCCGGCGCCCTGCTCGTGCTCACCTCGGAAGACATCGATGGCGACGCAGAGTCCGTCCAAGAAGGACCCGACCAGGACGCGTTCGCCTACATCATCTACACCTCGGGCTCGACGGGCCGGCCCAAGGGCGTCGCCGTGGAACACCGCGCGCTGCTCTCCCGCGTCCGGTGGATGCGCGAGCGGTTCGCGCTGGTGCCAGGGGACCGGATGTACCAGCACGCGTCGGTGAGCTTCGACGCGCACGCGGAAGAGATCTTCCCCTGCCTCACCTCGGGCGCGACGCTCGTCCTTCCGCCCAAGGGCCAGGACCTGCCCGATCTGCTGGCTGCCGGTGTCGACCTGACGGTGCTCGACCTGCCCACCTCCTACTGGCAGGGCCTGATAGGAGTCACGTGGCCGGAGCGGCTCAGGCTCGTCATCCTCGGCGCGGACCCGCTGCGCGGCGCCGTACTCTCCACCTGGTATGACAGCGTCGGCCCGCACGTGGAGCTAATGAACACCTACGGCCCTACCGAGGCGACGATCATCGCGACGGCGGCCACCCTGACTCAGGCCGAGGCCGCCGGGTGCCCGCCGATCGGCTTCCCGCTCTCCGACACGCGCGTCTACGTGCTGGACGGCTCGCTGGCGCAGGTCGCGCCCGGCGAGGAGGGGGAGCTCTGCATCGGAGGCATCGGGCTGGCGCACGGCTACCTGGGCAAGCCTGGCCTGACCGCGCACTGTTTCGTGCCCGACCCGTACGGCCCGCCCGGCTCACGCATGTACAGGACCGGCGACCGTACCAGGACGAGAGAAGACGGTGCGCTGGAGTTCGTCGGCCGCCTGGACGGCCAGATCAAGGTCAGGGGGTTCCGGGTCGAACCTGGCGAAGTGGAGATCAGACTGTTCGAGCACCCCGCCGTGAGCCGCGCAGTCGTGGTAGCCAGGGACGACGCCCTCGTCGCCTACGTGATCACCGCGGAGAGCGTGCCGGGTGAGGAACTGAAGGCGCACGTCGCGGCCGCGTTGCCCGGTCACATGGTGCCCAGCACGATCAGCTTCCTCGACAAGATGCCGCTCACCAGGTCCGGCAAGATCGACAGGGCCGCGCTGCCCGACCCCGCCGCCGGAAGTCGGCGACTCGACCTGCCCGCCACGCCGATGGAAGAAAAGATCGCTGCGATCTGGGCGGAGCTGCTCGGCGTCGAGCAGGTCGGCGTACTGGATGATTTCTTCTCACTCGGCGGCCACTCCCTCGTCGCGACGAAACTGGCCGTCTGGCTCACCCCGCTCGCGGGACGGCACGTCTCAATGCGGGTGATCTTCACTAACCGCACCGTGCGCAGTCTGGCCGCCTTTGTGGAAGGGAGCCAGTCGGGTGTCCGCTGACCTGGGGCTGCAGACCTACGTGGTCAACCTCAAACGCAGGCAGGATCGCAGGGAACGAATCACGCGGCAACTGCCCGCCGAACTAACGGTGGAGTTCACCTCGGACTGGGACGGGCCGTTCGACGGGGCCGCGCTCGACGGCGAAGTGCTCCGGGCGCTGGGGGTCGGTCTGTTTCCCTGGCGGATCGAGTCCAACAATCCTTGGTGGAACCGCACACTCAAGTACGGCGAGGTCGGTTGCACGCTTAGCCACCTGGCCTGCTGGAAGCGGGGGCTGGAGACGGACGCGCCTCTGTTCATGATCGTCGAGGACGACGTGAGGTTGGTGGACGGGTTCCTGCCGCGCCTGCTTGAGGGCATCGAGGCGGTGCGCGAGAACGGGGAGATTGGTCTGACCTACCTGGCCCGATGCCCTATGGAACCCGACCAGCTGGCCTGGCCGGGGTTCGTCAGACCTGGGTTCAGCTACTGCACGTGGGGCTATCTGCTGGACAGGGAGACGGCGCGGCAGCTCGTTGACGCACAAGTGGAGATGGCGGTCATCCCCGTGGACGAGTTTCTGCCCGCGATGTATCTCGACCATCCGCGCCCCGACGTCAGGACACGCTTCCCTCGCAGGATCGAGGCGCTGGCGTTCGCCCCTCCACTGCTCGCCGACCCTTCCGACGAGCTGTCCGACAGCGACACCGAGACCTCCGCGGATGCTTGGGTACTCACGTAAATGGGCCGCGGTGGAGGGCGACGTGATCCCGCTCTCTATCGCTGACATGGACTTCGCTCCTGACCCGGCCATCGTGGCCGCGCTGGCTGAGCAGGTACGCCAGCCACTGGTATATCCGCTGCCGTACACGACGAGCGGGGTGGCTGCGTCCATTTGCGACTACTACCAGCGCGCGCATCACGTCACCGTGCCCGTCACAGCTGTCCGGATATTTCAGAGTTCGGTCGCTGCGATGTACACCCTCTTCGACCTTCTCCTTGAGACGGGCGACGAGGTCGTGTACTTCGCCCCCTCCTACCACCACCTCCCTGACTCCGTGAAAGCGGCCGGCGGGCGGGCGGTGCCAGTGATGTTACGCGCGTTGGAGGGCTGGCATTTCGACGTCGGCGAGCTGCGTCGACGCGTAGGTCCACGGACGAAGGCGCTGCTCGTCTGCAACCCTCACAATCCTACGGGCCACGCCTTCTCGCGCGCGCAACTGCTGGATATCGCGACCGTCGCGGCGGAACACGACCTCATGATCGTGGCCAACGAGCTGCACGGCCGCATCTCTTACGATGGGGCCTTCGTGCCGATGTGTTCGGTCGCGGGATCCGGACTCATCACTCTGTCCGGTGCCACCAAGTCACACAATATTTCGGGACTTGGTGGTGCGTTCGCCTTCTCCCTCGACGAACAGCTCATCCACCGGCTGTGGAAACGGCTGGCAGGACGATTGCCCACGGCCGGCGCCCTGGCTCTGACGGCACTGGTCCACGCCTACAAGGCCGACAGCCCATGGCTGACGGCCACACTCGCCCAGCTGGACCGGAACAGGCGCACGATCTCAGCCCATCTGCGTGACCACCACCCCGCTATCCGGTTCGCGCAGCCATCCGCCACCTATTTCTCCTGGCTGGACTTCTCCGCGCTGCGACTGGACGGAGACGCGGCCGGTGTCGTCCTGAACCGCTGCCGGGTAGCCCTCCTGCCGGGCCAGGAGTTCGGCGCGCCCGGCACCTACGCCCGCCTGGCCTTCGCCACCACGGAGCAGAACATCAGGCTGGCACTCGCCCGGCTCACCGAAGGACTTCTCCCGTGATCTGGAGTGCTCGTTGGCAATGGTGAAAGTGGAGGACCTGGTCAAGGAGTACCGGCGCCAGAAGCGTCAGAACGGACTCTGGAGACTGTGGTCCAGAGAGTATTCGGTGACGCGCGCGGTAGACGGCGTCTCCTTCTCGGTCGGCGAAGGGGAACTGCTCGCCCTGCTCGGCGGGAACGGCGCGGGCAAGTCCACGATCATGAAGTCGCTCACCGGTATCCTGACCCCGACCTCGGGAACCGTCGAGGTGGCCGGGCTGGTTCCCTGGCGGCAGAGAAAGAAGTACGTCCCCCACATCGGCGCCGTCTTCGGCCAGCGCTCCTCCTTGTGGTGGGACCTGCCGCTCATGGACTCCTTCACGATCATCTCTCGGCTCTACGAGATCCCGGTGGCGAACTACGCCAAGAACCTTCAGCAGCTCATCGACCTGCTGGACATGGGCTCGTTTCTGGAGACTCCCGTACGTTCGTTGTCCCTGGGGCAGCGGATGCGCGGAGATCTGGCGGCCGCGCTCGTCCACGAGCCGTCGATCCTGTTTCTCGACGAGCCGACAGTGGGGCTCGACGTCTTCGCCAAACGCCAGATCAGATCGTTCGTCGCCGAGATCAACCGGACTCAGAACGTCACCGTCCTCCTGACGTCCCACGACATCGACGACATCGAGAACTTGGCCGACCGAGTCGTCCTCCTGGACCGGGGAACCGTGGCCTATGACGGTGACCTTGAAGCGTTGAGGCTGCGCTATTCGCCGCATCGAGTGCTCAAGGTCAGGCTGGCAGATGAGGCTGCGGTGACCCTAAGCAATGACACGGTCGAGGTCAGCCAGAGCGGATCGTCGGTGGAGATCGCATTCGATCCCCGGATCGTCTCCGTGTCAGCCCTGATCGACGAGATCAACAAAGGCTACAAGATTGCGGACATCAGCTTCGTGGAAGCCGAGCTCGAAGACGTGCTCGCACGCTTCTACAGCCGCGACGACGCATGAGAACGTGGACTCTCGTCGGCGCATGGGCCCGATCGCACTCGACGCACCGGGCGGACATCTGGGCACGATCCATTCTGCCCATGCTGCAGATCTACGTGCTGATTCAGATCTGGTCCGGCGCCTATCGCACGCAGTCGCACCTCGACGGCATCTCCTACGGCAAGACGGTGACCTACCTGTGCGTCGTCAATATGCTGATGTGGCTGAACCAGTCGACGATCCCCTGGTACGTCGCCGACCGAATCCGGGAAGGGAAGATCGCCACTGAGCTCATCAGGCCGATCCCGTTCCCCCTCCAGGTGCTCTCCCACCAGGTGGGCTACACGATCGCCAGGACCACGGCACTGGCCGGGATGATCCCAGTGGCCGTCGTGGTCGCCGGCCTGGAAGCCCCGGCGACGGTTGGTCTCTTCGTGGTCAGCGCGCTGCTGTCCTACGCGGTCAGCGTGGGGCTGTACGGCCTGCTGGGGAGCGCGGGCTTCTGGCTGCACGAAACCAGTGGAATCGTCTGGGCGTTCAGCCTCGTCAACGCCTTTCTCGCCGGGTCGTTCATCCCGCTGGCCCTGTTCCCTCCTGGTGTGCGGGAGGTGGTGGAGCTGCTCCCGTTCGGCGCGATGGGCTATACGCCTGCGGCCATCTATTCGGGAATGGTCTCTGGGGCGGCAGCCGTACAGGCGGTTCTTGTGCAGTTCTTCTGGTGCGTCACGCTGGTCGCGGTGATCGCTCTCGTGTGGCGGCGAGCTGAGCGCGGCATCGTGAGTCAGGGCGGTTGACATGCGTGCCTGGTGGATTCTCGCTGTCGCCGCGCTGCGCAGCGGCATGCAGTATCGCGGCAATTTCCTCCTGTCGCTCGTCTCCGGGTTGTTTTACAACGCCTCGTCCTTTGCTCTGATCTGGGTGCTGGGCGCGCGACTCGGCGCCGTACAGGGATGGGAATTCACCGAGCTGTGCTTCCTTTTCGGACTGCGCCTGGCCGCGCACGGCCTTTGGATTCCTTTCCTCGGGGCGGTGTCGAATCTCGAACAACTAGTACGCAGCGGGAACTTCGACACCTACCTGCTACGTCCGGCCAGCCCTCTGGTCCAGGTGGCCACCTCGCAGGTGAGCATCGACTCCCTGGCCGAGCTGGGGCTCGGTGTCGTCGTTCTCGCCTGGATGGGCGGCAGGACCGGAATCCAATGGTCGCCCTTCTCCGTGACGTTCCTCGTGGTCGCCGTCATCGGTGGGGCGCTCATCGAGGCCTCGTTGCAGATCGTGCTGGCCTCGCTGGCCTTCTCGGATGTCAATTCCCGGCAACTGAGAACCGGACTGGACCAGATGATCACCACGGTGGGTGGTTATCCCATCAGCCTTTTCGACAGTGTGGGCAGGTTCATCTTCACCGGTGTGGTGCCCATCGCGTTCATCGCCTTCGCGCCGGCGACGGTACTGTTGGGAAAGCCTTTCCCGGTATTTCTTGGATACGCCGCTCCCGCTTTCGGGGTCGCGTTTTTCTGTGGCGCGATCGCCTTCTGGAACCTGCAAATCAGACGCTATCGCAGTAGCGGTGGGTGAAAGGTCTTCATGAAAATCGCGGTAATTTCCCCTGTCTGGCTGAGAACGCCACCCGTCGCGTATGGCGCAGTGGAGTCGCTGGTGAGCCTCCTCGTCGAAGAACTGGTCGTCAGAGGACACGACGTGACCCTGTACGCCTCCGGTGACTCGGTCACCACAGCCGAGCTGAGGAGCTACTACGAAAAGGCGCCAGGCTGGGAGAACGCCCGGCAGAACGGCCTGTTTGAGCTCATGCACGTGCTGTCGGCCTATCGCGACATCGAGCGATTCGACGTCGTCCACGACCACAGCGATCCCATCGGGCCCGCGATCGGCGCATTCGCCACCACGATCAGGCCCGTGGTCCACACTGTGCACGGCCCACCCGCCTCCAGATGGTATCGCCCGATCTACGGCGCCATCCACGACCGGATCAACCTGGTGGCGATCAGCAGGGCACAGCAACTCGTCAACCCCGAGCTCCGCTACACCGACATGATCCACCACGGGCTGCCGCTGGAGCGTTTCCCCTTCTCCGAGCGGAAGGACGACTACGCCTTCTTCATCGGCCGCATGGACGCGGCGAAGGGGCTGCACCTGGCCATCGAGGCGGCTAGGAGGGCGGGACGCGAACTGGTGGTGGCGAGCAAGGCCGTCGAGTCCGACGCAGAACGTGCCTACTTCGACGACGTCGTCACCCCGCTTCTCGGACCTGACGTCGAACTGGTCGGCGAGGTCGACTTCGCGGCGAAGGTCGAGCTCTACCGCAACGCCCACTGCACGCTTGTCCCCACCAACTGGGACGAACCCTTCGGGCTCACCGCGATCGAGTCGCTTGCCTGCGGCACCCCGGTGGTGGCTCTCCGGCGCGGCGCGACCGCCGAGATCGTCGAACACGGGGTCAACGGCTACCTCGCGGATGACTCGACGGGGATGGCCGAATCCCTCGACGCGGTGTCCGAGATCCAGCCGCTCGCCTGCCGTCAGGATGCGGAGGCCAGGTTCTCCCTGTCCCTGATGGTCGACAGGCACGAGCAGCTGTATCGGCGGCTGACCCGATGACGCTCTCCCGTAACCAAATCAGGCGGCTCAGGTGGGATGCGATGCTCTCGCCCAGGGAGCCGCACCACATCTCGGCGGTCTTCGACGGGGAGGGCGAGCTGTCCGAGACTCCCAAGCGCCTCATCCGCCCCTGGGCGGACACCGCCGCTACCGCAAGGCCGAGGCCCTCGCACTCCTGGCAGACAGCACCCAGTAGCGCGGCGAGTGACGAATCGCCACCCGAAGCGGCTCCTCCGCTCCCGGACGGCTCGTGATGGCGCGCTCCGCGAGCCGTCCAGGCACCACTTGCCGCCTGAGCGGTATCCGCTCACGCCGCAGTGATCGGTCGCGGGCACTGCGCCGCCGCCCTCTTCGCGCAGGTCGGCCCGTCGGAGCGGCCCTCGTCCCTCGGAACCGCGAAGCGGGGTGAAAAAGCTCGATGTGATCCGCTTGTGGATCAGCGGTGATGGGGGATGCTGGGCTGTGGAGATCGTTTTAGGTTGCAGGGCTTGAGCCGAGCGAATGTGGAGCAGCTACCTTGACCGACACCCCCTCCGGTCCACCGCCGGCGCCCAAGATCGACGCCACCCGGCCGCACCAGGCCCGGATCTGGAACTACTGGGTGGGCGGCAAGGACCACTACCCGATCGACAGGCAGGTCGGTGAGGAGATCGTCGAGGCGTTTCCCGGCATCATCGACGTGGCCCGCCACTCCCGGGCCTTTCTGCGGCGTGTCGTCTCCTACCTGGCCGCGGAGGCCGGTATCCGGCAGTTCCTGGACATCGGCACCGGACTGCCCACCCACGGCAACACCCACGAGGTCGCCCAGCGGGTGGCGCCGGAGTGCCGCGTCGTCTACGTCGACAACGACCCCCTGGTGCTGGTCCACGCTCAGGCGTTGCTCGTCGGCGGCCGGGAGGGCGCCACCGCCTACGTCGACGCCGATGTGCGCGACCCCGGCGCGATCCTGGCCGGGGCCGCCGGGACGTTGGACCTCACCCGGCCCGTCGGGCTGATCCTGCTGGGCGTCATGGGCAACGTCGCCGACGACGACGAGGCGGGTTCGATCGTGCGCCGACTGGTGGACGCGCTGCCCCCGGGCAGTCACCTGGCGCTCAACGACGGCACCGACGTCGTCCACGGTCCGTCGCGGCGGGAGGCCATGCGGATCTACGCCGAGCGGGGCGGCAGCCCGTACGCCGTCCGCACCCCCGAACGGATCGCCCGCTTCTTCGACGGCCTGGAGTTGCTGGAGCCGGGCGTGGTGTCGGTGTCGCGGTGGCGGCCGGAGTGCGGTTCCTTCGGCGTCCCCCCCGAGGTGGACGCCTTCTGCGGCCTGGGACGCAAGGGGTGACGGGGAGGCTTGGGCCGTGTCCGCCGGCGGGGGGACGGGGGTTCGCGCCGTGCTCCGGCGGGGCGAGTGCCGTGCTTCGGAGAGGGCAGGGGGATGTTTACGGGGCGGGAGGTGTGCTGCCGTGGCTTCGGGCGTAGGCTCACTGGGCGTGGATCTCGACTTCGTGTGTGTGCATGCCGGGCGGGCGGCCACCGAGCTGACCCGGCGTGATGTCGCCCGTGCGCTGCTCGCCGTGCCGTCGGGGGTGGCGCTGGTGGCCGTCCCCGATCTGCGGCGGGCGTTGCTGGCGGCGGGTAACCCGCTCTCCTCGCCGTTCTGGGAGTCCGTCAAGAGGACGCTCGGCGCGATCGAGTCCGGTCATGCGACGGTGGGTGACGTGCAACGGTGGATGGAGTCCACCGGGACCGAGCCCCTTCTGCTCACCCGGGGCTTCTTCGTCTGGCCCGAGGAGGACGAGCGGGGGCCGATCGCCGAGGAGATGTTCCGGAGGCTGGTCGCCTTCCTGGAGGAACGGGTCGCCGCGGGGGAGATCGATCCGGACGCGCTCGCGCTGGGGGACGAGGCCGCCAGGGAGACCTACCAGGACCTCCAGGAACACTGGCTCAACAACCCGCTGCCCGACGACGGGCGGGTTCCGGGGAGCGTGGTCAGTGAGGAGCAGGACGAGGAGCTGTTCGCGGCCTGGGACGAGGAGGAGGCGTTCGCGCTCAGTGAGTTGCGGCGCATCCTGGCGGGCCTGCCCGCCCCCGACCGGCCCGTCGCCGATCTGCGGGCCGCGTGCTCCCGGCTGCGCGAGGTGCTGGCCGACCCCGGTTACCCGGGCAACGTGCTGCGGGCGTGCGCCGGATACGAGGGAGAGCCGCTGCCGGTCGACGACGAGGAGCTCTGGCTGACCGTCACGGCGGGCATCGCCGGGCCGATCTCGGACCTGCCGGACGACGACGAGACTCCGGAGACGTTCGAGGATCTGGACGGTGAGCTGAGCCACGAGGACGCCGTGCTGGCCGCGCTGTGCGCGATCCACCACGCGGACTGGCTCGCCGTGGTGGCGGCCCTGGCGAGACGGGGGCCGGGGGTGCTGGCCTCCCCCGAGCGGATCGCCAGGTTCATCGCCGAGTCGGAGGACATCGACGTCCGGATGGACGATCCGGAGGACCTGGACGCGGCCGAGACGCTCTTCAGCTCGGTCACGCCGCTCTGGGCGTGCCTGGGGATCGTGGACAAGAGTGAGGTGCTGACCCCGCTGGGGCGCTGGGGCCTGCCCAAGGCGCTGGAGCGGGCCTGGTCGTGAGGGCCGGCCCGTGCCGGCTCCCGGGGTCAGCCGGCGTTCTTGTGCCTCTCGCGCAGTTCGGCCTCGGAGGGGACCTCGATCTTGGAGATCTGCTTCCTCATCGACTTGACGAGCAGGTAGAGGGCCAGCCCCAGCGCCGCGACGACGAGGAAGCCCAGGAGGCCGGGACTGACGTCGCCGGCGGGGGCGGTATCGATGGCAATCACCCCTCAAGTCTGCCACCGTCACCCCGCGCTCCCGTCGGCGGCAGGCGCGTGACACCCCCCGCCCTCACGTCCGTCGCCGCGCGGCCGGGCCGGCGGCGGACGGGTGACCGCTTTCACCCCTCGGGTCCGCCGCGGCCCCCACAGCCCCTCAGTGGCAGGCGCGTGACACCTCATCGGCGTGGATGCCGGTGAACAGGTCGTCCTCGGGCAGCTCGATGTCCACCAGCGAGCGGGCCAGGTGGTAGTCCTCGGTCGGCCAGACCTCGCGCTGCAGGTCGCGCGGGCAGACGAACCAGAAGCCGTCGGGGTCGACTTGGGTGGCGTGCGCGATCAGCGCCTCGTCGCGGATCTCGAAGTAGTCGCCGCAGGGGACCCGGGTGGTCACCGGCCACTTCTGCGGGCGGTCCTCCCAGCGGGAGATCCAGTCGGCGTAGGGGGAGCCCATGCCGCGGGCGTTCATGGCCTCGTGGAGCACCTCGAACCGTTCCCTGGAGAAGCTCATGTGGTAGTAGAGCTTGAACGGCTGCCAGGGCTCGCCGGCCTCGGGATAGCGGTCGGGGTCGCCGGCGGCCTCGAACGCCTCCACCGAGACGCGGTTGGTCATGATGTGGTCGGGGTGCGGGTAGCCGCCGTCGTCGTCGTAGGTGAGCATGACGTGCGGCCTGAACTCGCGCACGGCGGCGACCAGCGGCGCGGAGGCGGCCTGGAGCGGCTGGAGGGCGAAGCACCCGTCGGGCAGCGGCTCGTTCTCGTCCTCGGGGAGGCCGGAGTCCATGAACCCCATGAAACGCTGTGCCACGCCGAGGATCTCGCGGGCCCGCTCCATCTCCAGGCGCCGGACCTCGCCGATGTTCTCCAGGATGTCGGGCCGGTCCATCTTGGGGTTCAGGATGGAACCGCGCTCCCCTCCTGTGAGGGTACAGACGAGCACGTCCACGCCTTCCGCCACGTAACGTGCCATGGTCGCGGCGCCCTTGCTCGACTCGTCGTCGGGGTGTGCGTGAACGGCCATCAACCTCAGCGGTGCACTCACGGGCTCGGTGTCTCCTCTTCGTCGGTCACGCTCGGATCCCCGCTCGCGTCGCGGACGGCCGGCCTCGCCGTGCCGTCCGATCCGCGTCAGCCGGTGCCGCACCGCTCCCGGGTTGGGCTGGGTCACTCTAAAGAGAGGTTAGTTTCTCTTGGGCGGCCACGAGGGCAAGGCCCCCGCGAGAGACAATTGTCTCGGATAACGCCGAGGTAGTGCAGGGAGATTCCGTCATGGCCACCAGCGAGGCCGAGGGGGGCCGGCAGACCGGCCCCGTGCTCGGTACCCCGGGCGACTTCCCCGACCGTCCGGAGCGCAGGGGGCGGTTCGTCGTGCACGTCGTGATCGCGATCCTCTGCGCGGTGTGCGCGGGAGGGTGGGGCTACGTGATGTGGGCGTCCAAGGGGAACACCCAGGTCATCGACCAGGTCATCGCTTTTGACGCCAGCCGCGGCGATTCTATTCGGATCACCTTCGAAGTGGTCAAGCCGTCGGACCGCGAGGCCGTCTGCCGGCTCCGGGCCATGGATGTCGGCCACGCGGAGGTCGGAAGCCGGGAGGTCGGTATTCCGGCTGGTGAGGGATATGTCCGCCTTACCGAACGGCTAGAGACCAGTGCCCAGGCCACTTCGGGCGACGTCCACTACTGCTATCTCGTATAGTGAGACATTTGGGGAAGCGTTCGAGCGGTTAACTTGTTAGCCTGTCGAAATTCGCACGTCCGCTACCAACGCTGCCAAGTACCAAGCCCCACAGAGGAAGCAAGGAGAATCCGTGGCCGACTCCCACAACGAGAGCGTCACCTGGCTAACTCAGGAGGCGTACGACCGCCTGAAGGCGGAGTTTGAGTACCTCTCGGGGCCCGGGCGCGTCGATATCGCGAAGAAGATCGAGGCCGCTCGCGAAGAGGGCGACCTGAAGGAGAACGGCGGCTACCACGCCGCCAAGGACGAGCAGGGCAAGATGGAGGCCCGCATCTTCCACCTCCGCCAGATCATCGACACCGCCAAGGTCGGTGAACCCCCCCGCACCGAAGGCGTGGTCGGGCCCGGCATGACCGTCACCGTCCGCTTCGAGGGCGACGACGAAGAGGTCGCGTTCCTGCTGGCGTCCCGTGAGGAGAGTGGCTCCCCGATCGACGTCTACTCGCCCCGGTCGCCGCTCGGTGCGGCGATCAACGGTAAGAAGATCGGCGAGAAGGCCACCTACACGATGCCGAACGGCCGCTCCAACACGGTCGAGATCCTTGAGGCCGTTCCGTACATCGGCAATTGACCTCGTCTGAGCTGGCTGATCCGCCGGGGCGGTGTCCCGGCGGATCGTCATGTTCCGGAGCCCGTCATCCACTCTGAGGCCGGTTCGGGTTTTGGGGCGTTTTGAGGAGTTTGCGGACATCGCCGCGTGCTGTACGGCACCCTCGGAGGACCGGGTTCGAGCGGCTGGAAGGGGGACGTGGTGGTCGACGGGCGGACGCGCCTCCTCCGGTTGATCCGTGAGGTCCGCCAAGACCTCACCCACCGCCCCCGCGCCCCGTACGGCCGTCTCGCGCGCACGCGAAGGCCGGCCGTCCCCGTCGTCGCGATCGTCGCCGTCTCCCTGCTGGCCGCCGGGACGGTGGTCGTCGCCCGGCTGCCGGCAGGATCCTCCGAGACGGCCGCCCCGCGCGCGTCCGCCGCCGGGCTGCCCCCGGGGGACCCCCTCACAGGTCACCTTCAGGGCAGGGTGGCCGCGGTCGAGCCGACAGCCGTCCCAACGGCCCAGGCGGCCTCACCGGCGCCGGTGGCCCCGCTGACCTCGATCCACAGGCCTCACCTGTTCGTCGTGGCGGACGGGCCGCTGAGCTCGGCCGTGGTGGCCCGGGTCGCCCAGGTGGCCGGGGTGCGGGCGGTGGAGCGCGCCGACGCCGCCGAGGTGGTCCTGGACGGCAAGCGGGTGCAGACGCTGGGGGTCGACCCCTCGACGTTCCGCGCCTTCACCCCCCGGCCCACCGCGCGTTCGGACCGGCTCTGGCGCGACGTCGCCGCCGGCGAGATCGCCGTCTCCTTCGTGCTCGGCAACGACGGCGGCATGTCGCTGGGCAAGACCGTCACCACGGGGAGTCTGTCCCTGCGGGTGGGCGCCTACGCGACGATGGGCATGGGCGCCATCGACGCCGTCGTCTCGCGCCCGACCGCGCGCGCCCTGGGCATCCCCCAGGACAACGCCCTCGTCGTGAGCGCGCCGCGCGCCGACTCGGCCAGGCTCCGCCGAACGCTGCTGCGCGTCCTTCCCCGGGGCAGCCAGGTCGTGACCGTCAACCCGGTGCCGGCCGCGCCCCGGCGCACGGCCTGGCCGGCGGGCGCCTTCATGACCGTGCCCCAGATCAGGGCCGCCCTCACCGCGGCGGTCGGCAAGCTCGGCCGCCCCTACGTGTGGGGCGCCGAGGGCCCCGATTTCTTCGACTGCTCGGGTCTGGTCCAGTGGGCCTACGCCCAGGCGGGCGTACAGGTGCCCCGGGTGACGCACCAGCAGTTCGTCTCCGGCCCGCAGATCCCGCTCTCCCAGGCGCAGCCGGGTGATCTGCTGTTCTGGCGGCACGACCCCACCAACCCCGGCTACGTCTCGCATGTGGCGATCTACTGGGGTGACGGCAAGATGCTGCACGCCCCCAGGACGGGGGACGTGGTGAAGATCGTCCCGATCGGCACCCGCAACTTCGCCGGTGCGGTGCGGGTCAGCCCGCAGGTCGCCGCCCGGGTCCGCTGATCGCCGCCGGGTCCTCCGGCCGCGCGGTCGGCACGGCCATCGGCCATCGGCGGGGGGCGTGGTCGTCCACCGCCGCCCTGGTGAAGCGCCCGCGGGGTGTCGGCGCCGGTCCGGTCCTCGGGGAGTACGGCGAGCACCCCGTCCATGGCCGGGACCATCAAGACGGGGTGATGGCCTTACGAAATGACGGCATGTAATCTCGATTACATGGAAAGCGATGAAACGGTGGAGAAGCTGCGAGGCTGGTTCTCCGGACGGCTGCCCGAGGGGTGGTTCGAAGGCCGGCCGGAGATCGTGCTGGATCGGGAGGAGATCACGGTCGTCGGTCCGCTCGGGGGGCCCGCGCTCGCCGAGGACGTCTCGGAGCTGGAGCGGGCCGCCGCCGTCGAGGGCGGCGTGCAGCGGTTCAGGGAGGAGACCCGGGAGCGGCGTGTCGAGATCGCGCGGGAGGCTGAGCACCGTTTCCGCAGAAAGGTCTCCTGGGGGGTAGTCGTCGGTGGTAGGACGGTGATGTTCACCACACTGTCGGTGCCGGTCATGACCCGGCTCCGACAGTCGGAGCGGCGGGTCCTGGACACCCTGGTGGCGGCCGGGGTGGCCCGCAGCCGCAGTGACGCGCTCGCCTGGTGCGTGCGCCTGGTGGGCGCGCACACCGACACCTGGCTGGCCGATTTGCGGGACGCGCTTCAGCGTGTCGATCGGGTGCGGGCCTCGGGGCCGGACGTCAGTTCATGAGCCGGGCCGGGGGAAACGACCGAAAATTGGTCTGAACCTGTCCGGAGATTGGTTTAGACCTCTGTTATTGGTCTGTACCACTGCCGGAGCGGCTTCTTTTAGCCTCACCTCTTTTGGGTACGTCCCCCCGGAACGCTGTGGCCGCTGCCGGCTCAGGCGCCCTTTGACCGGGGCGGGGCCACGACACGGCCAGGCAGGCCGCGTCAGTGCACTGGTCTACGCCAATTGGATCCAGGGCGGTTTTGTCGTAAATGATGTCCTGGCCCTGAGAAGTGTAAGGAGCCGTAGCAGTGTCCGTTATCGAGGACGTAACCGCCCCCAGCCCCACCACCCACAAGGAGCTGGCCGCATGGGTCAAGGAGATCGCCGAGCTGACCCAGCCCGACCGGATCGAATGGTGTGACGGCTCGGAGATCGAGTGGACGCGCCTGACGAACCTGCTGGTCGAGCAGGGAACGTTCAAGCGTCTTGCCAAGCGGCAGAACAGCTTCTACGCAGCCTCGGACCCGACCGACGTCGCCCGGGTCGAGGATCGGACCTACATCTGTTCCGAGCGCGAGGAGGACGCCGGCCCGACCAACAACTGGATCGCTCCCGCCGAGATGCGCGAGACCTTCGGTGAGCTCTTCAAGGGCTGCATGCGCGGACGCACGATGTACGTCGTGCCGTTCTGCATGGGGCCGCTGGGTGGCGACATCTCCCAGCTCGGTGTGGAGATCACCGACTCGCCCTACGTGGTCGTGTCGATGCGCGTCATGACGCGGATGGGTGAGCGCGCCCTCCGGCTCATCGAGGAGCGCGGCGGCTATGTGAAGGCCGTCCACTCGGTCGGTGCCCCGCTGGAGCCCGGCCAGGCCGACGTGCCGTGGCCGTGCAGCTCCACCAAGTACATCAGCCACTTCCCCGAGAGCCGGGAGATCTGGTCCTACGGGTCCGGCTACGGCGGCAACGCGCTGCTCGGCAAGAAGTGCTACGCGCTGCGCATCGCCAGCACGATGGCCCGGGACGAGGGCTGGCTGGCCGAGCACATGCTCATCCTCAAACTCACCCCGCCGTCCGGGGAGACCCGCTACGTCGCGGCGGCCTTCCCCAGCGCGTGCGGCAAGACCAACCTGGCCATGCTCCAGCCCACCATCCCGGGCTGGAAGGTCGAGACGGTCGGTGACGACATCGCCTGGATGCGCTTCGGCGACGACGGCCGCCTGTACGCGATCAACCCCGAGGCCGGCTTCTTCGGCGTGGCGCCCGGCACCGGCGTGTCCACCAACGCCAACGCCGTCAAGTCCCTCTGGGGCAACAGCGTCTTCACCAACGTCGCCCTCACCGACGACGGCGACGTGTGGTGGGAGGGGCTCACCGACGAGCCCCCGGCGCACCTGACCGATTGGAAGGGCCGCGACTGGACCCCGGACAGCGACGAGCCCGCCGCGCACCCCAACGCCCGCTTCACGGTGCCCGCCGGGCAGTGCCCGACGATCGCCCCCGAGTGGCAGGACCCCAAGGGGGTGCCGATCTCGGCGATCCTGTTCGGCGGTCGCCGCGCCACCGCCGTCCCCCTGGTGACGGAGTCGCTGAGCTGGGACCACGGAGTCTTCGTCGGGGCCAACATCGCCTCGGAGAAGACCGCGGCGGCCGAGGGCAAGGTCGGCGAGCTGCGCCGCGACCCGTTCGCGATGCTGCCGTTCTGCGGTTACAACATGGGCGACTACTTCGCCCACTGGGTCGGCATCGGCAAGCGGGAGAACGTCCGGCTGCCGCGCATCTACTACGTGAACTGGTTCCGCAAGAACGAGGCCGGAAAGTTCATCTGGCCCGGCTTCGGGGAGAACAGCCGCGTCCTGAAGTGGGTCGTCGAGCGCCTCAACGGCGAGGCGCAGGCGGTTCGCACGCCGATCGGCCTGCTCCCCGCCGAGCTGGACACCGAGGGCCTCGACATCTCCGCCGAGGACCTGCGGACCCTGCTCACCGTGGACGAGAAGATCTGGCGGCAGGAGGCGTCGATGATCCCGGCCTTCTTCGAGACCTTCGGCGACCACTTCCCCCAGGAGCTCTGGGACGAGTACAAGGCTCTGGTCGAGCGCCTGGGCTGAGGGCCCCGGCCCCCGGACGCGCCCCGCGAGGAGTGAATCCCTCGCGGGCGGCCGTCCGGGGCGGACCTGGCAACTTCCACGCCGCCCCGGGCGTCTAACGGTCACGGGGCGGTACGCCCCGCCTTTCCCCCGGAGGCGGACATGGAACTCCTACTGTTCATCATCGCCGTCGTCTTCGCCGTGACCGTCGGCGCCGCGGTCGTCGCACTCGGCACCGAGTACCGCAGGGTCCACTCGGCGGCCGCCGGCGGTCAAGCCGGTGACCAGGGCGGCGGGCTCGGCACCTATGAGTTCGCCTACCTGTCCGGCGGACCGCGCCGGGTGATCAACACCGCGCTCGCCCTGCTGGTCAGGGCCGGATCCGTCCGACTGGCGCGGGGTGGCCGGACCAGCCTGGTGAGCGGGGCCCCGCGGCCCTCCGAGCCGATCGAGCAGGCGGTCCTGGACACGCTCGGTTCCCGGGGCGGCTCCTGCCAGGTGGAGGCGGTCCGCCGTACGGTGGCCGACGGCCGGGCCATGAGCGGCCTGCGCCACCGCCTGCTGGGAATGGGCCTGCTGGTCCCCGACGGCGCGTTCACCGAGGCCCGGAGGCTGCACAAGCGGCTGCTGGTCGTCACGTTCCTCACCATCGTCTTCGAACTCGGCGCCGTCCTCACCGGAGTCTCCTGGGGAACGCTGCTGGTCGCGGGGGTCGCGTCGGTCGGCGGCCTGATCACCTACCTCGGCTGGAAGCGGGCCCTGCGGGGAGCGGTGACCAGGGCCGGAAACGAGGTGTTGACGTCCGTCAGGGCCATCCACCTGCGCGGCGTCCGCCCCCCGGAGGCCGGCCTGATCCTCGGGGTCGGCATCCCGGTCGCCCTGTACGGCCTGAGCGAGCTGGGGGATCCGGTCCTGGAGGAGGAGCTGAACCGCCAGGCCCAGAGCCAGGGGGCCGGCGGCGGCTCCGGCTGTGCCGGGGGCGCCTGCGGCGGCTCCACCGGTTCGTCCGACGGTGTGTTCTACGGCGGCGACTTCGGTGGGGACTCCGGCGGCGGCTGGGGCGGGGGCGACTCGGGAGGGGACTCCGGCGGGGACTCGGGCTGCGGGTCGGGCTGCGGGGGCGGTTGCGGTGGTGGCTGCGGTGGTGGCTGAGCCGACCCGCCCCGGGACCGGAAGCGGGGCCGGGGCCGGTCTCGGCGCCGGGGGCCGGTCACCGGGGGTCGGCATCGGCTGGCGGCCGGAGATCGACCTGACCGTGGAACGCCTGCCCGGCGTGGACTTCGTCGAGGTGATCGCGGAGAACATACGCCCCGACCGGCTGCCCGAGTCGCTGCGGGTGCTCCGCGCCCGAGGGGTGCCGGTGATCCCGCACGGCGTCGGCCTGGGGGTGGGCGGCGCCGAGCCGCCGGACGCGGCCCGGCTGGCGCATCTGGCGGCCTGTGCCCGAGCCCTGGACGCGCCGCTGGTCAGCGAGCACCTCGCCTTCGTGCGCGCGGGCGGCCTGGACTCCGGTCACCTGCTCCCTGTCCCGCGCACCAGGGCGGCGCTCGCGGTCGTCACGGAGAACGTGCGGCGGGCCCAGGGGGCGCTCGACGTCCCGCTCGCCCTGGAGAACGTGGCGGCCCTGTTCGGCTGGCCGGAGGACGAGATGACCGAGGCGCGGTTCCTCGGTGAGCTGGTCGAGGCCACCGGGGTCCGGCTGCTGATCGACGTCGCCAACCTCTACACCAACCAGGTCAACCTGGGGTTGTCGGCCGCCGCCGCGCTGGACGCCCTGCCGCTCTCACGGCTCGCCTACGTGCACGTGGCGGGGGGCCACCTCCGCCGCGGCCTCTGGCACGACACCCACACCGCCCGCGTCCCCGACGCGGTGCTGAACATCCTGTCCGCGCTCCGCGCCCGGGTCGATCCGCCCGGTGTGCTGCTCGAATGGGACGGCGACTATCCCGGAGACACCGTGCTGGCGGCGGAACTCGGCCGGATCAGGGACGCGCTGTCCCATGTCTGACCGCGCCGGGGGCTCCGGCCGCGCCTGGGATGCCGTCGCGGCCGGCGGTGCGGGGGGTCTCGATGCCACGGGTCCCGGAGCCAAGGCCGGCGGTGCGGAGGGCTCCGGTGTCGCGAGTCCCGGTGTGGAGGGTTTCGACGCGAAGGGTTTTGACGCGGAGGGTCCGGGTGTCGAGGGTGCCCGCGGTGTTCCGGGCGGCGCCGCCGGCTCCGTGGACGACGCGCGGGCCGCGCTGGCCAGGGCGCAGGCGGAGCTGCTGACCGCCCTGGTGGCCGGGGGTGAGGCCCCTCCGGGGTTCGACGTGGAACGGTTGCGCGTCCAGACAGCCGGCCTGATCGCCAAACGGAGGGGGGCGGTGGCCAGGCTCAGGCCCGACCTGGTCACGCTGCTCGGCGGGGATTTCGCGGCGGAGTTCGACGCCTACGCGCGGGGCCGTCCCCGTCCGCCGGGCGGCTCCCACGCCGATGCCCGTGACTTCGCCGAAGAGCTCAGGGCGACGGGACGGGCGCCGGACGGCCTCGGACCCGGCCACAGCCCCGGACCCGGTTCCGGATGTGGTCCCGGTCCCGAACTCGTGCCGGAGCCGCGCGTCCGGCCTGGCCGGTGGTTTCGCCGGTGGTTCCGGTTCCGGGGTGGGGCCGCTCCCCGGGGTTAAGCACGTTTTGACGGGCTGTGCCGGGGATACCCTCTCTGAAGTGGGAGGATTGCGTTGTCTTGATGGGTCGTATCTGACCGTCACGCCGGTGGCGTGCCGGGACAGCGTCGGCTCGCCGTACGAGATCACGCTTGAACTTCACCGGGACGGCGCGCTGTACGGGACCGTGGGGGAGCGGTGCGGCTGGTTGCTGGCCCGGCTGGCCAGGGGGGTCGCCGAGGCCCGCGCCGGTGAGCAGGAGCAGTGGCCCGACCCCGACGACCGCTTTCCCGAGGACGAGGAGCTGTTCGCCTTCCGCTACCGGACGAGGAGGGGGATCGTCAGCGGGGGCGAGTTGCGGTGTCAGCTCCGCACCATCCCGCTCTGGATTCCCGGGCTGCGGGGGCCCGCGGGGGAGTGGCGGCTGGCCAGGCGGGCGTTCCTGGAGGCGTGGGGCGGGGGAGGCGTGGGCATGCGCGCGGTGCTCACCTCGGCTGAGCTGGGAACATTCGTGGACATGCTCGTCATGGAGGCCGAAGAGTGCCTGGGGGCCCAGAAGTCCGGCAACTTACCCAGAACCCCGATAGAGGGGGCGGAGAGGTCCCCGGGGCGACGATAATTGCCTGTCAGCGCCCTTCGGACGTGGGGCGCTGAGGGGAGGGCTCCAATGGGCGTGCGTGACCTCGTCTACCGGCTGTACGAACGGCGGCTGGAGACGAAGCTGTCCCGCCGGCGCGAGATGGTTCCCCGGCATGTCGGCGTCATCGTGGACGGAAACCGGCGCTGGGCGCGTTCCATGGGCCTCGACGACGTCAGCCGGGGGCACCGCAAGGGCGCCGACAAGATCTCCGAGCTTCTCGGCTGGTGCCGGGAGGCCGGCGTCGAGGTTGTCACCGTGTGGTTACTGTCCAGTGACAACATCAACAGGCCCAAGGACGAGCTGGACCTCCTGATGAAGATCATCGAGGATGTGGTCCAGGAGCTCGTGGCCGACGGATGGCATATCAAACCCATGGGAGCTCTTGATCTCCTGCCCGATCACACGGCCCGTGTCCTGAAAGACGCAAAAGAAGCAACATCACACCGTCCGGGTTTGATTGTGAACGTTGCCGTTGGGTATGGAGGAAGGCGTGAGATCGCTGATGCGGTGCGCTCCCTTCTCCAGGAGCACGCCAGCAAGGGCGCGAGCATCGAAGACCTGGTCGAGGTCCTCGATGTGGAGCACATCGCGGAGCATCTCTACACGCGCGGTCAGCCCGATCCGGATCTGGTCATCCGGACCTCGGGAGAGCAGCGGCTCTCCGGCTTCCTGCTCTGGCAGAGCGCCCACTCCGAGTTCTACTTCTGCGAGGCCTACTGGCCTGACTTCCGCAGGGTCGACTTCTTGCGGGCCCTCCGCTCGTACGCCGCGCGGCACCGACGGTACGGCAACTGAAACGCTCCAGAAACGCCCGCTTCCGGCCAGGCTTGTCCTGTTGGAAGACGGGTATTCAGGACGTACCGTAACAAGTAGGCGGGTGCAGCCCGCCTACTCCGGAGAGGGCCCACCTTTGCGTCACGACCTGCCAAGGAGGGCCGGTTCCCGGTGCCTCCTCGGTGAGTCGCGAGTGTGGGCCCGGGTCCGGTCCGCATCCCAGCTCATGGCAGGGCGCCTCCTAAGGCGCCCGGGGGAGAACGCGTGGCAAACCCTTCGTCCTCACCCACGTCGCCGGCCGGCGGCCGGCGTACGTACGTCCTGGACACCTCGGTACTGCTGGCGGATCCAGCGGCGATGAGCCGCTTCGCCGAGCACGAGGTCGTCCTCCCAATCGTCGTCATCACCGAGTTGGAGGGCAAACGCCATCATCCAGAGCTCGGATACTTCGCGCGCAAGGCGCTGAGGTCCCTCGACGACCTGCGGGTGACACACGGACGGCTGGACGAGCCCATGCCGATCGGCGAGGGCACCATCCGGATCGAGCTCAACCACAGCGACCCGTCGATCCTGCCCGTCGGCTTCCGGCTCGGGGACAACGACACCCGCATCCTGACCGTGGCACGCACCCTCGCCGCGGAGGGACACGACGTGGTGCTGGTGTCCAAGGACCTGCCGATGCGGGTCAAGGCCGCCTCGATCGGCCTCGCCGCCGAGGAGTACCTCGCCGAGCTGGCCCCCGTGGAGTCGGGCTGGACGGGCATGGCCGAACTCCAGGTGACCACGGAGGACGTCGAGGCGCTCTTCGAGCACGGCACCGCCGACCTGGCCGAGGCCCGCGACCTGCCCACCCACACCGGGCTGAGACTGCTGTCCAGCCGGGGGTCGGCGCTGGGCCGGGTGCTGCCCGACAAGTCGGTGCGGCTGGTCCGCGGCGACCGGGAGATCTTCGGCCTGCACGGCCGCTCGGCCGAGCAGCGCATCGCGCTCGACCTCCTGATGGACCCCGACGTGGGCATCGTCTCGATGGGCGGACGGGCGGGCACCGGCAAGTCCGCGCTGGCCCTGTGCGCGGGCCTTGAGGCGGTCCTGGAGCGCCGCCAGCACCGCAAGGTCATCGTCTTCCGCCCGCTGTACGCCGTGGGCGGCCAGGACCTGGGCTACCTGCCCGGTTCCGAGAACGAGAAGATGAGCCCGTGGGCGCAGGCCGTCTACGACACCCTGGGCGCGGTCACCACGCCCGAGGTGATCGAGGAGGTCATGGACCGGGGGATGCTTGAGGTGCTCCCGCTCACCCACATCCGCGGACGTTCCCTGCACGACGCCTTCGTGATCGTGGACGAGGCGCAGTCGCTGGAGCGCGGGGTGCTGCTCACGGTGCTGAGCCGGATCGGCGCCAACTCCCGGGTCGTGCTCACCCACGACATCGCGCAGCGCGACAACCTGCGGGTGGGCAGGCACGACGGCGTGGTCGCCGTGGTGGAGAAGCTCAAGGGCCATCCGCTGTTCGCGCACGTCACGCTGACCCGCTCGGAGCGCTCGCCGATCGCCGCGCTCGTCACCGAGATGCTGGAGGACATCACGCTCTAGTCGTCACGGGGGGAGCCGCACTCCTTCGGCCGCGAGGTTGCGGAACTCGAAGCAGGTGTGCTCCCCCCACGTTTTCGGCGGTCCGGGGAACAGCCGGGTGACCTCGATGCTCCAGATGCTCTCCTGCTTGTTCTGCCGGATGGTGCAGGTGATCTGGGCGAGGCCCTCCCTGGAGATCTCGCCCTCACCCGAGATGATCACGCTCAGCCGGTAGCCCAGATTGCCCGCGGGGTCGTTGCGCTGGGCCTCGTCGTAATATCTGGTGGTCTCGGTGTCGTGGTGGCTGAAGTCGTTGAGCGCGCTGGTCAGGCCCGGCTTCGGCGGCTGCTTGCCGGCCCGGAACAGGGTGTCGACGATGTTCTTGGCCGAGTCGGAGCCGACCGGGATCCTGGCCGGCTCCAGCCGGCCGTCGCGGAGCAGATAGACCGTGACCCACGTGGGGCTGTAGCTGATCACCGGGGGGCCGCCCAGGTCCCGCACCCCGGTCTGCTCGATCCCGCATCCGCCGATCGCCGGTACGGCCGTCAGCACGGCCGTCAGCAGGCACGCCAGCCGTCTCATGCCGGGGGAAGCCAGACCGTGAAGAGTGTGCCCGGCTGCTGAGGGCGCACCGAGATCGTGCCGCCGTGCAGGTGCGCGTTGGCCCGGGCGATGGACAGGCCGAGGCCGCTGCCGTCGCCCCGCGCCCCGGCCTTGTAGAAACGGTTGAACACGTGGGGCAGGTCGGACGGCGGGATGCCCTTCCCGTGGTCGCGCACCTTCACCTCCAGCCCGTTCGGGGTGCTGCGGGCGGTCACCACGACGGGTGGCTCGCCGTGACGGAGGGCGTTGCCCACCAGGTTCGCCAGGATCACGTCGAACCGCCGGGGGTCCAAGAGGAAGGCGAGTCCCTGCGGCACGTTCACCCTCACCTGCTCCAGCCAGCCTCGCACCTCCAGGCAGTCGCAGACCGCGTCGGCGACGTTCACGGTGTCCAGATGGAGCGTGGCCGTGCCCGAGTCGAACCGGCTCGCCTCGATGAGCTGCTCCACCAGGGTACGCAGCCGCTTGATCTCCTTGAGCACCAGCCGTACGGCGGCGGCCGGTTCGCTGGGCAGCCGCTCGGCCTCCTCGTAGAGCATGTCGGTCACCGCGGTCATCGCGGTCAGCGGGGTCCTCAGCTCGTGGGAGACGTCCGCCACGAACCGCCGGGACATCGCCTCCAGCGAGCGCAGCTCGGACACGCTCCGCTCCAGGGCCGCGGCCGTGTCGTTGAACGTCGCGGTGAGCTCGGCCAGCTCGTCCTGGCCCCGCACCGGCAGGCGGGTGTCCAGGTGGCCGGCGCCGAGCGCGCGGGCCGCCGAGCCGAGCTGCCGGACCGGCAGCAGCACACGCCGGGCCGACACCAGGGCCACGGCGAGCGCGACGAACAGCATGATGACCCCCGCCGTGGCCAGCGGCTGCCGCAGGTCGGTCAGGAGCTGCTCCTCCTCGGAGAGGGGGACGAACACGAAGACGTTCATCCCGGTGGGCTGGGCCGTGTGGATGGGCTCGATCCGCCACACCGGGGTGGCGATGATCAGCCACATCCGCCCGTTGAGCCGCTGGCGCTTGACCACCATCCTCATGGAGGATCCGGCGGCGAGGTCGACGGGGACGTCGCCCATGCTGAAGTCGCCGTCGGGGTAGAGGTAGTCCTCGTAGCGGACCACCACCCCGCCGTTCGGCGTGCGCAGGCTCTTCTGCAGCACGTTGATCTCGGCGTCGGTCGGCGGGCTGTTTCCCGGCCAGACCGCGCCGATGGGCACCCGGATCCCCTCCAGGGTGTCGCGCACGTCGTGGACCGCCACCTGCTCGGTGCGCTCGATCAGACGGCTCTTGACGAGTTCGTAGCCGATCACCGCGACCAGTGAGGAGGCCGCGACGGCGATCAGGGTGAAGGTGATGACCAGACGCGCGCGCAGCCCGGTGTGGATCCGCCTCACGGCGGGCTGAACCGGTAGCCGAATCCGCGGACCGTGTGGATGAACTCGGGCTCGGCGGGCACTGACTCGATCTTGGCGCGGACCCGCTGGACGCAGGCGTCGACCAGCCGGGAGTCGGCGACGTGGGTGTGGTCCCACACGGCCCGCAACAGGTATCTGCGGTTGAGCACCTGGTCGGGGTGGCGGATCAGTTCGAGCAGGAGGCGCAGTTCCGTGGGGGTCAGGTGGACCTCCCTGCCGGCCAGTGAGACCTTCAGCGCCCCCCGGTCGACGACCAGGTCGCCGAAGGTGATGCGGTCGGAGACGGCCGACTCGGCCCGGCGCAGGACCGCGCGGATCCGGGCGTCCAGCACCCGGGGCTCGACCGGTTTGATCACGTAGTCGTCGGCCCCCGCCTCCAGGCCCACGACCACGTCGAGGTCGTCTCCCCTGGCGGTGAGCAGGATCACCGGGAGCTGGTCCAGCTTCCGGATGCGCCGGCACACCTCGACCCCGTCGATGCCGGGCAGCATGACGTCCAGGATGGCGATCTCGGGGCGGCGCGTCCGGATGTGGTCGAGCGCCTCCTCGCCGGTGCCGTAGGAGGTCACGGAGTGGCCTTGGCGGCTCAGTGCCAGCTCAAGCCCGATCCGGACCGAGGGGTCGTCTTCAACAAGCAGGATGCCGGCCACCCGGTCATTATTCTTGCAATGTCCGATAGCCCCCGCCACGTCACGAAACTGTGACCTGGGGCAGGCGAGATCCGGACGATGCCCTGCCAGGCTGAGACGGACACCTCCCACGGCACAGGGGCACGTGGGACGAGTCGCCTCGGTCAAAAATGTGACCAAAATCACATTAGTCCACTCAATGGCAGGAAAGAGCATTTAACCAGGCAGTAAGCCGTGGGGAGCCGGATGGAAGCCCTGTGGGACATCGACCAACTCTCCCGTTCGGGTTGCGGACCACCCCCCTGCGCACGGCAAGCTCATAGGTCGTGAGCTCAGGACCGCCGCATGTGAAGGAGCGCCCAGCTCCCCGCCCCCGCCGTACGGCCCGGCAGTCGGACAAGGCCCCGGGCGAGGCCAGGACGCCGGGACGGCTGACCCCCAAACGCGTCGTGATCCTCGGCGTGGTGGCCATCGTCGTGGTGGGCGGCGGAGGTTTCACCGCCTACACCGCGATCCAGAACGCCTCGGCCCCGCCTCAGTCCCCGCTGGCCCTGGACGACATGGCCAGGATGTTCGGCGGCGGCGACCCGTTCGCGCCCGACCCCGGCAGTGACGTGCTGAAGGCCCAGGCCGCCCAGGCGTTCAAGGCCGACCGGCTGAAGGCCCGGCGCGACGACCGCGACCCGCTGGACCCGATCGAGATCCCCAAGGAGGCGCCCGGCGGAGGCGGCTTCAACCCCAAGGCGCTTCCACCGGGAAGCGCCAACCCCACGGGCAACAGGGCGCTGGGCAAGCAGATGCTTGAGGCGCGTGGCTGGGGCGACCAGTGGAGCTGCCTGGAGAGGCTCTGGATGAAGGAGAGCGGCTGGAACGAGCGGGCGATGAACCGCTACAGCGGCGCCTACGGCATCCCCCAGTCGCTCCCCGGCCACAAGATGGCCAGCGCCGGCAGTGACTGGCAGACCAATGCGGCAACCCAGATCGAATGGGGACTCGGCTACATCAAGGGCCGTTACGGCACGCCTTGTGGTGCTTGGGGCCATTCCCAGGCCAAGGGCTGGTACTGAGACACCAGGAGTCGGCAAGTCTGACCGCCTCCGGCGCGCGGGCATCGCACGCTTGGCCGTATGGATGTGAAGGTCAGCGTCGTAGTGCCGGTGTACAACCCCGGTGATACCGCCGACGCGTGTATCCGTTCGGTGCTGGAACAGTCGATGGACCCGGAGGAGTACGAGATCGTCTTCGCCGACGACGGGTCGGACGACGGGATCCGGCAGCGCCTCGACGCGGTCGCCGCGGTCCGGCCGAACGTGCGCGTTCTCCACCTGGGGCGGACCGGCTCGCCGATGCGGGGCCGCAACGTCGCGATGGCGGTCGCCAGGGGCGAGTACGTGTATCTGCTCGACCAGGCCGACCGGCTGGAGCGGGTCGCCCTGGAGCGGATGTACGCCCGCGCGGTGGAGGCCGACGCGGACATCCTCATCGGGCGGCTGGTCGACGGCCAGTCGCCCCCCTCCAAGGCCTTCGACCGCAACCGGGAGCGCGCCGACCTCCTTGAGGACCGGCTGCTCACCCTGCTGACACCGCACAAGCTCTACCGCAGGGCGTTCCTGGACCGCGAGGCGCTGGCCTTCGCCGACCCCGGCGGGATCCTGGCCGAGCAGACCTTCGCGGTACGGGCCTACCTGCGGGCCAAGGTCGTCGCCGTCCTCGCCGACGAGGTCTGCTGCCACCTCGGGGGGTCGCCGGAGCCGCCGGGCGACCCCTACGTGCACGGGGCCGAGTTACGCGAACTCCTCGACGTCATCGACTACGAGGTCCCCAAGGGGGGCCGGCGCGACCGGATGTACGCGCACTTCTTCCGCACCGCGGTGCTGCGCCGGCTCACCGGAGGCGCGTTCGTGCTCTCCTCCAAGGACCGCGCCGCCACCTTCACCACCCTGCGGGAACTGGTCGTCCAGCGATTTCCCCCCGGGCTCGACCACTACCTGCCCGTGCACCTGCGCGCCCGCGCGGCGCTGCTCCGCGCCGGCCGGCTCGACCAGCTTCTCGTACTGGCCCAGGTCATGCGCGGCACCCGGCTCCAGGCCGACCTCAGGGAGGTGCTCTGGGAGGACGGCGCGTTCGTCATGGGGCTCGGTGTGGAGATCGTGCGGGCCGGAGGCGAGCCGGTGCGCTTCGTCCCGCACGGCGAGGACGGCCTGATGTGGGAGCCGCCGATCCCCCTCGACGGGCTCACCCTCTCCCCCGAGCAGATCGACGTCACCCACGCCGCGGCCCGCGCCCGCTTCGAGGTCTACGCCAGGCACGAGGAGACCGGGCTCATCTACTTTCTCCCGGTGACCTGCTCGATGACGCGCAGCCGGTACCGGAACGGGATCAGGCTCCAGGTCACCGGCGCCGCCCGGCTCGACGCGGCCACCGCGGCCCTGGGCCGCCCCCTGCCCGCCGGGCTGTGGGAGATCCACGTGCGGATGTACTGCGGAGGCCACCAGGCCAGGGCCCGGGTGACCGGATCCCCGCTGAACTGCACGGGGACGCTGGCCAACTACTCCCAGCGGCTGATCGTCCCGTGGTGGTCCGACCGGGGCGAGCTGGGCGTCTGCGTGGAACCCCGCTCGTTCACCGAGTCGATCGTCCTGGTCTCCCCGGGGGCGACGGTCACCCCGCAGCCCGACCACGTCTTCGTCGTGGTGCCCGTGCCGTACGTGCCGCCCAGCGGCGGCCCGCCCGCCGAGCTGGTCCTGCGCCGGGCCGCGCGGGGAGAGCACGAGATCTGCGCGCCCGCGCTGATCGAGCCCGGGGTGCCCGGACAGCACGCCGGACGGCTGATCGCCAAGTTCCCGACCCGGCGGATCTACCGCGAGGGCTTCCTCGCCCCCGGCGACTGGAGGCCGTTCCTGCGGGTGGACAACCGGGAGGCCGGGCTCCGCTTCAAGGTCGTGGTCGGCCCCGGCGGCCGGGTGGAGATCCGCGCGGCCGGCGCCGCCCTGCGCCCCGCGCCCCGCTACCCCGTGCTGAAGCGCGTCGCGCTGCGGATCCCCTGGATGCGGAACATGGTCCGGGTCACCCGGACCGTGCGGCGGCGCTACCTGCCGAGCTGACCCCCTTTCGGGGTCACCCGCTGAGCCGGTGGAGCCGGAGGGCGAGCCGGACCTCCAGGGCGCGCTCCGGAGCCTGCCAGCCGTCGTCCAGCAGCCGGGCGACCCGGTCCAGCCGCTGGGTGACGGTGTCGACGTGGATGTGCAGGGCCTCGGCCGTACGGGAGAGTGAGGCGCCCGTGCCGAAGTAGGTGGTCAGCGTGTGCACCAGGGCGGTGCCCCTGCGGGCGTCGTAGCCGACCACCGGGCCTATCGCCGAGCCGATGAACGCCCCGATGTCGCGCCCCCCGCCGACGAGCAGCCCGACGAGGCCCAGCTCGGCGGCGCTCGCGCCCTCCCCGGCCCGGCCCATGGCCGGCCGGAGCGTCCGGAACTTCGCCGAGACCGAGCCGTCGGTCACCCGCATCCAGGTGTCGCCCCGTTCGGGGTCGTGGAGCGTCATGTAGGCGGTGTCGGTGCCCAGCAGCCGCCTGGCCCGGCGCACGATGGCCTCCGGCACGGCGTCCAGGTCGCGCAGCCCGGCCGGGTCGCCCGCCGTGTCGAGCAGCGCGGACAGTTCGGCCTCGCGCCTGGCCCTCGGCGGAGCAGCGCCCGGACCCGCAGCGCGATGAGCTTGGCCTCCTCGATCTCGGCCAGCGCCGCCGCGTCTGCCCCTGCGGCCCTGGCGGCCAGTACGGGTTCCTCGAACTCGACCGCCGACGCGTCCCTGGCCAGAAGTTCGAGAAACACTCGCGCACCCATGTCATCTATTGACCTGGTTTGGCGGGTTCGATAGGCCACCTGAGGACAACGATGTCCCGTGAGGACCGACACCCGCAGGCCCCAGCCCGCGGATGAGACAGCTCAGCCGACGGGATAGCGGATGATGGTCCGCATCCTCTCCGGCGCCGTACGGCCCTGCGCCGACAGATAGATCTCATGATGCGCCCCCGTCACGGTCAGGCCCCGGTCCGCGACGAACCTCATCAGCCTCGCGACGGTCGCCGGCTCCTCGCTGTACGGGCCCGTGTGCAGGATCTGGGCCGCCCTGCCCTCGGCCAGCGGTGCCAGCCGTACCCGGTCCACGTCCACGGAGGGCTTGCGGGCGCGTACGGCGCTCACCGCCCGCGCCATCGTCTCGGGGGTGACCTGCCGGGGCTGGGGGATGAGCACGGTCCACCGCATGGACGCCCAGTCGTCGGGGGACCCCTCCCAGAGCCCTTCCAGGGGGGCCACCGAGTAGGTCAGCACCGGCTTGAGCTCGGCGCGGATCGCGTAGGCGACGCCGTACAGGCTCTCCACGGCGGTCGCGTAGGTGTCGCCGTAGGGGTCTCCCGAGCCGTCCGTCATCAGGCAGGGCAGTTCGGGGACGTCCAGGAGCGCGGGTTCCGCCTTGGCGGCGTAGAGGGCACGGTTGATCTTCTTCATGACGTCAGGCTGGGCTCTCCCACGGGGGGAGAGTCCAGCCCGGCGCCCGGCGATCAGACGGTGACGGGGTAGGTGAGCGCGAGCTCGTCGCCGGGGAGACCACGGATGCCCCAGTTGACCTGCGGTGACTCCAGGATCACGATTTCCAGGTCGTCGGCGGGGAGGCCGAGGTCCCGCTGCGCCCCGGCGAACAGGGCACGGATCAGATCACGCTTGGCCGCGTCCGACCTGCCCTGGAAACAGATGATCTCCACGATCAGGTAGCGCTCGCTCCGCCGCGGGCAGACCAGGTCCTCGGCGTCCAGCAGCAGGAAACGGTGGAACCGTTTGTCCTCCGGAAGCCGCCACACCTCGGTCAGGCAGCCGTGCACGGTGTCGGAGACCTCCTGACGCCGTCCGGCCCAGACGTCGCGGCGACCGTAGAACTTGATCTGAGTCATGGTTCTCAGTGTCCCAGGACGTTCGGTCCAGGTCCTGCCCAGGTCCGCCCGGTTCCGCCGAGTCCCGTCCGGTCCCGCGCCTGGTCCCGTCCCGTCCCGCCCGGTCCGTCTAGGACGGCGGCCGGGTCATGGCGAGCACGTCGAGCAGGGCGTCCAGCTGCTCCTCGGTGAGCGTGCCGCCGGCGACGTGGCCGCGCTCGACGACGACCTCCCGGATGGTCTTCCGCTCGGCCAGGGCCTGCTTGGCGATCTTGGCGGCCTCCTCGTAGCCGACGAGCCGGTTGAGCGGCGTGACGATCGACGGGGACGACTCGGCGTACTCCAGGAGACGCGCGACGTTGGCGGTGATGCCGTGCACGCACCGGTCGGCGAGCAGCCGGGAGGCGTTGGCGAGCAGCCGGATGGACTCCAGGACGTTGCGGGCGATGACCGGCAGCATCACGTTGAGCTCGAAGTTGCCCGAGGCGCCGGAGAAGGTGACGACGGTGTCGTTCCCGATGACCTGGGCGGCCACCATGCACACGGCCTCGGGGATGACCGGGTTGACCTTGCCCGGCATGATCGAGGATCCGGGCTGGAGATCGGGAAGGTTGATCTCACCGAGCCCGGCGCGGGGGCCCGAGCCCATCCAGCGGAGATCGTTGGCGATCTTGTTGAGCGAGACCGCGACCGTGCGGAGCTGACCCGAGAGCTCCACGAGGGCGTCCCTGGCGCCCTGGGCCTCGAAATGGTCGGGAGCCTCGGAGAACGGCAGTCCGGTGGCCTCGCGGAGCTTCTCGATGACCTTGGGGGCGAAACCCGGCGGGGTGTTGATCCCGGTGCCGACGGCCGTACCGCCCAGCGGGAGCTGCGCGAGGCGGGGGATCGTGCCGCGCACCCGGGTGATGGCGTTGTCGATCTGGGTGGCGTAGCCGCCGAACTCCTGGCCGAGCGTGACCGGGGTGGCGTCCATCAGATGGGTACGGCCGGCCTTGACCACCCGCTCGAACGCGAGCGACTTGTCCCGCAGCGCGGTGGCCAGGTGCCTCAGCGAGGGGATGAGGTGGTAGGTCACCTCGGTGGTGGCGGCGATGTGGATGGAGGTGGGGAACACGTCGTTGGAGGACTGCGAGGCGTTGACGTGGTCGTTCGGATGGACGGGACGGCCCAGACGCTCCTCGGCGAGAGTGGCGATCACCTCGTTGGCGTTCATGTTGGACGAGGTGCCCGAGCCGGTCTGGAAGACGTCGATGGGAAACTCGTCGTCCCACTCGTTCTCCGCCACATCCGTCGCGGCCTCGGCGATCGCCTCGGCCAGCTCCCTGTCGAGCACGCCGAGCTGGGCGTTGACCTCGGCCGCGACGGCCTTGATCAGGCCGAGCGCGGCGATGTGCGGGCTCTCCAGACCGCGCCCGGAGACGGGGAAGTTCTCCACCGCCCGCTGGGTCTGCGCCCGCCACTTCGCGCTCGCCGGAACCTGGACGTCACCCATCGAGTCATGTTCGATCCGATACTCGCTCATGAATCCAGTCTGCGTCCTGCCGGACGCGGCTCGAATCAACCTTGGGCGAAGGCCGCCACCGCCAGAATGACGATCACCAACAGCGAGACGGCCGCCACCCCCATGAGGACGAGCAGGCCGATGGTGGTCTTGGTCACCGGAGCACTCTGCCGCCCACCCCGGCCGTTCTGGTCGGCGATCGCGAACAGGTCGGTTCCCAGCCCGGGAGGGCGTGACGGGACCGCGGGCACCGGGGGACCGCCGGCCGTGACCGCCGGGATGAAGGCCACGGTGTCACCCCCGGCCACCGGCGCGGACGCCTTGGCGGGGGGCGCGCCCGGACCGGCCAGACGGAGACCGCCCTTGGGGCGGATCACCAGCACGGTGCGGTCGGCGTCGAACTCCTCCTCCGCCTGAACCTCCTCGGCGGCCGACGGCTTGGCGGCTCCGGCTCCGGACGCGGCGGGCGCGGGTTCGATGGACGGGGGCTCGGTGGCGGCCGAGGGGGTGTCGGCCACGGTCCGGAGCATCGCGATCGCCTGCGTGGGTGACAGCCGTAGCCGGTGGTCACGTTCGAGCAGTTGTTCGAGCACCGGCCGGAGCGGTCCAGCCTGGGTCGGCGGATCAGCCTTCTCGCGCATCAGGGCGGCCAGGGTCGCGGCGAGCGAGGAACGCTCGTAGGCGGGACGGCCCTCCACCGCGAAGTACAGCGTGGCGCCGAGCGACCAGAGGTCCGACTCGGGCCCGTTGTGCTCCCCGCGTGCCCGTTCGGGCGCCGTGTACCCGGGGGAGCCGATCACCATGCCGGTCTTGGTGAGGCTGCTGTCCCCCTCGGACTTGGCGATGCCGAAGTCGGTGAGCACCACCCGCCCGGTCTCGGTGATCAGCACGTTGCCGGGCTTCACATCGCGGTGGAGCACCCCCTGGGCGTGGGCGGCACGCAGCGCTCCCAGAAGGTCCACTCCGATCTCGGCGACGAGCCGGGGCGGCAGCGGCCCCTCCTCCTCGATCACCTGCTCCAGGGAGCGCGCCTGCACGAGCTCCATGATGATCCACGGGCTGCCGCCCTCGATGATCGCGTCGTGGACGGTCGCCACGGAGGGATGGCTGATGCGGGCGGCCGTACGACCCTCACGGATCATGCGCTCCCGAAGTTCGGCGCGTTGGTCCTCGCTGAGCCCGGGGTCCTGACGGATCTCTTTGATCGCGACCTCACGGCCCAGGGAGCGATCATGAGCACGCCAAACCGTGCCCATCGTCCCCCGGCCGAGCGGTGCGATCAGCTCGTAGCGGTCAGCGAGCACGCGCGTCTGCTGTTCCGGCATGAGAAGAAGATAGCGATTCTTCCTTGAACCTGGCTTTATCCGCGCTTACGGAGTTCCTTGGGCCGGAGCGGGCGCGGGACCACCAGCCGGATGAAGGCCAGCAGGATCCGGATGAACGGGCGTGGAGCGGAGGGGCGCGCCACCGACCTGCGGTGCACGCCCTCGGTCGGGCGGCGGTGCGGGCGGAGCTGAGGCGCCGGGGCCGGGGCCGGGGCCGGTGGCGGGGGCGGGGGTGCCGGAGTCGGCGCGGAGCCCGCCCGGTGCAGGCCGCGGCGCTGCGGGCCGCGGCGCTGCGGGCGGCGGCCGAACGAGGCGGTGGTGAGCGTCGTGGTGCTTCTGACGGCCGGCGCCTCGGCCGGCTCGCCCGCGGCCACCCGGGCGAGCATCAGGGAGGCGCGGACCGCGTCGAGCCGGGTCGCCGGGTCGATCGTGAGCAGGCCGCGCAGCACCGGGGTCAGCGGCCCCGCCTTCTCCATCGGAATCGGCTCGCCGCTGGTCAGCGCCGCCATCGCGGCGGCGGCCGTACGGCGCCCCTGCAGGCCGCGGCCCTCGACGGCGGAGTAGAGGGTCGCGCCGAGCGACCACAGATCGGCCGACGGGGTGGCCTTGGCGCCCAGCACCCGCTCGGGGGCGATGTATCCGGCCGAGCCGAGCACGATACCCGCCTGGGTGATCGACACGTCGCCTTCGAGGGCGGCCAGGCCGAAGTCGGTGAGCACCGATCGATCGCCGGTCACCAGGACGTTGCTGGGCTTCACGTCGCGGTGCAGGATCCCCTTGGCGTGCACGGCCCGCAGCGCGCCCAGGACCTGCCGCCCGATCTCCGCGGCCTCACGCGGCGGCAGCGGGCCCCGGTCCTGGAGGAGCTGCTCCAGGGATCTGGCGCGGAGCAGCTCCATCACGATCCACGGGCGCTCGTCCTCGGTGACGACGTCGAAGACCGTGATGACCGAGGGGTGGGCGACCATGGCGGTCGCCCGTCCCTCGCGCTCGGTCCTGGCGCACAGCTCCGCCCGCAGTTCCTCGTCGAGGACCAGGGGCAGCCGCACCTCCTTGACCGCCACCTCACGGCCCAGAAGCTCGTCATGTGCCCGCCAGACGGTGCCCATGCCGCCGCGCCCAACCGGCTCGGCCAGCCGATAGCGCGCTGCAAGAAGGTATCCGGACGGCGCACGCATGTGGGGCAGCTTACCGATTTGCGTAGTGCGACCAGTAGAGACCGGCTCGAAACTTCTTGCGATCTTCAGTCAGGCTTTCGTGCTCGTCGCTGTCGAGAAACGCCGGGTCACGTCGTTCCAGTTGACCAGGCTCCACAGCTTCTCGACGTAGTCGGGTCGCACGTTGCGATACTGCAGATAGTAGGCGTGCTCCCAGGCGTCGAAGACCAGCAGCGGCGTGGTGTTCATCCCGACGTTGCCGTGGTGGTCGTAGACCTGCTCGACGACCAGGCGGCGGCCGAGTGGTTCCCAGGCCAGGATGCCCCAGCCGGAGCCCTGCACGCCGGCGGTGGCGGTGGTCAGCTGCTTGGCGAACGCCTCGAACGAGCCGAAGTGCTCGTCGACGGCCGCCGCCAGCTCCCCGTCGGGACGGTCGCCGCCGTCGGGGGAGAGGTTCTCCCAGAAGATCGAGTGCAGCACGTGCCCGGACAGGTTGAAGGCGAAGGTCTTCTCCAGCCCGACCAGTCCGCCGAACTCGCCCTTGTCGCGGGCCTCGGCCAGTCGCTCCAGGGTGTCGTTGGCCCCCTTGACATAGGCGGCGTGGTGCTTGGAGTGGTGCAACTCCAGGATCTCGCCCGTGATCGCGGGCTCCAGCGCCGCGTAGTCGTAGGGCATGTCCGGAAGGGTGTACTCGGCCATGAAGGTCTGCCTCCTCGTCGATCAATGCTCTTCGGACACTATTGCAACTTGCTCGCACATGCGTCAGTCCTGCTACCCAGGTCTTTTCGTTGTTGCGATAGATTCGCAGGTACATCATGATGGCAGGTGTTGGTTTGGTCCTGAGGGGGTCCCGTGCCGTTCGGGCTGACGCTCGACGCGGTGCCGGTCATCGCGGCGTTCGAGTCGGTCTACGCGGAGGCGTTCGCACCGCCGCCGTGGTGCGAGACCCCCGACCAGATCCGGGCCTTCGCCGGCCGCCTGCCCGGTCACCTCCGGACCCCCGGCTTCCGCTGCCGCGTCGCCTATCTCGGCGGTGAGCCCGCGGGGTTCGCCTACGGCTTCCCGACCAAGGACCCCTGGCCAAAGGACCGCCTCTACGGCCCCGTCGCCGACGCCGTGGTCGACGTCACCGGCGACCTGTCGATTCTGAGCACCCGCTTCGAGCTTCACGAGGTCGCGGTCTCCCCGCGTTTCGCCGGCCGTGGCGTCGGCACCGTGCTCGTCCGGGACGTCGCCGCGGAGGTGGGCCTCTCCTGGCTGGTCACCTCATGCGAGGCCACCGCCGCCGTCCGCCTTTACGAACGCCTCGGCTGGCGCTGCCTGCACGAGTTCCACGTCTGTGACCGCGCCTTCCGGATCTACCTCTCACCCGCCGCGCCGGGGTGCTCCGCCCCACCCGGCCCGGCTGACCCGTCCCACCCGCCCCGCCTGGACGGTCCCGGCTGACCCGGCTCGCCCCAGGGCGACATTTTGGGGCGCCAGAGGGGGGAATCCCGCAGGATTCCGTCAAAACTGTCCTGTGAGGGCTACAGCGCGTTCCAGGGGCATCCTGCGAGCGGCCCCGCACCCCTCTCGCCCGGGGTCCGTACCCTGTCCGGACCCCGCCCCCTTCCAGGACCCCGCCCCCTTCCAGGACCCCGCCCCCTTCCAGGAGTCCGCTCCCTTCCAGGAGTCCGCTCCCTTCCAGGAGCCCGCCCCCGCTCCGGACCTCCCACGGGGGCGGGAGGGCGCCCGGCCGCGCGGGCCCCGCTCGGGGGAGCCGGGCCCGCGCCTCCGGTCAGCGGCGGCCGATGGACAGGACCGGGCCGGTGGTGTCGCTGAAGAAGTCCTCGCCCTGGTCGTTCACCACGATGAAGGCGGGGAAGTCCTCGACCTCGATCTTCCAGACGGCCTCCATCCCGAGCTCGGGATATTCCAGGACCTCGACCTTCTTGATGCAGTCCTGGGCGAGACGGGCGGCGGGACCGCCGATGGAGCCGAGGTAGAAGCCGCCGTGGGCCGCGCAGGCGTCGGTGACCTGCTTGGATCGGTTGCCCTTGGCCAGCATGACCATGGAGCCGCCCGCGGCCTGGAAGCGCTCGACGTAGGAGTCCATCCGGCCCGCGGTGGTGGGGCCGAAGGAACCGGAGGCGTACCCCTCGGGGGTCTTGGCGGGGCCGGCGTAGTAGACCGCGTGGTCCTTGAGGTACTGCGGCATCTCGCCGCCCGCGTCGAGGAGTTCGCCGATCTTGGCGTGCGCGATGTCGCGGGCGACGACCAGCGGACCGGTCAGGGACAGGCGGGTCTTGACCGGATACTTGGTGAGCTCGGCGAGGATCTCCGGCATCGGACGGTTGAGATCGATCTTCACCACGTGGTCCGACAGGTGCTCGTCGGTGGTCTCCGGCAGGAACCTGGCCGGGTCGGTCTCCAGCTCCTCCAGGAAGATCCCATCAGGTGTGATCTTCGCCAGGGCCTGGCGGTCGGCGCTGCAGGAGACCGCGACGGCGACCGGGCAGGAGGCGCTGTGGCGGGGCAGGCGGATGACACGGACGTCGTGGCAGAAGTACTTGCCGCCGAACTGGGCGCCGATGCCGAGCTTCTGGGTGAGCTCGAAGACCTTGGCCTCCAGCTCGGTGTCGCGGAAGCCGTGGCCGCTGGGCGAACCCTCGGTGGGAATGGTGTCCAGGTAGCGGGCGCTGGCGTACTTGGCCGTCTTCAGCGCGAGCTCGGCGGAGGTGCCGCCGATGACGATCGCCAGGTGGTACGGCGGGCACGCGGCGGTGCCCAGGGAACGGATCTTCTCCTCCAGGAACCCGAGCATCCGCTTCTCGTTGAGAACGGCCTTGGTCTCCTGGTAGAGGAACGACTTGTTGGCGCTGCCGCCGCCCTTGGCCATGAAGAGCAGCTTGTACTCGTCGGCGTGGCCCCCGGGGTCCTCGGCGTAGAGCTCGATCTGCGCGGGCAGGTTGGAGCCGGTGTTCCGCTCCTCCCACATGGTGATCGGCGCCATCTGGGAGTAGCGCAGGTTCAGCCTGGTGTAGGCGTCGTAGACGCCACGTGAGATGTGCTCGCCGTCGGCGCCGTCGGTGAGCACGTGGCGGCCGCGCTTGCCCATCACGATCGCGGTGCCGGTGTCCTGGCACATCGGGAGTACGCCGCCGGCGGAGATCGAGGCGTTCTTCAGCAGATCGAGTGCCACGAAGCGGTCGTTCCCGCTGGACTCGGGATCATCGATGATCTTGCGGAGCTGGGCCAGGTGAGACGACCGGAGATAGTGGGAGATGTCGTGGATCGCCGTCTCGGTCAGCAGTCTCAGCGCCTCGGGGGCGACCTCCAGGAACCTGCGGCCCGCAGCCTCGACGACGCGCACCCCCTCGGCGCTGACCAGACGGTATCGCGTCTCATCCGGCCCCATGGGAAGCAGGTCGGTGTAGTCGAACTCGGGCATCGTCCTCGATCCTCCGTGCCGGTGGCCTTCTCCGGTCCTCCTAGAGGGTACGGCCTGCCGATCGCGCCCTCCCGTGGTGGTCGGGTGTCGGGGACGGCTCCGCCGATCGTGCGGGTTCTCCCGTCTCGCCGCCCTGGGAGTCGGTACGAGACATGAAATAAGCACTTTTAGCAAGGATTGACTATTTATGACGTCCTTTGTCCACATCTGTCCGAAGACAGAGAGGAAGCTGGAAGAGAGGCCGGGCCCAGGGCCCGGTGGAGGCCGGAGGGCGTCATGGAGACTGGAACCGCTGTCATGGCCAGCGACACCTTTATGGTCAGCAACATCGTCATGCTCGTGATCCTCGCGCTGATCGTGGTCGCCGGGCTGGCGGTCTCGCTGATCGCGATCGCGCTGGCGACCATCAGAAGTGTGGACGGACAGGCTCCCCAGCAGCCGGCGGACATACCGAGGTCGCAGATGAACCTGCCCCGGCAGCGGACGGGTTCGGCGAGATCCCCTTCGGAGTCCCCGCCGAAGCCGCTGCCTGAGTCGCTGTCCGGGACGTCGGCGCCGGGGACGCCGGGGACGCCGGGGACATCGAGGACGCGGCAACCGCCGGGGAAATCGTCGGCGAGGCTGTAGCGCTGAGGCCGATGACGATCCCGGCCACCACCAGGGCGGCCCCGAACAGGTCGGGCGCCGACGGCGAGGCCAGGCCGAGGACCGTTCCGGTGACGATGGCGCCGACCGGGATGAGCCCGGCGAACAGACCGGCGGTTCCCGGGCCGAGGCGGGGCAGCGCGTCGTACCACAGGAAGAACGCCACCGCCGTCACGACCACCGCCTGGTAGCCCAGCCCCAGGGCCTCGGCGACGGTGGGCACCCGTACCATCCCGGCGCCGTCCAGCAGCAGGCCGACGACGGCCAGCAGCGGTACGGCCGCCATGGCCGCGTAGGCCGACACGCGCACCGCGCCCAGCCTGGGCAGCAGCGGGATGGCCAGCAGCGAGAAACAGACCTCGCAGAACAGCGCCCCGAGCGACCAGAGCAGCCCCGGCAGATCGCCGCTGCCCAGCCCGGTGGCCAGCGTCGCCCCGGCGACCACCACCACCGCGCCCCCGACGACGCGCGGAGAGGGACGTCCGCCGAGCAGCGCCAGTATCAGCGGGACCGTACCGAGCACGGTGCCGACCAGGGCGGGACCGCCGCGCCGGGTGGCCTCGATCACGCAGACGTTGAAGACCACCAGCCCGAGCAGCGCCAGCGCGATCAGCAGCACGCCCTCGCGGCGCGTCGGCCGCACGAACCGAAGGCCCGCGACCCGCGCGACGGTGAGCAGGACGGCGGCGCCGAGGAGGTAGCGGAGCGCCTGGCCACCGTAGACCGGGTAGTCCTGGATCACGCCGGAGACGGCGGCCAGGGTGCCCACCAGGAACATCGCCCCCGCGGCCTGGCACAGGGCGCGGAACTCCACACCGGGCGCGGACGGGGGCGCGGCGGTGACAACTGGCTTCATATCGGGAATGCTAAAGAGCGAATGGTTCCCCTCACGGGTCCAATAAATTGATAAAATCGAGGACCAATTGGCCGATCTGCACCTGACCGTCGACCGGGCGGCCGGAGGGATCGCCGGCCAGATCGCCCACGAGCTCCGGCAGGCCGTACGGCAGGGCAGGCTGGCGGCCGGCGCGCGCCTGCCCGCCAGCCGGGAACTGGCCAGGGACCTCGGGCTGTCGCGCGGGGTGGTCGTGGAGGCGTACGAGCGGCTGGTCGCCGAGGGGTTCCTGATCTCCCGGGTCGGCGCGGGCACCGTGGTGGCCCCCGCGGCCGGCCGGCCCCCGGCCGTCTCCGGCCACGATCCGGCGGTGCCCGCCCGCCGGCCCTACCACGGACGGCGCCCCACCTCCCCAGACCTGGCCGCCTTCCCCCGCGAACGGTGGCTGGCCGCCATCAGGCAGGCGCTCGCCACCCTGCCCGCCGCCGCGCTCGACTACGGCGACCCCGGCGGTGTGCCGGATCTGCGCGAGGAACTGGCCGCCTACCTGCGGAGGGTCCGCGCGGCGGACGTCACCCCCGACAACCTGGTGATCGTGGGCGGGGTGGCCCAGGGGCTGAGCCTCACCGTCCGCACGCTCCGCGGACGGCCTCCCCAAGAGCGGACCCCCCACGCCCCGGACCGGTCAGTCACCCAGGCCCCCCACGCCCCAGGGCGATCTTTCGTCCAGGCCCCCCACTTCCCGGAGCGGTCTTTCGTCCAGGTCGCCCACGCCCCGGATCGGCTGGGCGGCTGGGCCGCGCGCTCCGTGCCGCCTCCCGACCCGATCCGGCTGGCGGTCGAGGACCCGACCAGCCTGCGCCAGTTCCCGCTGCTACGCGCCGCGGGCGCGGACCCGGTCGCGGTCCCGGTGGACGAGGAGGGCGTCGACGTCGACGCCCTGGCCGCCTGCGGGGCACGGGCGGTGCTGCTCACCCCCGCGCACCAGTACCCGACGGGCATCGTGCTCTCCCCGCGCCGCCGCGCCGAGCTGATCGAGTGGGCCGCCGCGACCGGCGCGACGGTCCTGGAGGACGACTACGACGCCGAGTTCCGGTTCGACCGCGACCCGGTGGGATGCCTGCAGGGGCTCGCCCCCGACCGGGTGGTCCTGGTGGGCAGCGTGAGCAAGTCCCTGGCCCCCGGACTCCGGCTCGGCTGGGTGGCGGCGCCGCCCGAGATCGCCGAGTCGATACGGCTGGCCCGCGCCGAACTGGACCTGGGCTCACCGGTGCTGGAGCAGTACGCGCTGGCGGAGCTCATCAGGACCGGCGGTTACGACCGGCAGCTGAGGAGGATGCGCCGGGAGTACCGGACCCGCCGCGACGCCCTGGTGGGCGCGCTGACCGAGCACCTGCCCGAGATCAGGGTGCGCGGCGTCTCCGCCGGACTGCACCTGCTCGCCGAGCTGCCCGATGGCTGGGACGAGCCGGCCGTTGCCGAGACGGCTCAGGACTGCGGCCTCGCCGTCGAGCCGGTGGCCCCGATGCGGTACGCGCCGGGACCACCGGCCCTGGTCGTGGGGTTCGCCCGCCTCCCCGCCCACCGCGCCGACGAGACCGTCCGCACCCTCGCGAGCAGGCTCCCGCGCCGACCCTGTTGACCGCGTTGACCGCGTTGACCGCGTTGACCGCTTTCACGCGGTCGGCGACTTCGCCTGCCTGCCCGTCGACGCGACGACCTCCACTCCTTGAACGTGCCGGCGGGACTCGCCCCGGTGCGGTCCATGGCCTGCCGCGACGACCCCCGGCACGCCTGGATCCGCTCCTCCTGGAGGAAGCAGGCCGTCGATCCCAGAAGCCCCATGACGAGGGCGCCACGGTGACTCCACGAGGACTCGGTCCGTGCCGGGGAGCTGGATCCCTCGTTCCGGTCCAGGCAGGGATTATCGTGATGGGGGTGGATATCTCCCCGCCCCCGGTGCCCCGTGATCCCGGACGTGAGCCGCGCCCCGGCGAACTGCGGGCGGGGAACGACGACCGCGAACGGGTGGCCGCCGTGCTGGGTGACGCGCTCGCCGACGGCCGGCTCACCCACGACGAGCACGAGCAGCGGATCGACTCGCTGTACCGGATCCGTACGCTGGGCGAACTCGCCGCGCTCACCGCGGACCTGCTCCCGCCCGAGGCCCAGCCGCTGCGGACCGACGTCCGCCCGGTGACGGCCTTCTTCGGTTCGCAACGGCACGCGGGCCGCTGGGTGGTGCCCACCCGTTTCTCGGCCACCGCGATCTTCGCCAACGTCACGCTCGACCTGCGTGAGGCGGTGCTCCAGTCCAGCCATGTGACCATTCAGGTCACCGTGATGGCCGCGACCCTCACGCTGATCGTTCCCGAGGGCGTCCGGATCGAGATGCCCGCCTCCGGGATCATGGCGAGCAAGAAGAACCAGGTTCCGCCGTCTCCCGACGGCCCGGTGATCGAGATCACCGGGCTCATCACCATGGGCACCGTCGTCGCCAAGTCGCCGAAGCGCCCGCGCCGCTCCTGGTTCCGCCGCTGACCGGCGAGACCGGGAGCGGCGCGAGAGGTCAGCTCGCGTTGTCGAAGTTGATCGCGCTGTAGGCGCGCAGCTTCCAGAGCTGGTGCTCGCTCTCGATCTTGCGGATCGTTCCGGAACGGCCACGCATGACCAGGGAGCTGGTCACGGCGCACCCACCCCGGTAGCGGACGCCCTGCATGAGCTCACCGTCGGTGATCCCAGTGGCGGCGAAGAAGACGTCGTCCGAGCTGACCAGGTCGTCGGTGCTCAGCGTGGCGTCCAGGTCCAGGCCCGCGTCCAGCGCCCGGCGCCGCTCGACGTCGTCCTGCGGCCACAGCCTGCCCTGGATGACGCCGCCCAGGCACTTGAGCGCGCAGGCCGCGATGATGCCCTCGGGGGTGCCGCCGATGCCGAGCATCAGGTCCACGCCGGTGCCGGCCCGGGCCGCCATGATCGCTCCGGCCACGTCGCCGTCGGTGATGAGCTTGATCCGCGCGCCGGTCTCCCGGATCCGCTTGATGATCTTGTCGTGGCGTGGCCGGTCGAGGATGACCACGGTCACGTCCGAGGGCTCGCCGCCCTTGGCACGGGCCACCGCGGCGATGTTGTCGGCCACCGGCGCGTTGATGTCCACACTCTCGGCCGCCTCCGGGCCGGTGACCAGCTTGTCCATGTAGAAGACGGAGGACGGGTCATACATCGAGCCGCGCTCGCTGACCGCGATGACCGAGATCCCGTTGGGCATGCCGAGCGCGGTGAGCCGGGTGCCGTCGATCGGGTCCACGGCCACATCGCACTCGGCGCCGCTGCGGTCACCGACGTGCTCGCCGTTGTAGAGCATCGGCGCGTTGTCCTTCTCGCCCTCGCCGATCACCACCACACCGTTCATCGACACCGTGTTGATCAACTGACGCATGGCGTTCACCGCGGCGCCGTCGGCGCCGTTCTTGTCCCCACGCCCCACCCAGCGGGCCGCGGCCATCGCGGCCGCCTCGGTGACCCGGACGAGTTCAAGGGCGAGGTTGCGATCAGGTGCGTGTTCACCTGTGGCGAGCGCGGCAGGGACGGACGTCTGATCGGACATGACAGAAGACCCCTCTTCTCGTGGATTACTGCAACGATCGTAGTTGCCCCCTTTCTCGCCGGGCAGCGGAGGATAATGTCCCCACGATGAGCAGCGACTCGGGACGGCCGGTGACAGACGTGCCCACATACGCCTCCGAGCGTGGTGCGGCCACACGCGCCGCCCTTCTCGCCGCGGCCCGGGAGGTCTTCGTCACGAGTGGTTTCGCCGAGGCCGGAGTGACCGAGGTGGTCTCCCGCGCCAGGGCCAGCGTCGGAAGCCTGTATCACCACTTCTCCGGCAAGGCAGACCTCTATCTGACACTTTTCGACGAGTTCCAGGATCGGCAGGGCCGGCGGACCAAGCAGGCCGTCCAGGCCGCCCGCGCCGGGGGCGAGACCGACCCGATGCGGCTGTTCGTCGCGGGCGCGCGCGCTTACCTGGAGGGCTGCCTGGCCGAACGTGAGATCGCCGCGCTGTTCCTGCGCGGCGACGGGCCGCCCGGGTTCGAGGTGGTCATGCGAGACAGGCTGCGCCAGTGGGCCAAGCGCAACGCCGCCCTGTTCGAGGGCGACGAGGGCGCGCTGGTCGTGGTCCTCACCGGTGCCCTCGCCGCCGCCGTCTCCGAGGTCGTCCTGTCCGAGGACGAGGACGCCTCCCGCGCCCTCGCCGAGGGCGTGCTGGCCATCATCGGGCGGATCCACCGCCCCTGAGATCCCGTCGCCCCGTGGGGAGGGGTACCCGTCCGGGCCGATAGTCTTGACAGTCGTGCAACGGTTTACTCAGGGTTTCTACGGCTACGTGGTCGCGATGCTGGTCTGCCTCGCCGGCGTCGGCGTCTTTCTGCTGGTCACGCCGCAGAGCCGGACCGAGCACATTCCCAGGATCGACTTCTCCATCGACCTGGCCAACATGCGGCGGGCCGCGCCGTACCAGGTGTGGTCACCCGACCCGGTGCTCGCGGGCTGGGTGCCGACAAGCTCCCGCCAGACCGGCGAGAAAGGTGCCGACGGCAAGGCCGCGGTGACCTGGAAGCTCGGCTTCGCCACCGCCAAGCGCGCCCACGCGATGCTCGGCCAGAGCGACGAGGGGTCCCCGGCGGGGTTCGCCAACCGGATGGCCAACACCAACGAGGCCACCGGCAGTGTTCAGATCAACGGCGTGACCTGGGAACAGCGCTTCCGTAAGGACAAGAACCAGCGCTCACTCGTCCGGCTCCTCCCCGGCGTCACCCTCGTCGTCACCGGCACCGCCGAGTGGGACGAGCTGTCGGCCCTGGCCGGCTCCCTCAAACAGCAGTCGAAGATCGCCTCCTGACGCGGCCCCGGGGCACCCGGAAGTTAGAAGGGGGTGCCCCCCGCGGCGTCGGGCTGTCTGCGCTGCGCCATGGCGGCGGCCAGCTTCACCCGGGCCCCTTGGAGCCACTCCTCGCACAGCGCCGCCAGCCTCTCGCCGCGCTCCCACAGCTCGATCGACTGCTCCAGGGTGAGCCCGCCCGCCTCAAGGCGGCGGACCACCTCGGTCAGCTCTTCGCGTGCCTGTTCGTACGACGGTGTCTTCTCATCGGCCACACACCCCACCCTAGAGTCACCGACCGGCGGCTGTTGTGGAGCGAGCGCCTGAAAGACTGGATATATGAGCGTTCGACACGCCGCCTCCGGGGACGTCCCCGAGCTGGTCCGCCTCAGGCAGATCCTGGCCGACCGGATGGCGCAGGACGGCAGTTACCCGATCGACGGCCACTGGCACGAGGCCTACGCGGCCTCCCTCGACGAGCGGCTGGAAAGTCCGGACACCGCCGTCTACGTGGTCGACGCCCCCGAGGGCGGGCTGGCCGCCTGCGGAATCGGCCTCATCTTCGACTGCTTTCCGGGCCCCACCGTCCCCGGCGGCCGCTACGGCTACATCCAGGGCATGACCACCGATCCCGCCCACCGGCGCCGGGGGCACAGCCGGGCGATCATGGTCATGCTCATGGACTGGTACCGCCGTGCGGACATTCGCAGGGTGGACCTGCACGCGACCTCGGACGCGGAGTCCCTCTACCGGGAGCTCGGCTTCGTCGTCGACGACTATCCCTCGCTCACCTGGCGCAACTCCTCCTGACGCCTCCCGGCTGCCCGGGTTCCGCCCCCGGCTGTCATCCGCGTGTCGGGTTCTGTCCTCGGCGGTCACCCGGCCGCCGGAGTTTCGCCCCTCACCCTCGCCCGCCCGTCGGGGAAGCGGATCGTCAGCTCGTCGCCGGGGGTGATGTCGTGCGCGCGCCGTACGACATCACCCGCGGGACGCTGCACGATCGCGTAACCGCGTTCCAGGGTGGCGGCGGGGGACAGGGTGACCAGCCGGGCACGCAGGTGCTCCAGGGAGTCCTCGGCGCGGTCGAGGGAGGCGGTCAGCGACCGTCGCGCGCGGTCTCTGAGCTGCTCGGCCTGCTCGGCCCTGCGCTCGATCTCGCTGACCGGATCGGCCAGCGACGGCCGGGAGCGGACGGCCGCCAGCCAGGTCGTCTCGCGCTCCAGCCAGCCGCCGGCCACCCGGCGCCCCCGGTCGCGGAGCTGCCGGACGAGCGTGAGCTGCTCGCCGACGTCCGGCACGATCTTCTTGGCGGCGTCCGTGGGGGTGGACGCGCGCACGTCCGCCACCAGGTCGAGCAGCGGGTTGTCCTGCTCGTGGCCGATCGCGCTGACCACCGGGGTCCGGCAGGCGGCCACCGCCCTGACCAGGGCCTCGTCGGAGAAGGGCAGCAGGTCCTCCATCGAGCCGCCGCCCCGTGCGATCACGATGACGTCGATCTCGCCGTCCGCGTCGAACCCGCGCAGCGCCTCGACGACCTCGGCGACCGCGTACGGCCCCTGCACGGCGACGGGCTCGACCTTGAACCGGACCGCGGGCCAGCGTCGCCGCGAGTTCTCCAGCACGTCGCGCTCGGCGGCCGAGTCACGGCCGCAGATCAGCCCGATCGTGCCGGGCAGGAACGGCGGCCGTCGTTTACGGTCGACTCCAAAAAGCCCCTCGGAGGCGAGAACCTGGCGCAACCGCTCCAGCCGCGCCAGCAACTCACCGACGCCGACCGGGCGCATCTCCAGGGCGGTGAAGGCGAAAGAGCCCTTGTTGACCCAGAAATCCGGTTTCAGGTGCATGACGACCCGGGCGCCGTCCACCGGGCGGGGGACGGTCGCCTCGTAGACGCCGCGCGGACAGGTGACCCGGGCGGACACGTTGGCCACCGGGTCGCGCAGCGTCAGGAACACCGTGCCGCCGCGGGCGGTCAGCTCGGTGATCTGCCCTTCCACCCAGACGGTGCCGAGCTTGCCGATCCAGCCACCGACCATCTGCAGAACCGTGCGGACCGGAAGCGGTTGTTCCGGGGTGGTCTTCGAGCTCATGGCCGGGAGCCTACGCCGCGGAGGCGGTTACTCGGCGGCCTCAATCTTGGCCAGGCGGTTCTCGTACATGCGCACGACGTCCGCGCGGGCCGTGGTGGCCCGCTCGTAGGCGAGGAGTTCCCGGATCTGCTCGGCGGTCTTGCCGCGCATCCGGGCGCGGAGGGAGGCGATCGTCAGCCCGCTGTGTCCGGGCATCGGCTCGGCGGGCACCGTGACCTCGGCGACCTCGGCGACCTCGGCGGTCCCGGCGGGCACCACGGCCTCGGTGACCTTCGCGACCGGTTCGGCGACCCTGGTCTCGGTGACCTCGGCCGCGGCGGCGTCGGCCGTCTTGGGCTTGGTGACCTCGACCTCGGTGACCTCGATCTTCGCGGCCGGGGGCTCGGCGATCCCGAGTCCGGCCGTCTCCGTTCCGGTCTCCACCCCGGCCTTCGGAGCTGTGACCGCCGGCTCCACCTCGGGTTCGGCCGTCTTGGACCCTGTCACGGGCTCCGGCCTGGACTCCGCCACGGGCTCCGGCTGGGTCGTGGCGGTCTCGGGGGTGCTCGCCTTGGACGCGGCCGGGGCGAAGATGACCGGTTCGGGACGCTTCTTGGTGCCGTTGGCCTCGGCCTTGACGTCCTCGCCGTCCTTGGACGCGGTGGTCTCCGGACGCGGGGCGAAGATGACCGGCTCGCGGCGCGCCGGCTTCTCCTCGGCCTTCCTCTCGGTGCCCTCCACGGGCTCCGCGGCCTCGGCCCGCTGGTCGGCGGGCTTCTGGGACGCCTCGTCGGTCTCCTCGGCCTCCTCGGTCTGGCCGGTGAGACGCTTGATCGTGGTCCTCACCCGGTCGCCGAGCAGCAGCGCCTGGCCGACCCCGCTCAGCGCGGTCTGGAGCACGTAGAGCGGCAGGTCCTTCGCCTTCTCCTTGAACTCCTCGCGGCTGGAGAGCGCCTCGCGCACATTTTTGGTGACATTGCGAACGATGTCAGGGACTGCCATGTCGTCTCCCAGAGAGGTCTGTATTCGACGTTCAGTCTGGCAAGTAAATCGGCAAGACTGTGCCTTAGTAGGACTTTTTAGGACTATGTGAGGTCATAGGGCGAGTGGACGAGCCCGGCGGGCACTCCACGTAGCATAAGAACATGACTTCACAGACCCCCGCGACCCGACGCGTACTAGTGGCGAAGCCCCGTGGTTACTGCGCGGGGGTCGATCGTGCGGTCCAAGCCGTGGAGAAGGCCCTGGAGCTGTACGGCGCGCCGATCTACGTCCGTAAGCAGATCGTGCACAACACCCATGTCGTCAAGACACTGGAGCAGCTCGGAGCGATCTTCGTCGAGGAGACCGAGGAGGTCCCCGAGGGGGCCATCGTCGTCTTCTCCGCCCATGGCGTCTCCCCGACGGTCCACCAGGAGGCCGCCCAGCGCAGCCTGAAGACGATCGACGCCACCTGCCCGCTGGTGACCAAGGTGCACAACGAGGCCAAGCGCTTCGCCTCCCAGGATTACGACATCCTGCTCATCGGCCACGAGGGCCACGAGGAGGTCGAGGGCACCGCGGGCGAGGCCCCCGCCCACATCCGGCTCGTCGACGGCCTCGACGCGGTCGGCGCCGTCCAGGTACGGGACCCCGAGCGGCTGGTGTGGCTGTCACAGACCACCCTGTCGGTGGACGAGACGACCGAGACGGTCTCCCGGCTCAAGGAGCGCTTCCCCAACCTCATCGACCCGCCGAGCGACGACATCTGCTACGCCACCCAGAACCGCCAGGTCGCGGTGAAGGAGATCGCCGCCGAGGCCCAGCTGGTCATCGTCGTCGGCTCGGAGAACTCCTCCAACTCCAAGCGGCTGGTCGAGGTCGCCCTCGACCACGGCGCCGCCGCCTCCTACCTGGTCGACGACGCCTCGCTCATCAAGGACGAGTGGTTCGACGGCGTCACCACGGTCGGCGTCACCAGCGGCGCCTCGGTCCCCGAGGAGCTCGTCGCCGGAGTCCTGGCCCGCCTCGCCACGCACGGCTTCGACGACGTCGAAGAGGTCGAGTCCATCCAGGAGAGCGTCCGCTTCGCCCTCCCGCACGAGCTCCGCAGGGACCTGCGGGCCACCGTCTGATCCAGCCCGCCCCCGGCTACGGGGTGTCGCGGGGCGTGCCGTACACCTTGGGTTCGAAGTAACCCTCCGGTTCCGGGGCGAACCCGGCGCTGTCGCCCACCCTCGGGCGGGGAACCTCGGGGGCGCCGGACCGCAGCTCCTCGCGCAGCTCGCGCACGCATCCGGCCAGGCCGCGCCGCCAGGCGACGATCAGAACCAGGAGCGAGCCCGCGAACAGCCACGGGGCGCCGGCCGACAGCGAGGTGAACATGCCCAGCCCGAGCGCCTGCATCGGCGTGGCCGCGCCCAGGCAGTGGATCGTCTCGGCGAGCAGCGTGGCCGCGAAGAAGACCAGCGGCGGGGAGACCACCAGCGAGAGCAGGTCCCGCCGGTTCACCGTCGACACCGCGGCCCCGCATCCGATCACGAAGGCCACGCCGACCAGGGCCGACGGCCCGATTAACGCCTGCAGGACCCTGCCCACCAGCGTGAACGCCAGCACGAGCGCCACCGCGCCCCGAGCGGTCAGCCGGATGCCGCCGCCCCGTTTCCGTTTACTCATGCGATCACCCGGCCATGTGGCCGCCCGTCGCCCCGCTCGTCCATCAGCCGTCCCCCTCGACCTTGGCCCCCCATGGCCATCCCTTCCTCCGCCTACAGTGTCCGGTCGCCGGCGCCTCCAGGGAACAGCCTCTAGGGCAGGTCGTTCGCCAACTTACCGTTCAGCCGGGAGACGAGAGGCGGCCTTGACTCCTCTTCTCCCAGTTCCCCCAGGAGTTCGGGGGCGGTCAGCGTGCGTGGCAGGCCCTCGACACTCTGGGGGATGTCCAGTTCGGTCTCCACCAGCCCCAGGTCGTTCAGCTTGCGCGCGCTCACCAGCACCCGGGTCTCCAGGGAGCCGACCGTCCGGTTGTAGGACTCCACCGCCCGGCTCAGCGACCGGCCCATCGTCTCCATGTTCCGTCCCATGCTGCCCAGCCGTTCGTAGAGCTCCTTGCCCAGCTCGAAGACCGCCTGCGCGTTCTGGCTGAGCGCCGCCTGCTGCCAGGCGTACTGCGCCGTGCGGAGCATGGTGATCAGCGTGGTGGGCGTGGCGATGTGGACGCGCCGCCGCATGGCGTACTCCAGCAGGGCCGGGTCGCGCTCCAAGGCGGGGGCCAGGAACGCCTCGCCGGGGATGAACAGCACCATGAACTCCGGCGCCGGGCTGAACGCCTGCCAGTAGGCCTTGGCGGCCAGCCGGTCCACATGCTCGCGCACGTGACGGGCGTGACTGTCGAGCCGGGCCGACTGGTGGTCGGGGTCGGTGGACTCGGCGGCCTCCAGGTAGGCGGCCAGCGAGACCTTGGAGTCGACCACGATGTTCTTGCCGCCGGCCAGCCGTACCACCATGTCGGGCCGGAGCCGGCCATCGGCGGTGGTGGCGGACGCCTGCTCGTCGAAGTCACAGTGGTGCTGCATCCCGGCGATCTCGGCGACCCTGCGAAGCTGAAGCTCCCCCCACCGCCCCCGGGCCTCCGGCCGCTGCAGCGCGCGCACCAGCGCGGTCGTCTGCAGGCGCAGCTGGTCGTTGCTCTCCCGGACGACGTCGATGTGCTTGGCCAGCTCGGCGTGGGCGGCCCGCTGACCCGCCTGCGTGTCGCGCAGCTGCGTCTCGACGCGGGCCAGTGTGTCCTTCAACGGCTCGATCAGATGCTCGACGGCCTGCTTACGCTGCTCCAGCTCCCCGGCCGCCTCCGCCTGGCCGACGGCCATCCTGGTCTCGGCCAGCTCAAGGAAGCGCAGGTTGTTGACGTCGAGCGCCTTGGCGGACAGGGCCTGGAACCGTTCGGCGAGCTGTCCCTCCACATAGGCGGCCTTCTCCTCGGCGACCTTGGCGCGGGCCTCCGCCTCGGCCAGGCGCGTGACGATGTCGGAGGCCCCGGAGGAGGCGCGCGCCCTGCCCAGCAGGAACCCGATCGCGAGTCCTGCGGCGAGTCCCACAGCGAGCTGGAAGGCGAGGGCCATGACATTCACCCCGGAATGATCGCAGGCCCGGCGGCTCCTGGCTTCCCGACACGCCTTCCAGAGCGCTTCCGGCCCACCCGCCCCCTCGCTTCCGGCGGGCTGGAAGGAGACCGATCGGAGACCGATTGGAGAGCGATTCCACCGTCCTGTGACACGCCCGAGGCGGATAGCACTGGGCGGTTCCCTCTAAACTCGGCTCACGTGAGCCTGAGCATCGGCATCGTCGGATTGCCCAACGTCGGCAAGTCAACGCTTTTCAACGCGCTGACGAAGACCGCAAACGCCCTGGCGGCGAACTACCCCTTCGCCACCATCGAGCCCAACGTGGGCATCGTCGGCGTTCCCGACCCGCGTCTGGAGAAGCTGGCCGAGATCTTCGGCTCCGCGAAGATCCTGCCCGCCAAGGTCGAGTTCGTGGACATCGCCGGTCTGGTCCGCGGCGCGTCGGAGGGGCAGGGACGGGGCAACCAGTTCCTGGCCAACATCCGCGAGACCGACGCCATCTGCCAGGTCATCCGGGTCTTCAACGACCCCGACGTGACCCATGTGGACGGCGGCGTCGCCCCCGGGCGCGACATCGAGACGATCAACACCGAGCTGATCCTCGCCGACCTGCAGACGCTGGAGAAGGCGATCCCCCGCCTCCAGAAGGAGTCCAGGACCAACAAGGACCGCAGGGGCGTCCTGGAGGCCGCCGAGGCGGCCGTCAAGCTTCTCGACGGCGGGACCACCCTGTACGCCGGGGCCAAGGGCGCCGGAATCAACGTGGCCGACCTGCGTGAGTTGCACCTGCTGACCGCCAAGCCGTTCCTCTACGTCTTCAACCTCGACGCCGACGAGCTGGTCGACGAGGAGCTTCGGGCACAGCTGTCGGCGCTCGTCGCCCCGGCCGACGCCGTCTTCCTGGACGCCAAGATCGAGTCCGAGCTCGTCGAGCTGCCCGACGACGAGGCGCTCGAACTCCTGCAGTCCGTCGGCCAGGAGGAGTCCGGCCTGGCACAGCTGGCCAGGATCGGCTTCGAGACCCTCGGCCTCCAGACCTATCTGACCGCCGGCCCCAAGGAGACCCGGGCCTGGACGATCCGCAAGGGCGCCACCGCCCCCGAGGCGGCCGGGGTCATCCACACCGACTTCCAGCGCGGCTTCATCAAGGCCGAGATCACCTCCTTCGACGAGCTGGTGGAGGTGGGCTCGGTCGCCGCCGCCCGCCAGGCGGGCAAGGCCCGCATCGAGGGCAAGGACTACGTGATGCGCGACGGCGACGTCGTGGAGTTCCGCTTCAACGTCTGACCGGCGCGGTGATCATGCCTTTCGGGCTCACCTCGCGTTCGGATGGATTCATGCGGCGCTGAGGGCCTCCGGCGGGGACCGGAAGGTGGCGTGCGGTGCTCGTGGCTGAGCAACCAAAGGAAATCGAGGCCCCCACCGTCTAAAGGCCCAGGTGAACAAGTATCGGCCCTGCACACACGGGGATGGTCCGGCGACGGCTGTACGGGTGGTGGGCGCCTGGGGACCATCCCCGCACACGCGGGGGTGGTCCTCCCCGGTTCTTCGTCGCCTCCGCCGCTACTGATCACGGAAGGTGGGCCAGACTCACACGCACTTGGCCGTTGACAGTACGTCAGCATCAGCTACCGGGCTGGAACCCCGCGGGAAGTCTCGCCACTGTGACCAAGGTGAGCCTCTGCAGGCCGGCATGCTGTTACGGTCACGCCTATGACGCTCTCAGCTCATACAACTCGTGCTGTCGATTTGCGGGTTGAACCGGTTGATGAGGTTCTCGATCGTGTAGAACGGTCGCTTCAGACACGCCTGAATCGGGACACTGTAGTACGCAAGCGCCGCTCGATTGGCGTGCGGACGGATCGCGATACGTGGGTACGTATCGAGAGACGAGGGCTCGACCGGATCGGGGTCCAGGGTGGGGACGGCACCGCGTCCGCCGAGGCCCTGCGCGGGATCGCAAAACCGGCCTGGCTCGTCGGCGTTGCCTGGCGTGAGGAGTCGGTGATGTGGCGGGCGGATGAGACGGAGTTGCTGCTGGGGGCGCCGGTGAGCAGCGCCGTGGTGGCGGAGGATCCGCAGCTGTCCGAGGAGTGGTGGGCCGCGCTGAACGCTTCCCTGGATGCCCTCACCGCGCAGCACACCAACCGGATCGCGACACCGGATACCGAGACCCTTACACAGGAACTGGTCACAAGAACGATCAACAGCGTCTTCCCCGGCGTCGATACGGTCGTGGTCGAATGGCGTCCGGCCCACGCGGACTTCAACTGGGCGAATATCACGGCGCCGGTGTTCTGCGTGTTCGACTGGGAGGACTGGGGCATGGCCCCGCGCGGCCTGGACGCGGCGAATTTGTGGGGTGCCTCCCTCGCCGTCCCGGCTCTGGCCGATCGTGTGCGGAGCGAGCGGCGTGGCGATCTGGAAAGCCGGGACGGCAAGCTGATGACGCTGTTCGTCGCCGCGAAGATCCTCGGCCTTTACGCCGACCCGGACGACCCCCGGCTGGGGGCCGCCTGGGAAACGGCGGAGCGAGTGGTGAAGGGACTTCGGACGGGCTGACGGCGGGTCTGGAGAAGCTGCCGGTACTCCCGGACCACTTGGTTGTCGACTTCGTACGCCAGGGCGCCGATCAGCTCCCACAGGTGGTTCACGTTGTCCGTACCGACCGCGACCGCGTCGACCCGGGGCAGGCCGTAGGCGGAGCGGAACGCCGCCTGGACCGTTGTGGCTGGCGGGGAATGCCGCAGGAAAATCCGCGGGTCGAATTTCCCCCACACCGCCTCGGTCGTACTGCCGCTGAAGGGGCTCATGCCCCACACCTGCGACGGCAGCCACCGCGTCACCAGGGCCTCGGCCGCTTCGAGGATGTCGACACCCACCAGCAGTCCTGACCGGACCATGAGGACATCAGGGCAGGGTACGTCGAGGCCCACAAGCGGGCGCGGGTCCCAGCTCGATACACCCCACCCCCCGCACAGCCCCGTCTGCGCGGCGTCGGCCAAGACCGCGCACGCCTGCGCCAGCATTTCGGCGTCGGGGTGGGAGCGCTCGGGGTTGTGGAGGAGCACCGTGTCCGGCTCCCGTCCCAGATCCTTCGCGGCCTGCTCGACTCCGGCGCGCAGCCGGGTGGGGGCGAGGGAATGTCCCTCTGGGAAATACCCGACTTTGGTGGAGACCGAGAATTTCGGTAAGAGATCGTCGGCCACCGTCTTCAGTACTTCGTGTGAGCGATGGCCGAGGTAGTTCGAGGCGGTGTCGAGGCGCGCTACGCCGAGGTCGGCGGCTGCTTCGAGTACGTCACGGGCGTGACCAGGCCGGTATAGCCCATGGATGGCCTACGACAATGGGGAACATGGTCTCGCCCAGCGCTACTTGATCCAGCCCCTTCGCCTCGCGGAGGATTCCGGTAACACGGCCTTGGGGTCTCATGTTCTGGCTGGCATGGCGGACCAAGCCACGCTGCTTGGAGACCCGGTCGAAGGGCGCCGCTTGGCTCAGGCGGGGCGTCTCGGCTTGTCACATGTCGATTCGCCGGCCTGCCTGGCGGACCTCTGGTGTCTCGAAGCGCGAGCGCTCGCTCTGCTCAACGACAAGTTTGCGGCGGCCCGCGCGGTAATCGAGTCCGAGAAGGCGTACACGAAGGTACGTTCAGATGAGCAGCCGGAGTGGGCGGCCTTCATCGACCCTGCCTATCTACACGGGGAGCACGCCAACATGTTCCGCGACCTCGGGGATGCGAACGCCGCAGATGAGCATGCCCGGAAGTCGATAGACCACGCCGCGAGCCAGAAGCGCGCTCGGCGCGGGGCCATGTCTCAGGCGGCCCTCGCGGTATCTCATTTGCAGCGGAACGACTTGGAGGCGGCTCACGCGGCTGGTGTTCGTACCCTCAGTCTGACCAGGCAAGTGAAGTCCTCGCGTGCTATGGAAGCCGTGCACGACCTACAGCGGCGCATGCGGCTCTTCGGCGGACATCGGCTGTTCGCCGACTTCAGCGAGCGAGTCAGGGAGCTTACCGCAGCGGCATAGCCTCGAACGCGGGTGCCCAGGGGCATGCATGCTGGGCGCCTGCGCTCACGTTGCGCTGTTCAGTCCCTCGTAACCGTCGGTGTACTCAAGCCGGTTGAGATGGGCGGTGATCATTTCGTTCCTGCATGACCTTCACCGCTGCCTCCAACGGGGCGACGCAGCCTTCCGGGGTGGCGGCGTAGCGGTCGCCGAACAGGCCCCGCCCGAAGCTCAGCTCCATCAGCCTGGGGTCCAGCGCCCAGACCTGCACCAGCCCGGCGCGGGCGGCGGGCCCCGGATCGTCGACCAGATGACCGAGCCCTTGCCCGCCCCCGTCGCCCCGGCGACCGGGACGTGGGTGCCGTGGACTTTGAGCCGCCAGGAGGTGCCGTCCTCGCATCGGCCGATCTCCACCGGCCCCACCGACGCTGTCGCGGGGATCGGCAGGTCCGGCAGCGGGGGCGGGGGAACCGGCTGGAGTTCGGTGAGGATCTTGACGGTGACCGATTTCTGGGAGGCTTTGGCCTCGGGGTCGGCGTCGATCACGGAGATCTGCCAGACGGGAAGGCCGGTGGTCTTGTCCTTGGCGTAGACGGTGCGGCCGTTGGTGGAGGCGTCGAAGTCCTTGACCTGCTGCACGTCGCCGACCAGGTAGCAGCCGTGCGGGAAGACCTGGTCGAAGCCGATCGGGATGGGGCCTTGGATGGCCATGACACTCCCTTCGTCTACCCCCTAGACGGATACGGCCGGTCTGCCGCCTCAAGGGTGTCTAGTGCGGTGACCGGGAACGTTCACCGGGTTGGGTGATCACGCGGCAAGTGGGAGGGGGCGTCCGCCGAAGCGGATGCCCTTTTCGCTGCGGAT